>JAZRDJ010000117.1:0-3243 GCA_045660245.1 Clostridia bacterium | reverse complement strand
GACGTTGTTGAACTTAGAGAGAAAACTGGCGTTGGTATGCACGATTGCAAAAAGGCACTTGAAGAAAGCAACGGAGATATGGAAAAAGCCGTTCAATACCTCAGAGAAAAAGGTATTGCTGCGGCAGCAAAAAAACAATCTCGTATTGCTGCCGAAGGTGCAGTATTCTCTTATATCCACATGGGTGGAAAAATTGGTGTTTTGCTTGAAATCAACTGCGAAACAGACTTTGTTGCAAAAAGTGATGACTTCCAAGCACTTGGACATGACATTGCAATGCACATTGCTGCAGCCGTTCCAAAGTACGTGTCAAAAGAAGAAGTTGATACAACTGAAATTGACAAAGAAAGAGAAATTCTCAAAGCTCAAGCTTTGAACGAAGGCAAGCCAGAAGCAGTTGCTGAAAAAATGGTTGAAGGCAGAATCAAAAAGTTTTACAAGGAAGTTTGCTTGCTTGAACAAGAATTTGTGAAAGATCCAAGCAAAACAATCGCACAATTGGTTAGCGACGCTACAATTAAGATCGGTGAAAAAATCTCAGTTCGTAGATTCGTTCGTTTCCAAATGGGTGAAGGCCTTGAGAAGAGAAAAGACGACTTCGCTGAAGAAGTTCGTAAACAATCAGGTCAAGCGTAATCGCTTTGTCTAAAGTTTGACAAACAAGAGACAGGTACGACATTATGTCGTGCCTGTTTTTTTTGTGCAGAAAATTATTAATAAAAAAATTATAAAAAGTTTCAAAAATCGCATAAATTTATTTGACAATGGGGGGGGGGGTAGTGATATTATATATCATGAAAGAAAGTAGCGGCAAGTTTTTTACAATTTTTGTAAAATTTAATTTATACGCATATATGTATGGTAAAATATACTTTGGCTAAACATACATAAATAATTATCTTTGAAATGGGAGAAATTAAGATAATGAAGTTCACCAATAAACAAAAAATAAAATTTGCAGTTTTGATCATTTGTGCTGTGGTCATGTGTTTGGCTTCTGTTTTGGGAATTATTTTTGGGGGTGTGAAAAACAATCCTTCTGAATCTGGTTCAGGAGTCGTTTTTGATGCATCCCAAGGTGCAGAACAAGTGACAACAAAGATTGAAATTTCAAACACAACCTTCACTCGTGGAGATTTGTATTCTAGTTGTTCAGTTGTGGTTGAGGATGGACAAGATGTCACAATCCAAAATTGCACATTTATTGATATTTCAAGAACTGCTATTGAAGTATCAGGTGGGTCTTGTGATATCATTGATTCAACATTCTCTGGTGGTGCTTCTTGGATTGCTGTTGAAACTGACAAAGTGGTGAATATTACCAATTGTACATTTTCGAAGATTGGATTATGTGCACTTGCAGTAGGAAGTGGAACTTGCAATTTGATTGATTCAACTGTGGATAATTGTGTTGGGGTTCCAGTTCAAGTGGGAGGAGATTATTATAATGTTGCTATACTTTCACTTGGTGGAACGCTCAATATAATGGGAAACACTGTCATCTCAAACAATCAAGTTGGTGCGGCTACTTGTGCCGGTGAGTTTATACAACAAAATGGTGAAGATATAACATTTGTCAATAATGCTGGAATTTATGTAAAAGAGTATAATGGGCAATCTCCAGTTTTTGATAATAACTATGTGGGGGTTGTTGCCTATACTCAAGATGATTCTGTTGGTTGTGTATCTTTTGATTCTGGAACTATTCAAAACAGTTCTTATGTTGGTTTGGGATCAATGTTGCCACAAGCGGCAACTATTGTGAATGGTGGAGAGATTAAAAACAATAATATCGGAATTGGTGCACTTGGTTATGCAATCTGTATGATGAACGGTGGAACGGTCTCAAACAACACACTATCTGGTATTGAGATTGATGATGGCTCGACGTTTTTTATGAATGGTGGCAAAGTATCTGACCATACTGGAAATATAGATGATTTGTCGACATGGAGACAGGCAATTGGAATTCATGATGGATCTTCTGCGCTATTTAGGAGTGGAGAAATATCAAATAATTTTGTTGGCATTACATGTGGAAATGGTTCAAGTTTGGACGTTTCACTTGTTGATGGTCTTCCAGAATTCGAAATGATAGATGAAACGTTTAATATTGATATTTCAGAACCAATCAAAATTCATGACAATACTTTAACTGGAGTGGATGTTTCAGGTTCTGCTTCTTCAGCAATAATTAGCAATGGTGATATCTATAACAATGGTGTTGGTCTTTGGTCTTCAAGCAGTGAAGATGTTGTGATTGACAATGATTACAAACATGATGGGTCAAACGCCATTATTGGTGCTCCAAATATTCATGACAATACACAAGGTGTTTTGGTTAGTGGGGGAATTGTTACCATGAAGGCAGGAAGCATTTGTGACAATACCCTCGAAAGCGGTGATGGTGCCGGTGTTTTTGTTGACGAAATTGGCACATTCAAGATGATGGGTGGTACAATTTCTGGAAACACAGCTACTCAAGGAAACGGCGGTGGACTATTCTCTTATGGCGCTGTTAATATTACTGGTGGACAAATCTCAAACAATACAGCGACCAATGGTGGAGCGGTATATATCGATGTTTACGATATGCCATATATTGAAAATTTGTCACTTGGCAACTGTGTTGTTTCGGGAAATACTGCATCAGGCAAAGGTGGAGCAATTTATGTGGAAGACGGTGTTGGAGTAAATTGTTCTCGTACAACTTTTTATGGGAATGATGCTTCTGGTGGTGGAAGAGTTGTTTATTCTGATGAACGAGGAGAAAGTGTTATTACTTTCCAAGATAATTGTGTATTTTCTGAAAAAGATACCAGCCTTTATAGCAACATGTTCCATGCAGATAGTGGTAGTATTACGTTCAAGGATTCGGTTGTGGGTGGTTCGTGTGATGAAGAAAATGAAAGTATAGATTATCTTTTTGTTTTCTCTGTGTTTGTGGTTTCTAATATGACGCTCAATATTGAGAACTCGACATTTGAGTATATTTATGCCGATTGTAATGCGGCAATTGTTAACTCAAAAAATGCTATTGTTAATATTAGTGGATCAACCTTTGATAATATTGTTGCCTATGACTATGGCGGAATAGTTTATGCAACAGGGACTAGTGATATCAACATCACTGATGGTACAACCATTCAAAATGTTTCAGCACAGAGCGGTTCAGTTGTCTATGCAAGTGGAGGAACTGTTGATATTGTTGATTCCACAATTAGCAAGGCAGTTGCCACAGGT
>JAZRDJ010000116.1:0-12883 GCA_045660245.1 Clostridia bacterium | reverse complement strand
ATACTTGATGGTTCTTGCAAATACACACAACCAGACATATGCAAAAATGAATTGCCGATTTTTTCAGTGCTGTCAAGAACAAAACCATTTTCTTCATATGGTATTGCTTCAACAGGATATTCAAACAATGAAATAAATTTTTGTTTGTTCATTTTGATCGGATTAACTCTAATTCCACGCACTGGAGTTTGTTCCATTGCTTTTTCATACAAAACATAATCTTTCCCGAGCAAATTCTTCATGTTTTGAATATATTTGCTATCTAATTTTTGCAAAATATTTTGATTCATGTTATCTCCCAGTTTTTTCATTAATAATATAAATTATAAATTTCTATTTACAAAAATCAAGTACTGTAGTATAATTTAATATGTTTTCGTATGACTTCTATATTTTGAGGTCAAAAAACACAATATTTTTTATTTTTAAGGAGTTTAATTTAACAATGACACACCCCTCCCCGTTATTATTAGCAAATAATATAACATTCGACTTTACAGATGGAATCTGTTTGGTACTACTTTTGTTTTGCGTTTTAGCATCAGGATTTTTCTCTTCTTGTGAAACAGCATTTTCAGGATCAAATATAATCCGAATGAAAAACTATGCAGAAGAAAAAGTAAAAGGAGCAAGACGCGCACTCTATATCTGTGAACACTATGACAAAACACTTTCAACAATCCTCGTTGGAAACAACTTTGTAAACATTGCGAGTACAACCATTGCAGCATACTTGTTTGGAAAATTTATTTTGAACCCAACACTTTCAAATGTTTTGAATACTGTCATCATGACAATCATCATCTTGATTTGTGGTGAAATTATTCCAAAATCAGTTGCAAAAGCAAATCCCGAAAAACTTGCTCTCCAATACAGCGGAACTCTCTTTGTTTTGATGAAAATTTTGACACCTGTCACTTGGTTCTTTGGTCTTTTCCAAAAAGCAGCACTCAAAAAAGTAAAAACAAGTGAAGAACCAACAGTTACTGAAGACGAACTTGAAAGTATTATTGAAAATATGGAAGAAGAAGGAGTGCTTGACGAAAACAATGCCGAACTTTTGCAAGGTGTCCTTGACATGGGCGAAAGAACTGTCTACGATATCATGACTCCAAGAGTTGACATGATTGCCATTGACAAAAATGCATCAATCGACGATATCAAGCAAGTTTTCATTGATTCTCAATTCTCAAGAATACCAGTTTATTTTGAGGACAAGGACAACATCGTTGGTGTCTTGAACCAAAAAGACTTCATGACAAAGATTTTGAAAAATCAAGAAATTAAACTTTCATCTCTAATGACAAAACCACTTTTTGTTACAGAACTTTTGAAAGTTGACGACTTGATCCGCAAAATGCAATCAGAGAAAAAACACCTCGCAATCGTTCTTGACGAACATGGTGGAACAAGTGGAATTGTCACAATGGAAGACGCCCTTGAAGAAATGGTCGGCGAGATCTATGACGAACATGACGAAGAAGAGTCCGCGCCAATCAAAAAGAATGGTGAAAACGCCTATATTCTTGATCCAGAAGTAACAATTGAAGATTTGTTTGATTATCTTCAAATTGAGCACTTGCCAGAAACTGACTACTCTTCAGTTGGAGGTATGCTCTACCAAATGTCAGATAGCCTTCCAGAAAAAGGACAAGAATTTGAAATTTCAGCAGTTGACGATATTTTGGACGAAAACAACAACTATATTCAAAAAATTGCAAACCTCAAATTCACAATTACAGCAGTTGAAGACAGGCGTATCAAATCTGTAAGCCTCGTTGTAACAAGAGAAGAAAAAGTCGAAGAGTAATTTAAATAAATTCATTCACAAGAGCGTTTGTCGCTCTTGTTTTATGGAAAAAATACAGGAGTGTGTTGAAAATGGAAAAAAACAAAAAAAACCATGCAAATATCGGAATTGTTGGTAATGTCGGTTATGGCAAAAGCAATCTTAACTCAGCAATTGAAACACTCCTCAAAACTCCAGAAATGAGAAATCAAAGTCCAAAACAATACACGGATTATACTCTTGAACAAGAATACAGACCAAAAACATTGTCAGAGCAACTCATGAGAGATTATGAATTAAAAGCAAGAATGGAAGAAATGAAATGGCTCGAAGAAACTGGATATTTTGATGATCTTGAAAGACGAGCAAAACAAGCAATCGCTCAAGCAAAAGAAAATAGTGAAGAAATATTTGAAAAATAAAAGGAAAAATATATGGAAAATATAAATATCAGAAATGTAGCAATAATTGCCCACGTTGACCACGGAAAAACAAGCCTTGTAAATGAACTTTTGAAACAAGGTGGAGTTTTTCGTGACAACCAACAAGTCGAAGACAGAGTCATGGACTCAAACGCATTGGAGCGTGAGCGCGGAATCACAATCCTCAGCAAAAACGCGGCTTGCATGCATGCCGGTGTGAAAATCAACGTTGTCGATACCCCAGGACACGCAGACTTCGGTGGAGAAGTTGAACGTGTTCTCAAAATGGTTGATGGTGTTATCCTCGTGGTTGACGCTTTTGAAGGAACAATGCCTCAAACAAGATTTGTTCTTCAAAAAGCACTTGAACTCAATCACAGAGTTATCGTTGTTATCAACAAGATTGACAGAAAAGATGCCAGAATTTCAGAAGTTATTGATGAAGTTCTTGAACTCTTCATGGATCTTGATGCAAACGAAGATCAACTCAACTCGCCATTTGTGTTTGCTTCAGCAAGAAATGGTATTGCCTCTCTTGATCAAAACGTAACTGGAACAGATATGAAACCTCTTCTCGACACAATTGTTTCATATATTCCTGCCCCAAAGGCAACAGTTGACGCAAAGTTCAAAATGCTCGTTTCTTCATGTGAACAAAATGACTATCTCGGGAAACTTGCTGTCGGAAAGGTTGAACAAGGAACAATCAAGCCAAATGATCAAATCATGATTGTGAACTATCATGATGCAAACAAAAAAGTTCTTTTCAAAATCGCAAACATTTTTGAGTTCCAAGGTTTGAAGAGAGTGCCAACACCAATGGCAAAGCCAGGAGATATTGTTTGCATTGCAGGAACTGAAGAAGTAACAATCGGCGACACTCTCACCGACAAAGAAGATCCATCAGCAATTCCTTTTGTAAAAATCAGTGAGCCAAGTGTTGAAATGGCATTTTCAGTGAACAACAGTCCATTTGCAGGAAGAGAAGGAAAATTCTGCACAAGCCGTCATCTTCGTGACAGACTCATGAAAGAAGCAGTGAAAGACCTTTCTCTCAAAGTATACGAAACTGACAGCGCCGACACATTCAGAGTGCTTGGCCGCGGAGAAATGCACATTTCAATTCTCATTGAAAATATGCGCAGAGATGGTTATGAATTCCAAGTTTCAATGCCAAGAGTAATCTACAAAGAAATTGATGGAGTAACTCACGAGCCAATCGACAGACTCACAATTGATGTTCCTGAAGAAAGCGTTGGTGCAATCATGGGAACAATCGGGGCCAGAAAAGGAGATCTTCTTTCAATGTCAAACAAGGGCAACCGAATCAGACTTGAATTCTTGATCCCATCACGTGGACTCTTTGGCTATAAAAACCAATTCCTCACTGACACAAAAGGAGAAGGCGTGATGAGTTCAATCTATGAAAGATATGAACCATTCAAAGGAAACATTGAACGCAGAAATGTGGGAACACTCGTAGCATATGAAAATGGTGAGGCTGTTCAATATGGTCTTTTCAATTCACAAGAACGTGGTCGTCTTTTGATCACTCCAGGCACACCAGTTTATGGTGGAATGATCGTGGGTATCAACCCAAAGAACGAAGATATCGTTGTGAATGTTTGCAAAAGAAAACAACTTACAAATATGCGCAGTTCATCTTCTGATGAAGCACTTCGCCTAGAACCAGTTCGCGAAATGTCTCTTGAAGAATGCCTTGAGTTTTTGAATGAAGACGAACTTTTGGAGGTTACACCAACATCTCTTCGCTTGAGAAAAATCATTCTCGACCATACACAAAGAGGACGAGCAGATTTCAAAAAGAAAAATAGTTAAATAAAAAAGTCGGTTGATAGCCGACTTTTTTTGTGTTTTATTTAATTATTCTTTCTAATGAATTTCTTGTTTTAATCTTTCTTTAACCTTATTTGTAACAGATATTGAGATGTGTCCACAAGCGAGTCCAAGCAATGTGTATATCACAAGAATTCCCAAAATCAAAAGAGCGCTGCTTGAACTAGCAATTGGTGAAAGACCAACACCAAGGCCACTGAAAGTTAAAAATATCCCTGCAAATATGCCAGTTATTGAATTAATCCATAATTTTTCAGTTTTTTCCATGAACATAACAGCAAAATTAACACAAAACACTCCAACCAAACAACTAATACTTACAGTCCCCAAATTAAGTGTGAATGAATTTGTAATCAACATCATCAAAATACCTGCTCCAAAACCAATTACAACGCCTATAAGTCCCTTGACTCGTTCTTTGATCGATGCCCCATAAAAAATTGTCCAAATTGCAAAAGCAACCCACATGAATGAGCCTCCTTGCACAAACAGTCCTCCTATTAAAGCATCAACGATGTAAAGAATACTTGCCACTACGGCAATCATTAGAGGAATTGCAAACCATTTCAAGAAAATTTTCATATCTTACTCCTTTGTTTATATATTATATTAAAAACATCAATAAATGTCTAATATTTATTATCTCAGCATTTAAATTTATCTAAAATTATTGCACAAATTAGATTGCTAATGTATAATAATAATATATTAATAAAATAAGGTGGGTAAAATTATGAACGCTGCTGCTCTTTCTTCTGCTTTAACCTGTATATTTTTTATTTTCTTGATTTTGGGATTTCTTTATGGCTTATGGCGTGGATTTTCAAAATCCCTCACAAGATTTTTCATTGTAATTGCTGTCGCTGTTGCAACATTCTTTATTGTTCCAGCGATATCAAATGCCTTGCTCTCCGCAGATATTTCATCTTGGGGACTTGAGGTAGAAGGTGTCGCAGTCAAAAATTTGCAACAATTCATTGTTGAATTTCTCTCAAATATTGAACAAGTCAATGAACTCATGAACGCAAGCCCAACATTTACTTCATTCATTCAAGTTGTTCCTCAAATTTTGTTGAACATTGCACTCTTCATTGTTCTTTTCCTTTTGATCAAAATGCTCAGCATGATTATCTACTGGATATTGTCTGCAATTTTGTTCCCAAAAAAGAAAATGGCTGGCAAAAACAAACACCGATTTGTGGGTGGAATTATCGGTGCTGTTCAAGGCTTGTTTGTTGCTGTTGTTGTTTTGCTCCCTATGTTTGGCATTATCAATCTGTCAACAGAGGCAAAAACAGCAATCAATCAATCTGAAACCCAAATTGCACAAATGGCAACAACCACCGATCCAAGCGCTGATCAAAATACCAATGATGTAATCGAAGTCATTGACGAATACTCAAGCGCACTTGCAAATAATGGAATATACAAAGTTATGAACGGAATCGGAATTATCAAATTGTCAAACAACATTTTTGATGAACTCACAACCGTGAAAGTTCAAACACCTGATTCAACAAAAGAATACAAACTCACAACAGAAGCCGTTGAGATCAGTAGACTCTACCCATATATTTCACTCGTAACCGAAAGCGAATTTAATATTGGAAACAATGAATTCATAAACAAAATTGTTCTTCTTGTTGACACAGCAAAAGAATCACCTCTTTTGAGTGACATTGTTTGTGAAATTGTGAATGAAGCCGCAACAAGATGGACAGACACAAATATTCCAAACAGACAAGATCGAGTATTCCTCGGAATTGCAGCACCAGATCTCCAAGATTCTGATCTCAACAATATCCTCGACACAGAACTCGGCAAACTCAAAAATGCAAACAAAGATACTGTACATGAAAGTTTGGTTGGAATTTTGAAAGTTGCCCAACTGGCAAATACCACAAAAGATATTGTTACCGAACTCGGTGATGGACTTTCAAATATCTCTTCTGAAAACCTTGAAGAATTGTTTGACAACATTGTATCAAACGATCTCGTTCAATCACTTGTTACTGAAGTCTTGACTGAAGACAAACTCAAAGAGTCTTTTGGTCTTGATCAAGGCACGGCTGAAATGGTTTCAGGCATCGTGAATGATATTGCATCAGCAGATCCAGAAACAATCAAGAATGAAGTTGAAGCGACAAAAGAATTGTTCTCTCTTTCTGAAAAGATTACAACAAACCAAGAAGGACAAATCAATCTCACAACTCCTGACGAAAACGGAAACACTCCGGCTGACACACTCGTCGATGCAATTGCTGATTCAACAATCATCAAAGATTTCATCGTTGACAAAATCAATGAGGAAACCGAAGCCGGTCAAGAAAATATTATTCAACAACTCAACATTGCAGGCAGTGTTGATGAAGAAACAAAAACAGCAATCTCAAACAAGATTTCAGAAAAAGTTCAAGCAGGAACTATTGATCAATCAACAGTTGAAGCATTCGAAAAGATTTTTGGAATTACAATTCCAACCGAACCAGAAGTTAATGAATAAGAAAGAAAAAGGGAATGGTTTTTAAAAACCATTCCTCTTTTTTTGATCTTTAATATTTCCTGTGCAAAACTGACTGTGCTTTTTTGCCTCCAATTGATCCCAAATAATTCTTATAAACATTGCTTATTGCTGGATTTTTGTGTGCTTTTTTATGCTCGGTCAAAATTTCACTCTTGTACAAAACCTTTGCTCTTTTTCTCGTATATTCTGGTATCTGATCAAGATCATGTCTCGGTTGCCCACCACCACCGACACAACCACCAGGACAAGCCATAACTTCAACAAAATCAAATTGTTCTTCGTTTTTATTGATTGTTTCCAAGAGTTCTTTTGCATTCATAATACCAGAAACAACAGCAACCTTTATTTCTCTGCCTCCAAGGTTGAATGTTGCTTTTCTGACACCATCTTCGCCTCTAACAAGCAAGTACATTGACTCTTCAATTTCTTTTTTTTCAATGGTGTCACCAACAGTTCTCAAGACTGCCTCCATCACACCACCAGTATTCCCAAAAATTGTCCCTGCACCACTCGCTGATCCAAAAAATGGATCAAAATCACTTTTTTCAAGACTCAAAAAATCAATCCCAGATTCCAAAATCATCTCAATGAGTTCGGTTGTTGTGATTGATGCATCTACATCAAAACCATTGCTTGCATTGATCCCATCTTGCTTTGCTTCCAATTTTTTTGCAAGACAAGGAACAATTGAAACAACAAAAATATCTGAAGATTTTTTTCCAAGTCGCTCCACGTAATAAGTATTGAGAAGCGCACCAAACATTTGTTGTGGACTTTTACATGTTGAAAGATTTGGAATAAAATTCTTATGAAATTTTGTTACGTAATTAACCCAACCTGGGCAACAACTTGTCATCATTGGTAAATTTTTGTTTTCCTTCAAACGTTTGCAAAATTCGTTTGCTTCCTCCATAACTGTAAAATCCGCAGCGACATTCATGTCAAACACAACATCAAACCCAAGAAGTTTGAGTGCCGAAACAAGTTTGCCCTGAGCATCTTCCACATTGCCGGCTCCAAATGCCTCTGAAATTGATGCTCTAATTGATGGCGCAGTGTAACAAACAACTTGAATTTTTGGATTTTTGATTGCACTCTCAACAAGAGTCTTTTGAGTCCTTTTCAAATTTTGCATTTCCCTGCAAACTCCAATGAACGCACCACAATTGGGACAATGCAAATCAGTTTGCTGATTCAAACATGACAAATCGCATTCTTGAAAATCATCTTGAATATCAACACCTTTTTCCTGTAACAAATGCAAACAACTTTCACACAAATGATTACTACAATATTTTTTTGTCATATATCATATTTATCCTTATTTTTAAAATTTTCAACTTTCAAGATCAATTATATACAAAAACTTCGTTATTACGCACATTTTTATATAAATTTTGCAAAAAATTGAAATATTTTATCAAAAAAATATATACAATTAATTATAATTCGTGTATAGTATAATTATACAGATAAAAAATGAATACTTTTTTATAAATTTTAATTTTTTATATTTTATTCAAAATAGCATCATTAATATACAAAAAATTTAAAAAGGATAAGACAACATGAAAAAAGAACGATTCCTCAACTTTGTCAAAGATAACATTTTGTCTATGTTCACGGGCTCTGAAATCATCGGTGAAGAAGAATCATCTTCAAGAGATGCTTGCGTTGCCCAAGGAACAAGTGGCTCTTTGCTTGTTAAGTTCCATCGTTCAGATAATTACAGATTTATTATCAAACGTGTTCAACCATTCAAAACATTTGAAATTTCACTCGTTAAGTCAATTATTGAAGAAGTTGGTGTTATTTACAACAATAAACTTTCAGAAGACTTTATCAAAGGCCTTGAAAGCCTTGTTATTGAAAAAGCAATTTGCAAAGCCCTGACAAAATCAGCAAGTGGCACACTTTCAACTCTGATCACCAGTATCAACCACTGGGGACTGAGAACTTATGAGGGAAAGAAAATTTCATTTGGTTTCATAATAACAAACAAACCAAGCGGAAAACTAACCAACCCAAACTTACACATTACAAAAATGTTGAACCGTGATTTTTGTGCTCTGATTTCAGATGGTGAAAACACCTGCATGGAAATCTCAAGAGATGGATTTTTGACAGGATATTTGGCTCTTCCAAAAAATGAAAACCAAGGATTGCTTGCACCATATAGTCACTTGAAAATCGCAAATCTTTGCAGTGGATCAAAAATCGGCGTCAGTCTAATTGAGGGTGGCGATATCTTAATTTTCAAAGATAAAAACCTTCTGTTCGCAAAGCGCAACGGCAAATGGGTAAGTTTCTCTCACGAAGAAATCATCGGTAAACTTGCCGATAGGTCGGACGAGGTTGAAGAAGTGAGAAAAGCGATTTATCTTTCTGCTCTTGATCTTAGTTTTTCAAAAGATGGTGGTTGTATTGTTCATGTCAACAGTTCAGATAGATTCAATGTTTTAAAACATATCAATGCAACAGATGTCCTTTTCAAAGATTGTTATGACTATATCGAACAAGAAAATATCAATCAATCATTCTTCAGAGTTGTTGACGAATGGGATTCTGAGATTCCATCTTACGAACAATTCATCACCGAAGAAAAATGTATCAAAACAGCAAATCTCATCAAAATCATTAAAGGCAGAAAATTCCAAGAACTCGACCGAAAACTTCGCCTTGAACTTTTGGGTATTGACGGAGCAACCATTATTGATTATGAGGGAAACATTTTGGCTGTTGGAGCAATCATAAAAATAGAGGCAGGAAGCCTTGGTGGCGGAAGACTTGCGGCGGCAAAAACCCTCTCAAACTATGGAATTTCAATCAAAGTTTCTGCCGATGGATCAATTGAAGGATTCAGAATGGACAGAAACAAACTTAGAACAAAACCAATCTTCATGATTGGTTAGACACAAAAAAGAAGAGAACCAACTCTTCTTTTTTTATAATAAAAATCAACATAGTGGTCAATATTATTAATATGCGATATGCTCAATCTTTAAAACTTTGGAAAACTATTGCAAAGCCGAAAAAATCTTTGCTTTTTTGGCAATTTTTAACAGATGTTATTCCTGCTCTTCTTGAACTATTTCTCACAATTTTGTCGGCAAATTTGATTGGTTCACTCAGTGTCTTCGATTATTACTCTGCAAAACAATTTTTGATTTATTCAATTGCCACCCTTTCTATTTGTTTTCTTTTTTGGAACATCAACTACTTTTTGTATCCAAAACAATTGAGACACATTTATTCAACAATCAACCTCAAAATTTTTGACAAAATCCTGAAGACAAATAACCACAGCCTCAGACATGCATCAAAAGAAAAAATGATCAATATCATAGGATCAAATTTATTGACACTTGCAGAATTCTCAAACACATTTTCAAAAAAAATCACACACCTTTTATCATCTCTCATTTCGTTAGCGATTATTTTTTATTACAACACATTTCTAGGCTTGTTTTGCGTTTTTACTGCTTTGTCTTCTTTTTTATTATATTCACTTTTCACTGCATTGAGATCAAAACAAATCAATAGACTTCAAGAATCAAAAGATGAACTGCTTGAATTCTTTGGAAATGCAGTCGATGGAAGAAATTTATTTGCTGATCCAAACATTGTTTCAAAATTTAAAGAAAAATATTTATCATCTGTAAAAAACATTTCAAAAAACCACAAAAAAGAACATTTACTCGATTTACTATCTGAAAAATATATTTACTTTTTCTGGACAACACTAATTCTTGTGATCACTTTTTACCTGATTGGACTAATTCAAAACTACAACTTATCCCTCACAACTTTTTTGATAATCTCACCATATCTGTCCTCAAGCATCTTGAACTTTTTCAATTTTCTTTCATTATTTAGCGATTTGAGCAACGCAACAATTGCGGCACAACGTATGAAAACAATTCTCGACATGGATGAAAAAGAATTGATTGAATTTGGGAAAAACTGTACTGACGCAATTGATGGATCAATCCATTTCAATAATGTGTCATATTCAAACACTCAAAAAAATTATTCCGAAATTTTTGGAAACCTCAAGGAAACCAGTTTCAAACTTCCACCCAATCAATGTACTTTATTTCAAGGCCTTAAAGGTTGTGGAAAAAGATCTATATTTTATATGTTAAAAAGAGAGATAAAGCCAACAACAGGAACTATAACACTTGACAATATTAATATTTATGACTTTGATAAAGAAACATTTTCAAATAACATTTCTTTCGCCACGAGATCACCTTACTTCTTCAATGATACAATAATCAACAATATGAAGTACGTAAACAAAGATATCAAACAAATTAAAAACGTCTTTAAATTTCTCAATATTTCTGACAATATTTACAATCTTCCAAGCAAACTCGAAACAAACTTGATAAAAGACAAGGATCTTCTTTCATCTTATGTCATCTTCATGCTCGGACTAGCCAGATGCTTACTCACAAGCAGTGAAATCATCATGATATATGAACTTCCAATAGGAATCACTCAAAGCGAATTGTTAAACATAAAAAAATGCTTTCAAAAAATAAAGAAAAATCATAATATCATAATATTTTCAGCAACAAATCACTTTCCTGATCTTGTTGATAATCACTTTTCTGTTGAAAATGGAACTGTGAAAAAAATCGCTGGCGATGAATAAAGAAATCTCTACCCACACATACTAATCATAGAAATTTAAAAAGGAGAAACATAAATGAAATCAGAAAGAAATCAAAAACGTTCTGAAAAAAATTGTGGTTCAAAACGCTGCAAAGAAAAGAACAACAATACAAAAGCATCAAAAGAAACAAGTTGCTCATAATCAGCGGTGTTTCAAAAACGAACTCTGTGCATCAGGGTTCGTTTTTATATCAAACAAAAAACGAATTGATTCAAAATCACAATGATTGATAATATAAAAAGGTAAATACTGAACCCCAGCCAACTTCTTTTTTTGATAATATTGTACATCCATTTGATACTCACAAGTGCCATAAAAAATGAAACAACAAATCCAACAATACAATTAATGGCTGAAACATTTGCAATGGTTTCTGTCCATTCTTTCAAAATATCAAAAATCAACGCTCCAACAATAATAGGTATGCTGATCAAAAAACTAAAATTCGCTGATTCCTCCTTGTTGTTCCCAATCAAAATCGCGGTTGTAATTGTTGATCCTGATCTTGATATTCCTGGCAAAGTTGCAAAACCTTGAGCAATGCCTATTATGATGGAATCTTTGTAATCAATACCATAAGCCTTGTTCTTTTGATATGTTTTTTTTGATCTGACATGTGTGATCAAAATAACAATTGCCGAAATAAAAAATCCAAACCCAAGATAAGCCACACTTGTGAATTTGTCAATCGTAAAATTCAAAAGTAAAACAATCACAATGGTCACAAAACAACACAACACAATACTCTTTGATTGTTTTGAAAACGGATTTTTGATCATTTTCATTAATTCCTTTCTCATCACGATCACAACCGCAAGCAACGATGCAATATGGAGCAAAATATTGAAAAACAAATTCCCTTCTTGTATTCCAAACAGATATTCAACAAGCAACAAATGCCCACTGCTTGATATCGGCAAAAATTCAGTTAGTCCTTGCACAATCCCCAAAATTATCGCTTCAATTAATGTCATGCATATCTCCCTTTGTATTAATTTTATGATCTTCATACTAAATAATAACCAAAGTATTTGTTTTTTAGCAAAAAGTATGTATAATTAATGCATAAGGAGATATTAATAATGGAACTTGGAGTAGTAGGATTACCAAATGTTGGAAAAAGTACATTGTTCAACGCAATCACAAAAGCAGGAGCAGAAAGCGCGAACTATCCATTCTGCACGATCGAACCAAACGAAGGTGTTGTTCCTGTCCCAGACGAAAGACTTGACAAATTGTCAGAATTATACAATACAAAAAAGACAACTTATGCATTGCTCAAATTTGTTGATATTGCCGGACTTGTCAAAGGAGCCTCAAGAGGTGAAGGCCTCGGAAACAAATTCTTGGCATCAATCAGAGAATGTGAGGCAATTGTACATGTCGTGAGATGCTTTGACGATCCAAACATCACCCACGTTGAAGGATCTGTTGATCCAATCAGAGATATAGAAACAATCAACATGGAACTTTCACTTGCTGACCTTGAGAGTGTTCAAAAATATATTGAAAAAACTGAAAAAAGAATAAAGCAAGGAGACAAAGATGCCAAAGAAGAACTCGTCATTTTGAATAAATTGCTTGACGTTTTGAACGCAGGAAAACCAGCA
>JAZRDJ010000115.1:0-3310 GCA_045660245.1 Clostridia bacterium | reverse complement strand
ATGGAAAAAAATATGATGATCCAAGCAAGATTAATGATATAAAAATTGATATTCATGGTGGAATATTTGATGGTTGTGTTGCGGATTATGGTGGTGCAATTGCAAGCATAGGATCATTCAAACTTCGTTCAACCACTATAGATTATGATGGTGATGGATATTCTGAAACATATACACAAGTATCTTTTACAAATTGCCAAGCAACCATCGGAAGTGCGATTTTTACTGCTGGAATGCTTGCTATTGGCAAATATGGGCTTTATGGGGTTGAGTTCAATGAAAATGATATTGCGATTGCATCAAATGAAACTGGTGGAACTTTTGCAAATGATTCTTATAATTCAATTTTCAAAACAAATATTCCGTACCGAACTGGGTCAATATATCTTCTTACTAATGACCCAATTGTTGGTAAAGCAAAATTAAATTTCTGTGACTTTGAAGTAAATTCATTAACGCAAAAAATTACAGTTAATAAAGACTCAATGGCTAATATTAAAGGGCATTATTTCAAGGCAAATCAACCAAATGATGCATCAGATGGTTGCTATTCAAAATTGTTGGTCACTGGATATCCTTCACGAACATATGCAATACAAAATACGTTTGAACTGCCAAAAGGTTTGTATTGGGCAATTCCTTTTAAGGAGTTTGAAAATCCAAATATTGCAATGTGTATTTCAGACAAAGAACAAATATTTTTGGATTTGAATATCGGTTATTCGTATAGATTTTCATTAGACAAAGATTCGGCGATAATAGGGTATGGTGTAAATCTCGAATCTAATACTCACCGTGGGTTTGTATTCTCAGATAATTCTTGGGGTCATGACTATAACAACACTTTTAAATATGTATTCTTTAAGATATTAAAAGATTTGAAAGAAATTTATTTGGACGGCATTAAAATAAGCAATGGCTTTGTTTATGGTACATACTACTATTTATCGCAGATAATTGAAGAAAAGAATATAACAGGCACATATCTTGATTTAGATTTTAAAGATTCATAAATCATTTATGATAAAGCATTTGGCAAAAACTGCCAAGTGCTTTTTTGTTGTGCGCATATTTTATCGAAAAATGGGGATAATAAGGATAACAATCGACAAAGGAGGAGATTTTTATGATAAAAGATTGTTTCAAATGTTGCGCACTTTCAATGCTTGCTGGTGTGATTCTGGGAGGAGTCTTGGTTGTTTCAAACAAGAAGGTTGAAAATGGTTTCAAAAAAGGCACTGACGCAGTTATTGAAAAAATTGAAGAGATCAAAGAAAAAGCAGAAGAAAAAGCAAAAAAGCCTAGTAAATCTTCAAAAGAATAGACAAATGCGTCTGTAGTATGTCATAATAAAGGTGCAGAAAAACTAAATGGAGATGTACCTTGATTATGATGAAAAAGAAAATTGGTCTTGATATTGGGACTGTGAGAATTGGAGTTGCGACATCTGACTTGCTCGGAATGCTCGCATCAAGTTATGAATCTTATAGAAGAAGGAACTTGTTTCTCGACACAAAGTACATGGCAGAACTTGCCGAAAAACTTGATGCTGACACTTTTGTTATTGGACTTCCCTTGAAGATGGACGGAACAGAAGGTGATAGTGTGAAAATGGTTCGAGAGTTTGCTGAAGCACTCAAGGAAAAAACGACAGCGGAAATTGTTTTTCAGGACGAAAGGCTTTCGACTGTGTCAGCGGAAAGAATTTTGATTGAATCCAACATGAGGCGTGAAAAACGCAAGGGTGTGATCGATTCGGTTGCTGCTGAAATTATTTTGCAAAATTATTTGGACAAAATCAAAAAGTAGTGTATAATCAGTAATATAGAAGCAACATTATTGTTTCAAAGCATATTTTGCAAAAGGGAGATTTGATTATGGCAAACGAAAATCAAAACAACAAAGATTTTGAGGCAGAAATTCCTGCATCAATTGATCACATGGTAAATGACGAAGACGATATTGTGACTCTTCTTGCTGACAATGGCGAAGAAATTGACTTCATTGAAGTTGCTGGTATTGCATATCGTGGAAACTTCTATGCAGTTTTGCAACCAGTAGAACTCCTCGAGGGTATGGAAGAAGATGAGGCTCTTGTATTCAAAGTTATTCGTGGCAAAGATGGCGAAGACAAGTTTGAAATTGAACTTGATGACGCAATCATCGATGCTGTGTTTGAAGAATACAACAAACTTCTCGATGGAATGAACGACAACGCTCAATAATAGTGGTTTTTCATGATTAAATGAACAAGGACAACACACTCTCAAATTTTTGTGTGTTGTCTTTTTTTGTTTTTTTGAAATCTTTTCGTGAAAATGTCTTGCAAAAAGAAGAATATTGTGGTAAAATTTTCGTATCACGCATTGCGGATGATGCTTTTTTTCGTTGCCAAAAATCCACGGTGAAAAATGGTTGTTGGTTTTGAAAAGCAGGTGATTCTCGCAAGAAGGAAATAAACGAGGAGGTAAAAAACATGTCTGTAATATCTATGAAACAACTTCTAGAAGCTGGTGTTCATTTTGGTCATCCAACAAGAAAGTGGAATCCAAAGATGAAAAAGTACATCTTTACTGCTAGAAACGACATTTATATTCTTGACCTTGAACTCACTGTTGGTCTTGTTGACGAGGCTTATGCTTTCGTGAAGAGCATTGTTGAGGCTGGAAAGTCTATTTTGTTCGTTGGTACAAAGAAGCAAGCAAAAGATGCAGTTATCGAAGAAGCAAAACGTTGTGATATGTATTACATGGGCAACCGTTGGCTTGGTGGAACTCTCACAAACTTCAAGACGATCAGAAATCGTATTGAGAGACTCAATAAACTCAATCAAATGGAAAAGACTGGTGAATTCGATCTTCTTCCAAAGAAAGAAGTTATGAAACTCAAAGCAGAGAGAGACAAGCTCGAAGAAAACCTTGGTGGTATCAAAGAAATGCATACTCTTCCTGGTGCTCTTTTTGTTGTTGACCCAAAGAAAGAATACATCGCTGTTCGTGAAGCTAGATCTCTTGGAATCCCAGTTGTTGGTCTTGTTGATACAAACTGTGATCCAGATACTGTGGACTATGTTATACCTGGTAACGACGACGCTATCAGAGCCGTGAAACTTATCGCTGGCGCTATGGCTGACGCTGTTATCGAAGCAAGAGAAGGAGAGGAAGGTCTTGCAAAACGCAAGGAAGCCGAACTCCAAGCTCAAGCAGAAGGTGTGGCAGAAGAAACAGTTGCCGTTGCTGAAGAAGTTCAAAGTGCAGAAGCACCAGAAACTACTGAAGCAGTAGCAGAAACAAATGAATAATTTTAATTC
>JAZRDJ010000114.1:0-3297 GCA_045660245.1 Clostridia bacterium | reverse complement strand
GTTGAGAGAATTCCAGGTAGGTATGAAATTTCTGGATTTAACAGCAAACATTCTTCGAAATTATTGTCAATCGTTGGAAAGATTGCAGGTGTGTATTCTTTTTCGCTTGCAACAGTTGTGAATTCAATTATCAAGGAAATTGAAAATGTTGCGCTTGAACTCATGGAAGACAATGTTGGAACTTTCAAGGTTCTCACAAACAGAGCGGATAAGACATTTGAGAAAAACAGCATGGAACTTTCAAGACACATTGGTGGATTGTTACTTTCAAAATTTTCAAGATTGTCTGTTGATGTGCATAATCCAAAACACGTTCTAAATATCGACATACGTGAAAATAAAAAGACATACATGTATGTATCATCAAGTGAGTATCACGGCGTTGGAGGAATGCCAGTTTCATCTTCTGGTCATGGACTCATTCTTTTGTCTGGTGGAATTGATAGTCCTGTTGCTTTTTATCTAATGAATAAACGCGGAGTGAAACTCCATGCTGTGCATTTTCACAGTTTCCCATACACAAGTAATCTTGCAAAAGAAAAGGTTTTGGATCTTGCAAAAATTCTCGTTCCTTTCAATGCTGGTGAGATTGAAATGTACTTGTGCAATGTCGCAAAGGTTCAAGAGGCCGTTCATGAACATTGCAATGAGGATTATATGATCACAATTTTGAGGCGAGCAATGTTCAGAATTGCTGAACATATAGCAAAAGAACATGATTATTCAATGATTGTCACTGGTGAAAATTTGGGACAGGTTGCGAGTCAAACAATTGAAAGCATGACTGTGGTTGAAAATGTTGTTCAAGATACTCCAATTTTGAGGCCACTTGTTGCTTATGACAAATTTGAAATTATTGATATTGCAAGAAAAATTGAAACTTTTGAAACATCAATCAAACCGTATGAAGATTGCTGTACGGTATTCTTGCCAGATAGTCCTGTCACAAAGCCAAGACTTGAAAAGGTTTTGCATGAGGAATCAAAAATTGACATTGATACAATCGTTGAGGAATGTATAAGCAATATTGAAAAAATCGTCATTAAAAATTAATATTTAAACTTTCAGAAGAGATAGAATTTATCTCTTCTTTTTTTGTTTCATCACTTATTGATAAATCTTGATTTGTGGCATTGTTTGAAGATTGGAAATCTTCTGAGGTTTTATTTTTGTACAAGTACTTGAGTATTTCTCGCGACAATATTGATGGATAAGATGCTCCATTTATGTTGTTTGAAAGTGGTGTATTGTTGAGGTTTCCGATCCATGTGACAATTGTGTAATTTGTGGTGTAACTCGCATTCCAAGCGTCTCTGTTTTGGTTTGTGGTTCCGGTTTTGCTTGCAACATAAATTCCATCAATATCGAGTTTTTTGGCTGTTCCGTTTTTGACTGCGTCAACAAGACAATCAGTGATCATTCTCGCGGTTTGTCTTTGCATTGTTTTTTTGTTTTGTGGTGAAAATTCATATAAGATTTTTCCATTTTGGTCTGAAATTTGGGTGATGTGATTTGATACAGAAAAGTTTCCATTTGTTGCAAAACATGAGTATGCATCTGCAATTTCTTTTGCTGTTGTGCCTTTTGAAAAGCCTCCAAGTGCGAGGGCGAGATGGTTGTCATTTTTGTCGAATGAAATTCCGAGATTTGATGCAAATGACTTTGCATTTTTGATTCCAACATAATTGAGAGATTTTACTGCGGGAATATTGAGTGATTTTGAAATTGCAGTTTTTGTATCAATCCAGCCATAATATTTGCCATTTGGATTTTGTGGAGAATAGTTTCCAAAATTTGTTTTTTCGTCCAAAATCAAACTTTCAGGTGTGATTTTTTTTGCTTCAAAGGCTGGGGCGTAAACCATGATTGGTTTGATAATTGATCCTGGTTGTCTTTTCATATTTTCCAGATTTTTGTTTGTGGTGGTTGCATGAGTGATTACTGTTTTTGTTTTGTTGTCTAGAATGATGACTTGTATGTCTGGTTCTGTGAGTTTTGATTTGAGGTTTGTGATTAATGAATTTGTGATATTTTGTGTCTGTTTGCTGTAATTGGTTTTGATTGTTAATTGTTTTCCTTTGAGTTGTGACCTGTTGATTTTCAATATTTTGCATGCTTGATTTATTGTTGAGATTACAAATTGATTGCTTGATTTTTTAGTTTTCTTTGATACTTTTATTTTTTCATTTAATGCATTTTGTAGTTGTTTTTCATTAATTTTGCCAAGTTTTTGCATGTTTTTTAAAATTAATTCTTTTTTTGTTGTTGATTTTTCAATGTGGAAAAATGGTTCGTTGTTTGCGGGACTACTAATAATTCCAGCAAGGAGTGCAGATTCGGCAAGAGTGAGTTTTTGTGCGCTTTTGTCAAAATACAATTTGCTCGCATTTTCAATTCCATAAGCGCTGTTCCCAAAATAAATTGAGTTCAAGTATAGTTCAAGAATTTTGTTTTTTGAGTAATGTTTTTCAAGGTCTTTTGTCAGTTTGAATTCTTTGATTTTTCGCGAAAATGTTTTTTCGTGAGAGAGGTGTGTGTTTTTGATCAATTGTTGGCTAATGGTTGAACCACCTTGTTTGATTGATCTGTTTTTGAGATTTGCAATCATTGCTCCCGCAATTCGCTTGTAGTCAATGCCATTGTGCTGAAAAAAATTTCTGTCTTCACTTGTGATGAATGCATCAAGTGTGTGAGGTTTGATTTTGTCAATTGCAATGTAATCATTTTGAACAGCGTCTGACGTGATTTCATTTTCGTCACTGTCCAAGATTTTGAGTGAAGAAATCATGCTGGAACTTGCAAGTGCATTGGTGTCAAGTGTGAGATTTCGAGTGATTATGAATGAGTATGCAAAGGTGGATAATGCAAAAAAGAAACCGCACAGCATGCAGAATTGGATAATTTTTCTGAATATTTTTCGTTTCTTTTGTTGTTTCATTGTGTTTTTTTAGTATTTGTCATAATATATAAATTTATAATTATATTTTTATTTTTCTGTTGAAATTTGAACTGATTTTGTTTATAATAGTATATTACTATATTTGTAAGAAATCAGGAGATTTGTATGAAATACTTTATCGCAACATATGGCTGTCAAATGAATGTTCATGAATCTGAAAAACTTGCTGGTATTTTGGAGAAACTCGGGTACACGCTTGCGAGTTCGATGATTGACAGTGATATTGTGGTTTTTAATACTTGTTGTATTCGTGAGAGTGCAGAGCAAAAGATAATGGGAAACATTGGAGAACTCAAACGTGTCAAGGCTCAAAACAAAGACATGATTGTTGCTGTGTG
>JAZRDJ010000113.1:0-3116 GCA_045660245.1 Clostridia bacterium | reverse complement strand
GATTAGACAAAACTTTTGGCATGTACATATCTTGCATGTGGCGTAAATCCAGAGAAGGTTGTATTCTACAAACAAAGTGCAGTGCCAGAGGTGACAGAACTCAATTGGCTTCTTTGCAATGTGACAAGCAAAGGGCTCATGAATAGGGCACACGCATACAAGGCACTTGTTGAAAAAAGTGTGGAACTTGGAGATGATCCAGATGCGCTTGTGAACATGGGGCTTTATAACTATCCAATCTTGATGGCAGCGGATATTCTTTTGTTCAATTCAAAATATGTTCCAGTTGGTGCAGATCAAAAGCAACATGTTGAAATGGCTCGAGATATGGCAAAAGCATTCAACAAGAGATATGGTAACACTTTGGTTGTTCCTCAAGAGATGATTCAAGAAGATGTTGCAACGATTTATGGTACAGATGGCAGAAAAATGAGCAAGAGTTATGGAAATGTTATTCCACTTTTCTGCACGGAAGCAGAACTCAAAAAGTTGGTTGCATCAATCAAGACAGATAGTTCGCTTCCAAGTGAACCCAAATCAACAGATTGTGCACTTTTTGAACTTTACAAATTGTTTGCAAAACCAGAGGAATTGGCATTATACAAGCAAAAATTTGAAACGGGTATTTCTTGGGCTGATGCAAAGGCAGAACTTTTTAGATGTATGAATGAATTTTTGAAACCAATGCGTGAAAAGTATGATTATTATATGACGCATTATGAAGAAGTTGAAAAGATTCTTGAAGATGGGGCAAAAAGAGCAAGAAATATTGCAAAAGAAACAATCAAAAGAGCAAGATCTGCTATTGGTCTTGACTAATATCAACAAAACAACAGGAGAAAATTATGAGATATAGTAAATTTTTATTACCAACAAGCAAAGAAGCACCAAGCGATGCTGACTCAACAAGCATGAAATATATGTATAGAGCAGGAATGATTCGAAAAGTTTCAGCGGGACTTTTCTATTACTTGCCATATTTCAACATGATTCTTAGAAAAGTTAATTTCAGAATTAGAAGAGGTATGGAAAAATTAAATTCAAATGAAATGAAGTTCCCAATCCTTGTGTCTCAAGAAATTTTGGAATCATCTAATCGTTGGAATGCTTTCAACAAAGAGATGTTTAAACTCAAAGATAGAAATGACAATGGTTATGCAATTTCTCCAACAAACGAGGAGTATGCAACTCTTGTGAATAATTTGTTTGTGAAGAGTTATAATGATCTTCCATTTTCAATTTATCAAATTCAACAAAAACACAGAGATGAAATTAGACCAAGAAACGGAGTTGTTCGTGCACGTGAATTCACAATGAAAGATGCATACTCTTTCCATGCAGATGAAAATGACTTGCTTGATTATTACAAACTCATGGGGGAAGAATACACAAAAATCTTCTCAGACCTTGGCATCAAAACTTTCCCTGTTCTTGCTGATAGTGGAGCAATGGGTGGAAATATGTGTCATGAATACATGGCAATTTCTCCAGAAGGAGAGGCTGAAATTGGATTCTGTGACGCGTGCGGATATGCTGCAAACCTTGAAAAGGTTGAGTGTAAAGATGTTTATACCATCGATGAAACATATAAAAACAAATATGACAAGATTGAAACACCTGACGCAAAAACAATTTCTGAACTCATGTCTATGCTTCAGATGGATGCAACAAGATTTGTAAAGAGTATGGTATATAATGTCGATGGCAATCTTGTTATGGTTCTTGTTCGTGGCGACAGAAATGTCAATGAAGTAAAACTTGCAAATTATCTCAAGGCAACAAACCTTGAACTTGCAACTGAAAAAGAAATCAAGTCAATTGGGTCAGTGATGGGATTTGTTGGCCCAATTGGTGATCTTCAAAACGTACGCATTATTGGTGACTTTGAAGTTAAGGGTATGAAAAACTTTGTTGTTGGCGCAAATGAGAAAAATATGCATCTTCGTGATGTTGATGCTTGTGATATAAAGTGTGAGTGGGCAGATGTGCGTTTTGCTGACAGCAATGACATTTGTCCAAAGTGTGGAGCAAAACTCCATGTTTCTCAAGGAAACGAACTTGGGCATATCTTTGCTCTCGGCAAAAGATATACAAATGTTATGGATTCTTCATTCGTGGGTAGTGATGGAAAGGATCATGTGCCATTCATGGGTTGTTATGGAATTGGACTTGAGAGAACTGTTGCTTCAATCATTGATCAACATCATGACGAAAAGGGTCTTGTTCTCCCAATGAGTGTTGCACCATTCAAGGTTGACATCATTATTGTTGACACAAAGAAAGAAAACCAAGTTTCTGTTGCAGAAAACCTTTACAACGAACTTGAAGATGCAGGAGTGCCTGTTCTTCTTGATGACAGAAGTGAAAGAGCGGGGGTGAAATTCAATGACTTTGAACTCATCGGTGTTCCAATTAGAGTTACTTGTGGAAGAAGTATTGAAAACGGCAAACTTGAAATTGTTCGTCGTGACAACGGTCAAATGGTGGAAGTTGAAATTGAAAAAGCAAAAGACTTCATTATTAATATGATTAAAAATTATTAATAAATAAATATGTATATATATATTACGTATTGCGTGTGTGCGTGAACAAAAAATAAAAATTAGCCTCTTTTTTTGAAAAAGGGGCTTTTCTTTTTGCAAATTATGTGTTATAATCCAGGTGTTGTCGCATATAATATAAGGTCAATATGTCTTTTCAAAAATTATTTTAAAATTTTTTAATTTTTTTTGAAAAAAGTGTTGACACCGCAAATTTGATGTGGTATTATATGGACGTTGTCACGCGAAAGCGAACGGCAACAAACGTTCTTTGACAAATGAATAAGTTAAATTGTACAAGGTTTTTTAGTAATTAAACAATTCTTGTTAATTTCTTTGTGAAAACACAAATTAATTAAAACATACTAAACTAAACTTTATACGCTAGTATAAGTTAGTCTAGAGTTAGATTTTGAACTTGAGAGTTTGATTCTGGCTCAGGACGAACGCTGGCGGCGTGCTTAAGACATGCAAGTCGAGCGGAGAAGAATTGAGAGCTTGCTCTCGAATCTTCTTAGCGGCGGACGGGTGAGTAACGCGTGAGCAACCTGCCCTATACATCGGGATAACAGTTGG
>JAZRDJ010000112.1:0-3242 GCA_045660245.1 Clostridia bacterium | reverse complement strand
AAATTCAAGAGTGATTTTGTGACTGCCAACAGAATTCAAGAACCGACTCGACACAATTTCTGTTTGAATGTCAAAGTTGTTGTCCAGAATTTTTTTGAGTTCTTTGGCTGTACCACTGGGTGCATCCTTTTTGTTCTTGTGATGTTGTTCAAAAATAGTGGCTCCAAGCAGATTGTTTGATTGAAGTGTTTTGAGTGAATCAAACACAAAATTCATGCTTGGTGACAGGTTTGCGGAAATTTCATATGGCGTATTTTTCATTATTTGTTTAATTTTCTCAAGTTCAATTTTGGTGTGATTAGTGCAGGCGATCAAAAGAGGGGTATTTGTTTTTTGACATATTTTTGCGACATTGATTGTGCTTTTGTGGTTTGATACATCAACGACAGCATTCGCACCAGAGATGTCCATTTTTTTTGAATTATGTTTGTCAATTTCAATTGTGTCGTGTCCGGATTCTTTCAATGCGTTGACGATTGTTGATCCCAATTTGCCTTTGGAACCGATGATGGCAAATTTCATAAAAAAAACTCCTTTTCTCATGTTTTTTTTGTAGTCTATGATGAGTTTCTTTCAAAATGTTACAAAAGATGTACAGTGGTTTGATTTTTCAACATTTTTTGTGAGGGTTTTGAGTTTTGTGTGGTGCATAAATCATTGACTATTTTCCCATGCTATAGGTGTAAAAGGGAGAAAATGCTTATGGGCAAGAGAAAGACAAACAAACAAAAACGTGGACCATTGCTTGGTGCTGGACTTTTGTCATTTTGCCTCGCAGGAATTTCGCTCGTGGTTGGATTTTTTTTGGGACTCACCATGATAAATTATAATTACATGAATTTTGATGCAATGGGAGATTATGGTATTGCAAACAATGTTGGATATTTGAATAATGTTGGATATATGGGAAATCCTTATGATGCGGTGAGTACAGGAACACTTAGTGCAAGTGGCAATGGGATTTTGTATCTGTTCATTTGTGCGGGACTCATGATTGCGCTTGGAACAATTGGTATTTCTGTAGGACTCAAACTTTTGGGACTTGCAAAAAGTTCAAATTTCACTTTTTACACGAAAAAGGGAATTGCAATCAGTTCGCTGGTGTTTTTTGGCGTGATATCAGCAATTGGTATTGCTTCAATAGTCCTCGGATTTGTTGCTCTTTCTGGTAGTGGATATGCTGGCACTACATTCTTTCTCTCAGGCATAACTATTGGGCTTTCAGTCTTGTGCTTTATTTTGGTGTTGAAGGAATACAAGACTTTTATGAAAAGTATAAAAAATGGAGAAATCGTAATTGAAATTGAATATCCAAGACGCTATGTACCTGCAAATCAGGCTGGAAATCTTGCATATGCCTCAAAGCAATACACTGGAACAGGTGTAGATATCGATGGCTTTCAGAGAGAACTTGTTCGTCTTGATGAGATGAGAGGCAAAGGCCTCATCAATGATCAGGAATATCAACAACTAAAATCTCATTGGATCAACAAAATGAACAATAAGATTTTTTAATATTTACTGAAATATAGGAAAAGTGGTGAGTTTGCCACTTTTTTTATGTTAGAAATATATGAAAATTAGAACAAAAAGACTTTTCAATGCGGATTTTTTGTGTTAAAATGACTTTAATAAACAAAATCATAGGGAATACATAGGAGATACATATGAAAAAGTTTTTCGAAGATTTCAAAAAATTTATTACTCGTGGCAACGTCATTGATATGGCTGTCGGTGTCATTGTGGGTGGTGCTTTCACGGCAATTGTTACAAGCCTCACAAACAATATCATTCGTCCATTCATTAACTGGATTCTGGCTCTTGTCACAGGTGGTGAGGGACTTGACTCGGTTTTTACATTCCTCAAAAAAGTGGAAACAACAGACGCTCTTGGCAACACAACTGTTGACCTCACAAAGTCAATTTATATCGACTGGGGTGCACTCATTACAGCAATCATTGACTTTTTGATTATTGCTTTCGTGATTTTCACAGTTGTGAGAATGATTAATAAATCAAGAGACTTTGTGAATAAGTCAATGAAGGAAGTTCCAACAAGAGCCGAAAGAAAAGAACTCAAAAAACTCGGTGTGAATATGAAGGATTGGGAACAAGTGAAGGTTGAGACAAAGAAACTCAGAGATTCAAAAATTGTTCCACCAGCACCAGCGCCAGAAAAAGTTGAAGATATTTTGAAGGATATTAGAACACTCTTGAAGGCTCAATCAGAAAATGAAGCAAATCAAACAGAAACAAAAACAGAAGAATAATTTAATAAATAACAAAAACACTTCAACCTCAAGTTGCGGTGTTTTTTTTGTGGTTGACGGATTCTAAGAATAGTGATAGTATAATTATATGGGGAGATGATTTTATGGAAAGAAAAGTTGCGCTTGTCACTGGTGGATCACGTGGAATTGGTGAGGCGATTGTGAGAAAATTCGCTGGCGCTGGGTATGATGTTTGTTTTTCATATTTGAAGAGCAAAGAAAAGGCTGTTGCGCTTGCAAATGAACTCTCAAACGCGGATCGAAGAGTTGTTGCCGTGAAGGCTGATTTGAGAGATGTTGGAGATATCAAAAGACTCGTGAATGAGTGTTTGAAGGCGTTTGGGCGCATTGATGTGCTTGTCAACAATGCTGGGGTTGCGGAATCAGGACTTCTTGTTGATATGAGTGATGAGCATATTTTTGAAATGATCAACACCAATTTAAATTCTTGCATATTTACGACAAGAGAAGTGTTGAAGCACATGCTTCAAAGACATTATGGCAAGATTGTGAACATTTCATCAATGTGGGGAGTTGCTGGTGCATCATGTGAGAGTGTGTACAGTGCAAGCAAGGCGGGAGTGATTGGGTTCACTCAGGCAATTGCAAAAGAAGTTGGCGGCGCAAATATCAATGTGAATGCTGTAGCACCTGGTGTGATACTCACTGATATGACAAAAGGTTATTCAAAAGATGATCTTTCGAGTCTCGCGGACTCTTCTGCACTTGGCCGCAATGGAATGCCAGAAGACATTGCCAGTGCTGTGTACTTTTTGGCGAGTGATGAGGCAAGTTTTGTAACTGGTCAATGTTTGCTCGTAGACGGCGGGTTTTTGCAGTAAACACTGGGGTGTTATGCGTGGCATAACAGCAAGTAATGATTAAATTTAGCACAAAAAAATAGTTTAACTTTTGTATGAGTTAGACTATTTTTTTTGTGTGAGTTATTTTTGTTTGACTTTGCAAAATTCA
>JAZRDJ010000111.1:0-12805 GCA_045660245.1 Clostridia bacterium | reverse complement strand
AGTTGGCTAGAGCGCCCGGTTCATACCCGGTAGGTCGCAGGTTCAAATCCCGCAGCCGCTACCAAAAAATTCCGGCAGGTCGCAGGTTACGAGCCCTAAATCCCGCAGTCGCTACCAATTTAAAACTATACAGCAAAAAATTGAATATGGCCCCATGGTAAATCGGTTAATACACCGCCCTTTCACGGCGGAGTGAGCAGTTCAACTCTGCTTGGGGTCACCAAAACAAAAGAGAAGCAATTTTGCTTCTCTTTTTTGTGTTTAATTTATTCTTCGAGTCCGGCTAGACAATGGTGATACCAAAATATTTGGCAAGAGATATGAGTTTTGAGAGCGTTGGTTCGCATTCGTCTTTTCCCCAAAGGCTGATGTTTGATTTGCCAACACCAATTGCTCTGGCAAGTTCAATTTGTCCATTATTTTTTTATATCAAAATTCAAAAAATTTGAGTATATCATTATCAACTTCGTCATTGTTGATTTCATTGTGGAGTTCATGTCTTGCGCCTGGGTAAATGTCGCATGTGGCATCAAGACCATTTTTTTTGTAAAGTTTTGTGAGTGACAAAACATTTTTTCCATAATTGCCAACAGGATCATTATCGCCAGCGATCAAATACAATTTGATTTTTTTGTTGATGAGGTTGATTGTCTTGTTGACTTTTGTCATGTGGGTGAAGAGGCTGTTGTAGAAACTGATCGGGAATTCGGCTCTGCAATATGGATCAGCAAGGTATTTGTCAAAAATAGCCTCGTCACGAGTGAGCCAGTTGCCACGATCGAATTTTTTTGCGTAAAGGTTCTTGTTTGTTTTTTCAATGAATTTTGCTGTTTTTTCAGAGCCTACAAATTTCTTTTGAATATTTGTAATCAACTTGCCCAGTTTGAAGGTAAAGTTGTTTCCGTTGTTTGTTCCGCAAAGAACAACTTTTTCTGCGAAGGTACAAAGTTGAATGTAACGTTGAGCGATCATTGATCCGAAAGAGTGGGCAAAGATATAAAGTGGGAGATTTTTGAAGTTGTCTTTGATGTATTTTGACACACAAATTTGATCTTCGACGCACTCGGCATAAATATCTGTTTCGCCATGACCAAGTTTTGCATAAGTTTTGCATGTTTGACCATGTCCTCTTGAATCAGTGATGACGACAATGTATCCATTTGCTTCGAGCATCTCGCAAAATCTTGTGTATCTGCCTGAATGCTCACGCATTCCATGAATGATTTGAACAACCGCTTTGGGATCTTTTGCATTGTCAAAAATCGTCGTGAAAAGTTCAAGGTTGTTGAAACCGATAATTTTTGTATTGTACATAATAAATTCTCCCGTACAAGTTATAATTAGATAGTACATGAAAATTGAAATATTTGTCAAACAATTGACGAAAGGTTTCAGAATGTTTTAATATATAGTTAATATAGTGATTTATACAGGAGATTTTTATGGCACAAAAGATAAGTGTTGTGGTTCCATGCTACAATGAGGAGGAGTGTGTGAACGCTTACTTCGAATCAATGAAGACGCTCATGGAAAAGATGAACAAAGTTGATTTTGAACTCATCTTTGTTGATGATGGAAGTCGCGACAGGACTCTTGAGATTGTGAAGTCTCTTGCAAGACAAGACAAGAGAATCAAGTATATTTCATTTTCACGAAATTTTGGGAAAGAGGCTGCAATTTTGGCAGGACTTAAAAATGCGACAGGTGATTTTGTTGCACTCATGGATGCAGATCTTCAAGACCCACCAGAACTCTTGGTTGAAATGTACGATGGGATTGTGAACGAAGGATATGATTGTGTTGGATGCAGACGCGTTGACAGACGTGGAGAACCAAAAATTAGGAGTTGGTTTGCAAGAAAGTTTTACCAACTCATCAACAAAGTGAGCGATGCGGAAATTGTTGACGGGGCACGAGATTATCGGCTTATGACCAGAAAAATGACAGATGCAATTCTTTCAATGGCGGAAGTTGACAGATTCTCAAAAGGTATCTTTGGTTGGGTTGGTTTCAAGACAAAGTGGCTTGAATACAAAAATGTGGACAGAGTTGCAGGAACAACCAAGTGGAATTTCAAAAAACTCACAAAGTACGCGATCGGTGGGATTGAAGATTTTTCCACTGCTCCACTCAAAATTAATATGTTTTTGTCGATATTGATGGGGCTTGGTGCGGTTGGGCTTTTTGTTGCGGACATTGTTTTGTGGTGTATGGGGTTGAATCCAAGTTTGTTCATGAAGATTTCACCACTTGTATGTTTTGTTGGTAGTCTTGTGATGTTTGGAATGGCTGTTACAAGTGACTATATCGCAAAAATATTCAGACAAGTAAAGAATAGGCCAATTTATATAGTGAAAGATAGTAGTTTTGAAAAATAAGGAGAAATAGTGATGAAGAAAAGTCAAAAAGTTGTTACATGGATCGTGAGGTGTGTTGGGATTGGTTTGATCATTGGTGGTGCAATAAAATTAATTTCAACCTCAAACATAGATGTCCCTCATATGACTGATCCAGATTGGTTTGATATAGAATCAGGTCGCAGTTTTGGAATGTTTTCAGGAATATCAATGCTCATGATTGGAATTTTTACCACTATTCTTGGTTTTTCAATCAAGGGACCAAAGGGTATTTTGAAACAGTCTGAAGAAAATACAACCGAGACAAACTCAATTGTGGATTTTCTTGAAAAAGTAACAGGGAACAAAGAATCCTTCTGTGATTATTGCGGAAGTCCAATTGAAAATGGCAAGGCAAAATGTGATTCCTGTGGGGCAAGCAAAACAAAGAAGTAAAAATAAAAAAAAGGAAATGTTATATCATTTCCTTTTTTTTGATAAAAATTTGCTTGAGAACAATTATTTTCCTGTGCTTCCAAAACCACCGTTTCTGACACCTTCGGCAGTATCGTCTTCTGTGATTCCATATTTGAAGAAGAATCCTTGCACAAATTTTGCGCCAGCGTCCAAAACTACCTGTTTGTTTTGTCTGCTGTCATTGATCACTTTGCAGAACATATGTCCCTCATTGTCTGAAAAGTAATAGTCTGCGTCAATAAGACCAAACGTGTTGTTGAGTTGAAATCTAAATTTTGATCCAAGACCGCTCTTTGGGCAAATGATGAGTGCCCATTCTGGTTCCATTTTGCATCGGATACCTGTTGGGATTGTCATTTCTGAGCCAGCGTCAAGAGATATTGAAGAAGGAAGGAAAAAGTCATAACCTGCCGATCTTTGGGTTGCACGTTCTGGGAGTTTGATATTGTCATAAATTTCTTGAATTTTTTCGTCTGGCATTTCAAAAAATGTGTTTGTCCAGTCTTTTTTGAATTGTTCAAAACTGATTTTTTCAAATTTTGCGATTCTATCCATTTATTTTCTCCTAAAATTGTTTATACAAAAATTATACTTTGTGGTACTCAATGGTGTCAAACTAAAACAATTAAATATAAAAAATTTCACATAATAACTTAAAAATATTATAAATTTAAAAAATCATATGCTATAATTTATTGAACTTCAAAATACTGGGAGTGTTTTATGAATAAAAAATAAAAAGCCTTTGTTCGGTTTCAGAATTCATGGCTTTTTGTTTGGTAAAAGATCAATTCGGAGAAATAATAAGCATATGAACAAAAGATATAAAAATGTTAAAGCAATAATTTTTGATGTTGATGGTGTCATTTTTGATACAGAAGCGGTTTGGTGTGAAAGTTTCAAGATGACAAACAAAAAACTTGGTGTTTTTGTTAGTGAAGAGTTCAGACAAACGTGTGCCGGAATTCCAATTGCAACCAATCTTAATCGGCTCCGTGAAGCATTTCCACATATAAATGCAGATGAATATATGGATTGTGCAAAACTTTGTTATGACGAAATAATTCTGAAGAAAGGGGCATTATTAAAACCTGGTTTTGTTGAAATAATTGAATATTTGAAGAAAAAAAACTTGAAACTAGCCATATGCACAGGGAGTACGAACGAAAAGTTGACTTTTCTGTTTGATCAAGTGGGTATTGATCATACAAGAATATTTGATGTGATTGTCACAAGTGAATATGTAGAGAAGCCAAAACCTGATCCAATGCCTTATTTGATGGCGTGTGAAAAACTTGGTGAAAGGCCGTCAGAATGTTTGGTTATTGAAGATTCGATCAATGGAATTAACTCAGCGTATGATGCAGGGGCTTTGCCTGTGATGGTACTTGACATTATCAAGCCCGATTCAAAAACAAAGGACAAGTGTGAAAGAGTGTTCAATACTTTAATGGAAATCAAAGAGATAATCTGATTGATATACAAATAAAAAAGACCGCAGATTTGCGGTCTTTTCGTTTTTTTAAACTTTGTCGTGGAATGTTCTGCTGATAACTTCAAGTTGTTGATCTTTTGTGAGTCTGTGAAAGTTGACTGCGTAACCAGAAACTCTGATTGTTAGCATTGGATATTTTTCTGGGTGTTCATAAGCGTCCATGAGTGTTTCACGGCTGAGAACGTTGACATTGATGTGTTGAGCACCTTGAGCAAAATAGCCGTCCAGAATGTTCACGAGGTTTGTTTTTTGATCTTCGATTGTTTTGCCGAGAGCATTTGGAACAATTGAGAATGTGTTTGAACAACCATCTTGGCAAACGTCACGGTATGGAATTTTTGCGACAGAGTTCAATGATGCAAGTGCACCAGAATTGTCTCTTCCGTGCATTGGGTTCGCACCAGGGGCGAGAGGCTCACCAAGTTTTCTGCCGTCAGGAGTTGTTCCTGTCTTTTTGCCATACATAACATTGCTGGTGATTGTGAGTGCAGAGAGAGTATGTTTTGCATCACGGTAGAGTGGGTGTTTTTTGAGTTCTTTGATGAAATATGTAACAATGTCTACAGCAAGGTTATCAACATTATCATCGTCGTTTCCGTATTTTGGGAAATCTCCGATTGTTTCAAAGTCGATTGCAACACCTTGATCATTCCTGATTGGTGTCACTTTTGCAAATTTGATTGCAGACAAACTATCTGCGGCAACTGAAAGTCCAGCAACACCGAATGCCATGAGTTTTTCTGGATCGGTATCATGGAGAGCAAGTTGGCTTGCTTCATATGCATATTTGTCGTGCATGTAGTGAATGATGTTGTTTGCCTTCACATAAAGTCCAGCAACGTATGAAAGGACTTTTTTGTAGTTGTCCCATACTTTTTCATAAGAGAGGTTTGCATCACGGATTGGCTCAATTCCTGGAATGATTGTCTTTCCTTCGATTTCATCAATACCGCCATTGATTGCGTACAAAAGGCTTTTTGCAAGGTTGCAGCGTGCACCAAAGAATTGCATTTGTTTTCCAACCTTCATTGCTGATACGCAACAAGCAATTGCATAGTCATCGCCATAAACTGGGCGCATCACATCATCGCTTTCATATTGAATGGAATCTGTTTTGATTGAAATTTCTGCGCAGAACTTTTTGAAGTTCTCTGGGAGTTTTTCAGACCACAAAACCGTGAGGTTTGGTTCTGGAGCAGTGCCAAGATTGATGAGAGTGTGAAGGTATCTAAATGAGTTTTTTGTAACGAGTGGTTTGCCGTTGATACCCACGCCTCCAATTGATTCAGTTACCCATGTTGGGTCACCACCAAAGAGTTCGTTGTATTCAGGAGTTCTGAGGTGACGAACGAGTCTGAGTTTGATGATAAGTTGATCGACGAGTTCTTGCGCTTCTTCTTCTGTGATGATGCCTGCATCAAGATCTCTTTGAATGTAAATGTCAAGGAATGTTGATGTTCTGCCAAGAGATGTTGCAGCACCATTGTTCTCCTTGATCCCAGCAAGATATCCCATGTATAGATATTGTACGGCTTCTTTTGCAGATTCTGCTGGCTTTGTGATGTCAACGCCATATGTTGCTGCCATTTCCTCAACTTCTGCGAGGGCACGAACTTGAGCAGAAATTTCTTCTCTCAAACGAATGAGTTGATCTGTCATTTCACCATCGAGTTCTTCCCACTCTCTTTTCTTTTCAGCAATGAGTCTTGTTGTTCCATAGAGTGCAATTCTGCGGTAGTCACCAATAATTCTTCCTCTGCCATAAGCGTCTGGAAGTCCAGTCAAAAGCCCAGCATGACGAGCAAGACGAACACTCTTTGGATAAGCATCGAAAACGCCTTGGTTGTGAGTTTTTCTGAATTCATTGAAGTGCTCTTTGAGGACTGGATCAAGTTCATAGCCATATTCTTTAAGGCTTTGTTCAGCCATTCTTGTTCCGCCGTAAATGTTCACAATTCTCTTGAGTGGAGCATCAGTTTGAAGACCAACGATTACTTCGTTTTCCTTGTCGATATAGCCAGGGGCAAAGTTATTGATGCCTGAAATTTGTTTTGTTTCAACATCAAGAACTCCACCTTTTTTGAGTTCTTCGTTCAAGAGTTGTACACATTTGTTCCAAACTGCTTGGGTTTTCTTTGTTGCATCAGTCAAGAATGATCCATCACCGGTGTAAAGTGTATAGTTTTTTTGTATAAAGTCGCGCACGTCGATTTCTCTTTCCCATCGACCGCCAATGAAAGGTTTTCTTTCTGTCATAAATTTTTCTCCTTAAAGTTCTTTAAAATATTTATTCCATAATTCGTTTGTTTTGTCTTGATCCATTCCACTCAAACTTTCAAGTGGATCAATCATTCCAAGTTTTTTGTATTTGTGAGATCCAAGTTTGTGGAAAGGCAAGAGTTCAACTTTGATCACATTTGGAATATTGGACTTGATATAAGTTTTTAATTCCATCATGTATTCGTCAGTATCATTGAAACCAGGGATCACAACTTGTCTCACAATTGTTGGGGTTTTGCACGATTGGAGTGCTTTTTGAAACTTGATCGTTTCTGTCATTGTGTTTGAACACAAATCTTCATAACTTTTTTGATCAATTGCCTTGATGTCGTACAATACGAGGTCGGTGAGGGGGAGTATTTTCTCATAATCTCCAATGCCAACGCCTGCTGTGTCAAGGCAAGTGTGAATATTTCGTTTTTTGCATTCACGAAGAAGTTCAATCAAAAAGTCTTTTTGAAGAAGTGGTTCACCACCAGAGAATGTCACTCCACCACCACTTCTTTCAAAGTATGGTTTGAATCGCTCAATTTTGGAGATAAGATCTGAAACTGACATAACAGATCCTTTGCTCATCTCCCAACTGTCTGGATTGTGGCAGAACTTGCATCTCAATGCACAGCCTTGAAAAAAAACAACAACTCTGATTCCTGGACCATCAACAAGTCCCATCGATTCAATTGTGTGAATTCTGCCAAATACCATATATGCTCCTTGTGATTAACAAACAACACAACATATTGTGGTTTTGTTTTAAAAATTTTACCCAAATCTATGGGCGAATATTAATATAACTAACAATCGAAAAAATGTCAAGGATTTTAAAAAAATATATATAATATTAACTATAATATTTTTTATTTATTCTTTGTTAATCAAAAATTGGTCGAAAAAAAAGCATGCAATTCACATTTTGAGAACAGCGTGCTTTTATTTTTGAAAAGACTTTATATCATTTCAAGTTCTTCTGGTTCTTTTTTCCATGCTCCAGACGAAATAACAACGGTTGTTGTTGTCACTGGAATATCTTTTTTGAGAGTGTAGTTTCCATTTTTTATATTGAAGAACTTTTTCATGGTTTGTTTGTTGATAATTTTCATGATTTGTGATTCTGATGCATCAATGTTGAATGCGTAACCATTCATGATGTGGACGTTTGGATCTATTTCAGGAAGCACGTTTTCCCAGCCGAATGAATGCCCTTCAGGCCAAACCTTTGGCCAAGGAATACCGCACTCGCAAAGTTCAATGAAATATGGTTTATTTTCTTTCACGCATGCTTTGACGATTGGAATAATTGCTGAGCAGGGAAATCTGCCAACAATGAAATCATGGTCAACAATATTTGTATTTTCAGTGAATAGTTCTTCTCTTGGTGTCACGTTCATGGCCTGGAGGCTTTCTTGTGCAAGCAAAAATTCTTCATCCATGCAAGAGACATTGTCGAGTTTTTTTGCCATTGTGATTGAGGAGTAAGGGAATTTGCTTGGTCCGACGTCAAGAGTTTTTGTTTGTCTTTTGCTGGGTGCAATGGTTGTAACAATATCTCCAAATATTTTTTGATCACCTTTGTTTCTTGTTGTGAAATATGTTTTGAAACGATATTCAAGTGATTTGATTTTGTCAGGAATTCGTTTTTGATATTCTGGATCTGCCGTGGTGATCAAGTAATCATATTTGTTCAAAAAGTCGATGAACTCTTTTGATTTGCCGTATACGTCGGAAAGTTTTTTGATTTCAAGCGCTGAATACATTTTGAAAAGCATGTCAAAATCGTACCCTATATATTTACTGTATGGGGTAGAGGATATAAAATCGATCAAAAAATCATGCGTTTCTTTTTTCATGCCACAAATATATCACGATGCAACAAGCGTGTCAATATCAATATGAAAAACAAAAAGTCCCGAGAATTTTGTTTTTTGTTGTTGACAAACACGTTTTGTAGTGTTATTATCAAAGTGTTAAATTTAAAAAATATTAAAAGGAGGAACGTACGCATGAACAATGCAAAAACTTTTAAATTTAATAACAACACTGTCCATGCGAATGGTTTCCTTTTAGCATAGTAATTTTTTTATATACTTGTTAACTTGACCTTCGTTTGGATTAAAAAATTTTATACGGAGGTTTTTTTATGCAGAAAAATAAAATAGGTTTAGGTCAATATTTCTCAAAATACAAACTTGGCGTGTTTGGTTATATTCTGACGACGATTTTTTCGGGTGTATGTAGTATTTTTGTGACGATCTATACCGCAAATGCAATTGAAGTGATCACAACGCTTGATTTTGAAGGTGCAATTTTCAATTTGATGATTGTTCTTGCGATCACTGTTGTGAGGAGATTGTCTTGGTGGGCATCTGGTGCACTTTATGACACATACAGCGTCAAGATTATGGCAGATCTCAACACGGACCTTGCAAAGCAGGCATTCAAACTTGATTCAAAAACGTTCACATCTCATGACACAGGGACATTTGTGCAAAGAATTGTCAATGATCCAGAAAAGGTTGTCAACAGTCTTGCAGACATTGTGAACATGGTGGCAAATATTATTACATCGTTTGCGATGGTGATTTATATTGGTGTTTTGAATGTTTACATTGGACTCATTGTTTTGGGGCTTGTGGTTGTGGCTCTTTTGATTGAGATTTGGAGACTCAAGTGCAGAAGAAGAAACAGAGCAAAAATGAGGGAGGAAAGCGACAAGATCACAACCCTCACAACAGAAATTGTTCGAAGTGAAAAAGATATCAAATCTTTGGGGCTTGAAACAAAACTTGCTGAAGTTTCAAAAGAAAGATATGGTGATTACAAAAAGGCTGTGTACAGAAGTGAATCAACTTCAACAAAGTTCTGGATTGGGCGCAGTTCGCTCATTGAAATTGTGAGTTTGCTTCTTTTGGTGTTTGCTGTGGGATTGATGGAAAAATCAGTGATCACTCTTGCAACATTCATGATAATTCACACAAACCAGTCAAACATCAATGGATTCATTTGGGATCTTGCGGGTGTTGCTGACAGAATTGTTGACATCAAGGTTAGTTCAAAAAGAATGTTTGCTCTTTTTGATGAGTATGAATTTGTGACAGAAAACTTTGGCAATGTGAACCTTGAAAATGTAAAGGGAAACATTGAATTCAAAGACGTTGATTTTGCGTTCCGAGAGTATGAGTATGAAACAGACAAAAAGACAAAACAAAGAAGCAAGAAACTTGTTTCTGAAAACAAAATTTTCAACAAGTTGTCTTTCTGTATTCCTTGCAACACAACTGTTGCATTTGTTGGAAAATCTGGTAGCGGAAAATCAACAATTTTGAACTTGATTTCAAAAATGATGAAAGTTGATGATGGCGCTGTAATGATTGATGGTCACAACGTAAACAGTTTGAACAAAGAAACATTGCGCAAAACTTTCTCACTCGTTAATCAGTTTCCATATATTTTTGACATGACGATAAAAGAAAACTTATTACTCGCAAAATCAGATGCAACTGACGAAGAGATCATGAATTCACTGAGGCTTGCATCTCTTTCAGAGTTTGTTGAAAGTTTGCCAAAAGGAATTGACACAAAGGTTGGAGAGAGTGGAATCAAACTTTCTGGTGGACAAAAACAAAGACTGGCAATTGCGAGAGCGATGCTCAGACGTTCCTCAATCATTTTGTTTGACGAAAGCACAAGTTCTCTTGATAACTTTGCTCAGGAAGAAGTGAAGCGAAGCATTGATTCAATCAAGGGTACAAGCACAATTGTCATTGTTGCCCACAGACTTTCAACAATCAAAGATTCAGACATAATTTTCTTTCTTGATGATGGAAAGATTATTGATTCTGGAACATTTGATGAACTTTATGCGCGAAATGATAAATTCCAAAGAATGTTCCTTGCAGAAAATATTGATAAGTTTTAATCAAAAAAACACCCCTCATGAAAATTTCGTGAGGGGCTTTTATTTTTTTCTAGAAACAGTAGTTTCGGATAATTGCAAATGTGAGATAAGCAATGTACATTGTGAGGAACAGGAAACCTTCCTTTTTGCTTATGTGATCTTTGCTAACGCAACAAATTGTAAAGATGATTGTGCTTGCAAAGAGAATGATAATATCTGTCAAAATAATGCTTGAGACTGGTGCTTGAGAGATGAGTCCAACAGATCCCAAGATCAATGTAATGTTGATGATATTTGATCCGATCACATTCCCGAGTGCAAGATCATTTTCGTTCTTTTTTGCTGCAACGATTGATGTCACAAGTTCAGGAAGACTCGTTCCCACTGCAACGATTGTGAGACCGACTAGTGCTTCGCTCATACCCATTTGGATTGCAAGATACTTTGCTGTGGTTGATACACATTCTCCACCAAAAATGACTGAACCAAGCCCAAGGATAAAAAATACAACAATTTGCCAGCCCTTGAGATTTTTTTCTTCTTGATTTTTTTCTGGTTGAGTTTCTCCCAAATATTTTTCTTGAATAAGTTTTCGTTTTCTGTCTCTGTTTGCGTTGAAAATCAGAATATACAAGTACAAAACAAGCAAGACAGCCAAAACTACACTTTCAGATCTTGAAAGAATGTTTGAACTTTCACCATTCAAAATTGAGTCAAGACCAAACAAGAGAAGTGCGCCAGTGATTGCAATCAAAAAAGGAAAATCAATTTTCTTTGTTGTTTTTGCCATTGGAATATTTGTGAACAAGGCAATGACACCCATGGTTGCAAGCATATTGAAAAGGTTTGAACCAACAATATTACCAACAGAAAGATCAACACTACCTGAAATTGCGCTTGTGATGCTGACTGAAAGTTCAGGTAAACTTGTGCCAAGGGCAACAATTGTGAGTCCGATGAAGATTGCTGGGACTTTCATTTTTTTTGCAACAGCACTTGCTGCAGACACAAACCAGTCCGCACCTTTGATGAGCAGAAACATACCCAAACATAAAAATAAAATATTTAAAAATATAGTCATAAAATACCCCCAAAAATAAAAACAAACTACAAGCACAGAGTTTAACACAATGGGAGGTTGAAGAAAATCGAAAAGTACACAAATTTGTCTTTTTGTATACTTTTGCTGATTTTTTATTTTTTCGTGCATCCTAAGGATTACGCAAAATAAAATTTTGCTGAACCTCAAGTATTTCTCATTATCCTAGATATGTAAGAAATGAAAAAAGATGGCAAAAACCATCTCTTTTCATTTGGTGCGTCCTAAGGGATTCACGCCGGCTTCCGCGTTGCTCCAAGCCTATCATGCCTGGTGCTACAAAACTTGCCACAGGCAACTTTTGTTTAACTCACACGTTCGAATGCCTTCTATAATCAAAATAAAAAAACGCCAAACGTATGGTTTGGCATTTTTTATGGTGCGTCCTAAGGGATTACGCAAAATAAAATTTTGCTGAACCCAAGTATTTCTCATTATCCTAGATATGCAAGAAATGAAAAAAGATGGCAAAAACCATCTCTTTTCATTTGGTGCGTCCTAAGGGATTCGAACCCCTGGCCTTTGGTTCCGTAGACCAACGCTCTATCCAGCTGAGCTAAGAACGCATATTTCAAACTTTACGTGCTATAGTATAATTCGAAATTGAAGATTTGTCAATATTTTTGAAAGACAAATATTTTTTATTTTGTTTTTGATTTTTTGACAATAGAAAACAAAATAGCCTAAATTTGAGTTATGCATAATTTTTCATATTTTATATAATTTTCACATGAAAAGATTAATTAATGGTGAAAATTTGAGGAAACTTTGCCTTGTTTGCTTGATGATTCTCATGAGTCGGGCAAATATATGTGATGTTATTGATCCATTTGGTTATGCTTTTGCATTTGCGCTCGTGGCTTGCGGACAGAGTCCACTTTTTGTTGCAATCGTGTACTTTGTTTCGTCAGTGATGTTCCGTCTGTCTTTTCAAGGGGCGATGATCTCTTTGATGGTGTTCGTTGGATTGATGCTTGTTTTTTTCATGCAGAGATTCACGAAAAGGAAACTTCCGGTTTATTTGATTTTTCTCATCATGCTTTTGTCACAGAGTGCAAAACTTTATTTTTCGATATCAAATGCAATGAGGTTGATTGAAACTTTGATTTGCATCTTCGTTGGCGTTGTTTCGTTTTATGTTTTTGTGATTGGATCTCGTGCAATTTTCAAGCGTGCGAGAAAGTGGATTTGTGCTTTGGATGAGAAAATCAGTTTATCTTGCA
>JAZRDJ010000110.1:0-2571 GCA_045660245.1 Clostridia bacterium | reverse complement strand
TGAATACCCCTCGCTAGCCAAATTGATTCAACTGCACCACACTCAGTTTTGCCAGTTCTGTTTCCGCCAAAAACCCACCTGTTACGCTTTGGTGACGAATGAAACTCAAGTTGCTTTTTGTGCACAATTTTCCCCGTGTTGTATCTTGCAAGTGCGAAATAATTTCGCCTCTCAAGTTCGTCATGAACCCTCAAAACACGCCTGATTTTTTCACGTGTCAAATTTTGAATTTCTTTTGATGTTTTTGCATTTTTATTCATATTTTACACACTTTATAGCATTATTTTACATATTTAGAACGCATTTTTGCGTTTTTATATTCGAAGTTAATTTACTTAATCACCGATTTTTTGTCGCGTTTCAGCATTTTTCATACTGGCACAAAAACAGAGTTTTTCTTTATAATCTATGCCATGAAAAAGATCAAATTATTTTTTCTTTCAATTGTTTCAATTGCTTTTGCCACCTCTTTCCAAGTCATGAGCCCACTGACCGCTTTTGCCACAAACTCAAGCACTGGCTATGGCTATATGAAATGCCTTTCGTCATGCTTGCTTTTCAAAACCAGTGATATTACCGACATGAGCCTTGACAACTTGTACTTTGTCGTACCAGAAGGATATTTTGTCAAAAAAGTCAAAGACATTTCAGAAACAACAATCGAAGTGACATACAACGGCAAAACTGGCTTCGTCATGTCTGAGCGAGTAACAAGCGTTGACTTTTTGCCAAAAACCAAATATCTTCAAAACATAACATTTGACATTTCGAGTTACTCAGGGACACAACTCTGGAACAAACCCACAACATCAGGTTCAAGCAATATTCTCGTCAAACATATCCCAGCGGGCACAAAACACATTACATATGTCGCCGATATTCGTGGTGAAATCCCAGCAGGATCAACTTCGCCAGTGTGGTATTATTGCTACTACTCTCCAGCATCAGACCCAACGAGCGTGTTTGAGGGTTATATCCACAGCGAAAAAACAACTTCTCTTTCAGTCATTCCTCCAAACACCGAGGGAAATCCACAACCTCCATTGCAAAATGAAACAAACACAAACCAAGCAGAAATAACCACGCGGGGAACTGTTGAAATCATCTTGATTGCACTCATTGCACTTCCAATACTCACCATCATCGTTCTTCTCTTTTTGTCAAGCAAACGCAAAGACAAACAAGACGCCATAACTCATGAAATGGAACGCATGGCAAATGACAAAGACATAGCGCCAATTACCAGAGAAAATCACAAAAAAGGAAAAATCTCAGACTTCAAAAACAAACGCTTTTCACTCAAAAACAGTTTCGAAAATTTCATGTATACAACCCCGCCGGAAACATCAAAAATGAACATCAATTTTGATCCTCTTGACGAGATCGATGACGACGATCTGCTCTAGCAAAAAATCATTTCATGTTTCTTTGACTTCGCTGATTGTTTGCCTTAATCTCAGACATACACTTGCCAAAAATTTCTTTGATCCAACCTTCGCCCTTGAATTGATTTTCAAAAAAGATTTGATCAAATTTGCTTGCTTGACAAAAAGCAACACAATTGTCAATTGCCTTGTTGATTCTCCTGAACACCGATCTTTCATCAATCTCAAGCCTGCTTGCAATGCTTGAAACTTTCATCTGCTTGAAGAACTTGAGATCAACAATCTCATAGTCACGAACAGAGAGCACTGCGAGAATTTCACGCGCGAGCCCCACAATTGAAAGCAACTTCATCTTTCTGTCTGACATATCAATTACCTTTTCAATTTCAGATATTGTTGAATTTACTCCAGTGTACACACTCCTCACTGGAACAATTGAACTTGCCCTTGAAAGCACAATGTTGTCAATGACTTTGATTATGTTTGGGAGCGATGGATAAATCGTGAAAAGCGTCTTCACATATGCCTGAATCTGCGCTCTTTTTGCATCATTCACAGACTTGCATTTGCAAATATTTTTTGCACTTTTGTTGCAATTTTTTGCATTATTGCACGCATTTTCATGCAAAATATTATCATTTATGCAGTTTTTATTATTTTCATCAATATTTTCTTTTGCGATTTTTTGAATTGTTTGAACACTTTTCATTTTACTTTTTCTCCCTTCTTTTTGCCATATTTTTCAATTGTCGAAAAATGTCTATAATCAATTATATAGTCACTATCTTTTCTTGTCCAGTCATTCACATTTTTCAAAAATTTATTCAATCAACAAACAACAAAATCACTTTCAAAAAAACATTCTCAAAAAGCATTTTTGTTGCCCTGTCTCACATGCCTCGAGTATAAGATGCTTTTCTTTTTTTGTGTCTTTTTACTGACACTTTTCTGAAAAGTTTTTTTTGATCGCTATTCTGTTTTGATTGATTAGCACAAAGTATACAATGTCAATTTGGACAGCATCATGTCCACATTCAAAAATATGTTTGGTTTGTTTTGCACAATAATTTTGAGAACGATCAAAAACCCCCAAATTTTTTCTTTCAAAAAATATTTTTATTATTTTCAAAATACCCCCCTTTTTCATTTTACGAAAAGCGACATTATATGATAAAATACGAAGGTA
>JAZRDJ010000109.1:0-8935 GCA_045660245.1 Clostridia bacterium | reverse complement strand
GAAAATAGTGTGTTTGAACCACTTTTGTACAAGCCATGTGGTTTCATCACAAAAAAACAAGCAAAACTCGCATATGAGGCAAACAAAAAACATGACGACAGAGTGAGGAGAAAACACAAACTTCTTGAGAAAATTGTGACGCTTTCAACACACATGGCAAAGGACGTGTTGTTTGAAACAATGATTGATCTGATGACAATCATGAAAAAAGATCATTTGAGAAGTGAAGATTTTGCATTGGTGAGGGAAAATGTTGAAACGATTTACAACAAATACAACCACATTCAGGCGGCAAAAAAAGCAAACGAAGCCGTTGATTTTTAACAAACAAACCTTGAGGGGCAATCACCTCAAGGTTCTTTTTTTGAGAACTCATTAAATTTGACAAAATGATGCTTTTGTGGTATAATATCCGCATGGAAAAAAACATGAAAAAATTTCAAAAGAAACACACAAAATACTTGGTTCATGGTTTCAAAAACAAACTTGTGTTTCCTTATCCAGATGTTCTCTTCAATGCGCTGAGACCATTTCAATTGGGTGGTCTTCCGGCTTCGATTGTGCTTTTTGACAACGAACTTTGCAATGGAAAATGTTATGATAGGGCAAGACTCATGAGTCTTGCATTTGATGATGCGACTGTGGTGCACGCTGATATCAATAGTTTGAGGGTTCAAGATTGTGGAAGTCCAGAACATGCTTTTTTGGAAACAAAAGCGTTTGGTGGTGGCAGAACATGGGTGATTGACACATCGATCGGACTCATCTTTGACAAAGATTATTATTACAAGTTTGAACAGCCAAAAATCAATCATGTTTTCCCGAAAGAGGTTCTCAAAAAAGATCCGATGCTTCATGAGATTGTTGCAAGCAATTTTGCAAATGACAAGTATATGCTCCCGATTTATCTCCCAAATGTTGAGGCGTCAATAGCGCACAGCAATCACCTTGGGACGGTTATGTACAGAGAAAAAATTCTCGCTGAAATTGAAATTTTCAAAAAGAAAATTGGCTATGATGCAATCAGAAAAGAGATTGATGATGACATCAAACTTATGTTCAAGGATCCTGCAGCGCTTGACCGAAAGTTTGGGATTGTGAGAGATCAGTATGGCATGGAGATTTCGAGAAATGGTGTCAAAAATCCATACTATTACACACGGGAAGAACTCGAAGAATGCAACGCGTACTATGAATCAATCAAGGATGATCCAGAAAAATTGAATGAATACATATCAAAGATTGTTGACCAGTCAATTGCGGATCAAGAGAGAGAATATCTCGAAACTCAAAAAATCGCAGAAGAAAGACTCATGAAAATTCTTGAAAACCCAGAAGCAAATTTTTATGAACTCTTTTCAGACACCAAAACAACTGCAATTGATCCAGACGCAACTGAAATTGGGTTGTAAATTTGATAAATTTTGCCACATTATTTGACAAAATGTGGCATTTTTATTATTATATAAATAATAACTTCATTAGATTTCAAAGGAGAATGTATATATGAGTTCAAAAGATAATGGATCAAAAAATTTACTTGACTGGCTTGGTGGAGTGGCTGCGTTTTTGACAGTTGCGGTTTATGCCGTGCTTCTCATTCACTCAAACTGGGCATTTCTTCCAGCCTCACTTTTCAACGTGCTTGTGGTTTGCAAAACTTGGGCTCCACTTGTGGTTGTTGTGATTGTTGGTCTTGAGTTCACTCGTGGCAGATCATTCATTACAAAATTGATTTTCTACATTTTGGTGGCTGCGGTTGTTGTGAACATGTTCTTTCCAGATACATGGAATGATTTTGTTGGAATCATCAACAGCAATGTATAACAAGTAAAGGTGATGTGTGATGAAAAGAATCAGGTTAGTAAAACCCAAAATCAAGGATTTGTGGTTCAGACGCGATTGCATGGCAGATCCTCTCACAATGGCATATAATGCTGGTTATGATGTTTCGTATGATGGATATCATTATGATACTGGCTGTATTGATTTTCCAGAAGAGAGTTGGGAAGAGTGGTATAACACAAAAATGAAAAATCCGAACTTCTTTTATGCCTATATTCAAGATGAAGACACGGCTGATTTTGTTGGGTACGTGAATTTCAACAAAAACCCACAAAGTGGAAGTGCAACAATGGGAGTAGTTGTGAAATCTGATTATCATGGAATGGGGTATATGCGACCTGCAATGGAAGCACTTTTGATTGAGGCCGAAAGGTCTGGGGTAAAAGTTCTGACAGACACTGTGCCTGAAACAAGAGATCATGCACTCAAAGTGTTTTATAGTTACGGTTTTGAAAAAGTTGGTGAGTTTGTTGGTCTCAAATTTGGGAAAGAAGAAACCGTTGCAGAAATTCAAAGAGAGATATAATTTCGGTTTAAAAAAATAAAAATCCAAATCTATTTAGGTTTGGATTTTTTTATCCAATAAAACCAAAATAATTTGCCGTGATTGTTTGACAGCAAATGCATTGACATGTAAAATGATTTCGTCAACATTTTTGTATAAATGTGCATACAAATTATTAGTGATTATTATCAAAGGAGAACAGAATGTTCAAATTGTTCAAATATTTGAAAAAGAAAGATTGGATTGTTGCCATTTTTTGCATTGGCCTCATTGTTCTTCAAGTTGCACTTGAACTCAAGATGCCAGACTTCACAAAAGGGCTCACAACCATTGTTCAGTCGGGAACAGCCACGGGAACAGCAAGCATGTCAGATGTGTGGAAGAATGGTGGCTTCATGCTCGCTTGCGCAGGGGGAAGTCTTGCTTGCGCATTTTTGTGTTCGTTTTTGCTCTCGAGAGTGGCAAGTTCTTTTTCAAGATCGCTCAGAAGCCAAATTTATGAAAAGGTTGCTTCTTTCTCTGAATCAGAGATGAAAAAGTTTTCTGTGCCAAGTTTGATCACCAGAACAACAAACGATGTGATGCAAATGCAAAATTTCATGGCAATGGGTATTCAACTTTTGTTCAAGGCTCCAATCATGGCGATTTGGGCAATTTGCAAAATTTCTGCAACAAACCTTGAATGGACACTTGCTGTGGTGATCAGTGTGGCTTCAATCGCCGTCATGGTTGTAATCTTGATGTTTGTGGTGCTTCCAAGATTCAAGAAAATACAAAAACTCACTGATGATATCAACAGAGTTACCCGTGAGAGCGTGACTGGTGTGAGAGTTGTTCGTGCATTCAACGCTGAGGATTATCAGCAACAGAAGTTCGAAGATTCAAACACAAAAATCACGAACAATCACTTGGTGTCTGCAAGGACACTTGGCATCATGTCGCCATTCATGACACTTGTTATGAATGGACTGCTTCTTGCGATCTACTTCATCGGCGCAGTGCTCGTGAACAGAATTGAATATAGTGGTGGAACAATCACGGAACTTATTGTTCAAAGAGGCGAAGTAATTGGCAATATGACTGCATTCACAAGTTATGCATTGCAGGTCGTGATGTCTTTCATGATGCTTATTTTGATTTTTATCATCATGCCAAGAACCATTGTTTCTGCAAACAGAATCAAAGAGGTGCTTGAAACAACGCCATCAATTGTTGGTGGAAAAACAACTTGCTCTGACACTAGCATTGGAACCGTTGAATTCAAGAATGTCGACTTTTCGTATTGCGATGCAGAAAATGCACAAAAAACAATCAGCAATGTTTCACTCAAGATTGAAAGCGGTCAGACTGTTGCAGTGATTGGGGCGACAGGGAGTGCAAAAAGTACTCTTGTGAAACTCATTGCACGCATTTTTGATGTGACCAGTGGAGAGGTTTTGGTTGATGGCGTGAACGTCAAGGATTACTCTGAGGAAACATTGAACAGCAAGATTGCCTTTGCTTCACAAAAGGCAGTGCTCTTCAAAGGAACAATACGTGACAACGTGGTTTATGGCAGTGAGATAATTGATGACGAAAAAGCAAAAAGAGCGCTCATGATTGCTCATGCTGAATTCGTGGACGAGATTGAAGGTGGACTTGATGCTCCAGTGGCTCAAGGCGGAACCAATTTTTCTGGTGGACAAAAGCAGAGGATTTCTCTTGCAAGGGCGATTTACAAAGATGCAGAGATCATTATCTTTGACGACACGTTTTCAGCACTTGATTACAAAACTGACAGAATGGTCAGATCGGCAATCAAGGAAAACCTTGCCGGCAAGACAATCGTCATTGTTGCTCAGCGCATTGGAACCATCAAGGATGCGGACAAAATCATTGTGCTTGATGAGGGAAAGATTGTGGGCGAGGGGACGCATGATGAACTCATGAATACTTGCGCGCTCTACAAAGAAATCGCTCTTTCACAACTTTCAAAGGAGGAACTTTTGTAATTTATGGCACCATTTGGAAGACCTCCGATGCTTGGAGGCGTGAAACAAAAAACAAATTTCAAAGCAATCATGAAACTTGCTTCATATACAAAACGATTTTTGCCAGTGATTATTGTTGCTCTGTTGCTTTCTGCACTTGGCGCGGTGACTTCAATCATTGGCCCCAACAAAATCAGTGATCTCATGAACATCTTGTCTGATGGAATTGTGAGTATTGATGGTGTTGATCTCAATGTTTTTGTTGATGCGGTTGTTGTGCTTGTGATTATTTATGCCATTGGGGCGATCGCATCTTATGTTCAACAATTCTTGATGGCGGGAGTTACTGCAAAGGTGACAAAATCCCTGAGATCAGATATCAACGCAAAACTCAACAAGTTGCCACTTGGTTACTTTGACAAGTCGTCAAGAGGTGAAATTCTCTCAACTGTAACAAATGATATTGATATCATTGCTCAGACACTTGGTTCAACGATCTCAAACTTTGTGAATGCGATCATTCTCTTTGTTGGTGTTCTCATCATGATGTTTGTGGTGAACTGGGTTCTTGCAATTGTCACAATTGTGTCTTCAATTCTTGGATTTTTGTTCATGTTCTTGATCCTTGGCAAATCCCAAAAATATTTCAATATGAGACAACAAAATATTGCAGAACTCGGTGGACACATTGAAGAAATTTACACAAATCATGACGTTGTGAGATCGTATGGCGCGGTTAACAACGAGACTGTGAAGTTTGAAGATGTGAACAAAAGGTTGTATGATAACAACTGGAAATCTCAAGCATTTTCTGGACTCATGCGACCACTCATGGATTTCGCTGGAAACTTGTCGTTTGCAGTCATTTTCATTGTTGGAGTTGCTCTCATTTTGAATGGAAGCGCAGTTGTTTCGTTTGGAACGATCATTTCCTTTACGATTTATGCGAGATTGTTTTCACAACCGCTCACAACATTTGGTCAAACAATGAACTCACTTCAACAGGTGTCAGCGGCGTCAGAGAGAGTGTTTGAACTCTTGGATGAAAAAGAGATGCCTGATTGCAAAGCAACTTTGCAAAAACCAAACCCTATTCTTGGTGCTGTTGAGTTCAAAAATGTGAGATTTGGTTATAACAGTGATGAAGTGGTGATCAAGGATTTTTCAGTGAGTGTGAAGCCTGGACAAAAAGTGGCAATTGTTGGCCCGACCGGAGCCGGGAAAACAACACTTGTGAACCTCTTGATGAGATTTTATGAAGTGGACTCAGGTGACATACTTGTTGATGGCATTTCGATCAAGGATATGAAGCGTGAAGATGTTCGAGATCTGTTTGATATGATTTTGCAGGATACGTGGCTTTTTGATGGCACAATCCGCGAGAATTTGGCTTTCAACAAGACTGGTGTTACCGATGAAATGCTCGATGAAGCGTGCAAAATGGCTGGACTTGGCCATTTCATTTCAACACTTGAAAAGGGTTATGACACAAAACTCGATGGCTCTCTCGGTCTTTCTGAAGGACAAAAACAACAGATGACCATTGCAAGGGCAGTGGTCAACAATGCGCCACTCTTGATTTTGGACGAGGCAACTTCAAGTGTTGACACAAGGACAGAACTTGTGATCCAAGATGCCATGGACAAACTCATGGAAAAAAGAACATCGTTTGTGATTGCACACAGACTTTCGACAATCAAGAACGCCGATCTCATTCTGGTTCTTTCTGATGGTGACATAATCGAACAGGGAACACACTGTGAACTTTTGGCTCTTGGCGGGAAATACGCTGAACTATATAATAGTCAATTTTCAACATATTGATATTAATTTTTGATTTTATACAAAATATTGTGTTTTTTCTTCAAAAAAGTCTTGACAAACATATTTTTGCTGTGCTATCATGCACTTAATTTATTATTTCGCGCAAGTGAGATAAAAAATGAAGAAAGGGCGAAGATGCATATGAGAAATGTGGTAAAGATGTCAAACTTGATTACCAGCAGAATGCACAAATTTGCATTCGATATCTTCTTCGGCTGCAAAACTCATGAATACGCACAAAGGCCTCCCAGATTGATCGCGATGGAAAATGAAATTCCGCGCGCTTCGTCAATCAGGGAGGCCTTTTTTCGTGCCCAGAAATAATCATCACAGACTATTGTATTCTAGAAAACGCGCGGGTAGCAATAGTTTGAGTTGATACACAAAAGTCGAAAAAACAAACAAAAAACACAAAGGAGGTTGATTATTTATTGCTTGAAAAGTGCGCTTTGAGAAAAAACAAAGTATGCGCACTGATTGAGACCAAATGGAAAACAAAAACAAAAGGAGAAAATTTTATGAAAAACAAAATTATTTATTGCTTGTTCTCATGCTTTATGGTACTATTTTGTTGCGTGATTGGGCTCAATAATATGAATTTGAACAATCATGCAAGTGAACCAGAAGAAAAGACGAGAACTGTAGCAGAAGAAAGTTTGAATTGGAATAATTATTATTCAGCGCTCAAAGCGGATTATGAAGATGTTGCAGTTGATTTTGATGAACAGGACAAGATCATCAATCTTTCAGCAACACAAGTTCTTTCAAGATCTGATTTTGAGGCAATTGAAAACTTGTCACTCGCTGATGATTTTGATGAAGTCACAATCACATACAACATGCAGTATATTCCAGAAGAAAATGTACTCAAACTTGTTGCTGTGACAAATGGTGAAGTCACTGATGAATTGATTGGATCACCATTTTATGATGCGAATGGCAAACTTGATGCTGTGTTCAACTGTGATGGTGAGGCAGTGTATTTGAGTGATCTTCAAGAGGCTGGACTCATCAACAATTGTGGATGGTTCAAAAATCTCATCAAGAAGGTTGCAAAGGTTGTTGTTGCCGCTGTTGTTGTTGCTGCAGTGGTTGCAACTGTTGTTGTTGCTGCACCTGCTGTGGCTGCCGCTGTCACAACTGTTGCCACAGCAACTGTAACTGTTGGCGCTGGTGGAGCCGCTGCTCTTGCGACAACCGGGGCGGTTTTGAGTGCTGCTGGCGCAGCCGCTGCAACTGCTGCTGCCGCTGCTGCTGGAACTGCACTTGCGTGTGGTGCTGCCGCTGCCGCTGTCGTTGCTGGTGTTGGTATTGCGCAAATTATTGTTGATGAGATTTCAGGAACAATGACTCTTGGTGATACTTATACCATTGGCAAAGAAGGTATTGACAAAAACACAATTTCCCTCATTGACAAATTGCTCAAAATTGCAACATTTGCATCTCTTCGTGAAATGACGAGATCATATCATGGTGCATTTGTTGTGAGGTCATCATTCACAGAAAATGGCAAGACATATGGCGTTGGCGAACTTTACAGAAGTTCAATGGCTTTGACTTTTGACGAGGCTTATGCCGTGCTCATCAAGTCTGGTCTTGTGAATGCGGTTGAGAGTTTGACAGGTGACAAAGGTATCATTGATGCTGTCACAAAAACAGTGATCACACAAGACTTGCAAAACCTCATTGATTTGATTGCAAGATACAAAAAGAACGGATATTTTGGAAAACAAGCAATGGGTGTTTATGCTGATACTGCAGAGGCTGCAACAACACTTGCAATTGTGACTGGCGCATGGATCAAGGACACTGATGCAAGATTGTATGCTTATGGCGGATCAGGTGGCTACAACCACTACCATGATATTGCGAGAATAATCCATATCTGGTATGGAAGCAAAATTGCTTAGATTTCAAGGAGTATAAATTATGGCAAAAATTGATTATGATAAAATGAAAGAATATTGCAATTATTTTTTGGATAAATTCAAAAATGATGAAAGATTGTCTGTACAGATCAGAGTGGACAGACCAGAACAATTGATCTTGATTGCAAACATTTATTCAAAAACGGAAAACAAGTATGGGTACAGCGAATTTGGTATTAAATTTGATGAAGATACGATCAGTACCTTTGGTTATTTCTATCCAGATTATGCTGTTGATGAATTTGATTGCACTTGGGAAAAGTATGGAGAAAAAGAAATTCTTGAAATTCTTGACGAGCAGGGCGAACTCGTGAAAAATGCCATGAAAAATGGTTATTATTTCACGGCATATGTAAATGACAATGAATGTGAGTCTTTCACTTTTCTGGATGCGTCAAAGAAAAGAGAGTTTGATCTCAAAAAGATTTATGCTGAAAACAAGACAAGTGCTGATTGCAACTGGGGGCAATTGACAAAAATTGTTATCTCTGATTATCATGATAATGTTGTTAGGCAATTTTCAGAACTAGGCAATTGCAAAGAATGAAAGCATAAAAAATAAAGAAAATATTTTTTCAAAGGAGATTTTGTAGTGGTGGCTTTTCAGAATGAAAAAAGCAAATTTTCGAACTATTTTTATCCTCTTTTGATCTGTGTTGTTTTGTCTATTCTTGTCATTGTCTTTCCGTTTGGGAAAACGGAGAACACAGAATCATCTGCACGTGATGTTTTCACAAAAACTTATGGTTCTGTTGTTGAACTAAAGGCTTTCACAAACGACAATGATTCATATGGTTCAGCAGTGTGTATTTCTTCAAATGGTGAATTTTTGACAAATGCTCACGTAGTAACGTATTACACAA
>JAZRDJ010000108.1:0-3724 GCA_045660245.1 Clostridia bacterium | reverse complement strand
ATGTAATAAAAAACGCACTACAATTTTGTAGTGCGTTTTGTGTTTTTGTAAATATATTATGAATGGAAGTTTTTGCTATTGTAAAGCGTCATATAGATCACTGAATTCAAGATTGGATAGATTGAAATTACTGTTGGGATTATCCAGAAGAGGTGATTGTAATATTGTTGAGTAAAACTAAAGAATCCGAGTTGAAGATTGACGCAATAAATGATTGTGAGAAGTTGAGCAAAGATCAAAACTGAGAGCAACAGCGAAACTCCAGGAGAATACTGGGCAGTTCTCTTCTTGTATGGGTTTACTGCATAAATGATTGTCGAAGTGATTGGAATGAGCAGTGCGATCAAACCTCCAACAATGAAGTATTTGTAAGAAAAATCATAAAGATTTTGTGCGTCATTGCACATGAGTGCATAGCACACAGCAAGAAGCGTAGAGATGAAGCAGAAACTAATCCAGTTCCTGGTCATTCGTATTTTGTTTGTTTGAACGTACGTTTTTGATTCACGAGTTTCCTTGACCATCTTTGTGTGAACGCGAACTTCAATTCCTTCATGTTCAAAATCAGAAATCAGTTTGTCATAATTTTTGTTGTTTGATGATGTATTTCTTTCAATGAATGATCGGCTGTCAAAGAAAGAGTGTTCTTCAATTGTTGTTTGTTCATTGTTATCAACGACACTGCTGACCTTTGCAAAACTTGTGAGTTCATTGATTTTTTTCTTGTCTGCGACATCGGTATAATTTGCTGGAATTGGCTCAAACGATTGATATGGTTGAGTGTAATAATTGTTCAAATTTTGTTGCTCAAAATTTTGTTCGGCTGATTTTTGGAACGTTTGTTCTCTATCATTTTCATTGAGGAATGGTGATGTTACAAATCCATCGTCAGCCGTGTCTTCTGAAGGTTCGGAGATAGTTGAATTTTCAAAAAAATCTTGGCTGTCAACAGTTTCAAACTCACTTGTGTTGTATGCTGATTCTGGAGAGATATAGAGTGAGTCAAGATCTGTGAAACTTGTATCAACAAGTTCGTCGCTATTTTCCTCGTCAGCATTTGCGATTGCTGTGTCATCATAGTGTCTTGTTATCTCTTCACCAAATGAACAGTAGGTTGGTGTGACTGTGTCCTCATTGTTTTGCTCAAAAGTATTCAAAACTTCCGAATTTTGATTCAAAATATCATCAAAATTTGAAATTATCTCATCATCAGAAGAATCACTGGTGTTTGACTCAAAAAATGAAGTCTGACTTTGATATCCGTCAGTGATTACATTTGGTGTTATGAACGACTGTTTGTCTTTTTGTTCGGTTGAATCAAAGAAATTGTTGTCAGAATTTAAATAATCATCAATATCCACATTGAAATCATCTTTGACTTCAACTGGCAAAATTTCCTCTTTTTGTTCAGTTGTAATCTCATTGTTTATTTCTTTTTCATTCAAAGGTGATTGAGATAAATAATGCTTTGCAAAACTTTCAAGAAAACTGTTTGAACCGGTATCAGTGGTCGAAATTAATTCTTCATTTGCGTCATCGAGTTTTTGTGTTGATTGTACAACATCCGAAGTGTTTTGAGAATAATCAAAATGTCCGAGAAGTTCCATGATGTCTGTGGTGTCAGATTCTTGCTCATCAATTTTGGCATCGGTGTCTGTGTCTGGCGTTTGATCGGCGCTGTTGTCTTGTGTTATTTCCTCGAGTGGGGTAGTGTTGATTGCTTCGGCTTGCTGTGTAATCACTTCAGTCGCTTGTGATATTTGCGTTTGAGGTTGTTCTGCTACCACTACACGTTCCGGAAGTTGTGGGGAATTTTCCCAAATCAAGTTGTCGATAATTTGTCTTGATCTGAGCCAGTTCCTCTGATTTTCGGCATAAGTTTCCTTGCCTTGATCTGTGAGGCAGTAGTAATGGCGTTTCCCACCAATTTCACTGTCAACCCAGTATGAAGAAATAAGGCCTTGTGATTCAAGACGCTTCAAACAACTGTAAAGTGTCGGCTGCTTGAGTTCATATGCACCTTCACTTTTCTTTGCAACTTCATCCAAAATTTCATATCCGTATTTGTCACCATCAAAAAGTGTTTTCAAAATGATGGTGACAATGTGACCACGGATCAAATCGCTATCAATTCCAGACATAATCAGACTTTTCCTTATATTTATACTTATATCTATTGTAAAATATATATTTCAATACGTCAAACGATTTGAGTAACTTTCAGAGTAAGAAGCAAAGATTTTGCTTTTGAAGGAGCAAATTTTGTCAAAATAAATCATTAAAAAAACAAATTTAATCATTAAAATTTGGTTTGAAAATCAAAAGAAAAGTAATATACTACATTAAAATACAAAAAATGGGGATTGGAATTGTGATTGCACCTGATATAATTTTGAAATCAAACAGAAAGACATTGTCACTTTGTGTCATGAAAGATGGCAGTGTTGTTGTGCATGCACCAAACCGAGCGAGTGAAAGTCAAATTGAACGTTTTGTTCTTTCAAAACAGCCTTGGCTCGCATCAAAAATCGCAATTATTGAAAATACAAGACAAAAATTCTCAGAGGTGATTTCTGGTGAGGAGTGTTTGTTTTTTGGCGTTCAATGCAAAAAAATAAAATCTGACACAACAAGAAGAATTGATTTTGATCAGAACCATAATATTGTTGTTCCAAATGGGGTAGGGGAAGACAAGGAAATTTTACTCATTAAGAATTGGTATAAAAAACAAGCAAAAGAAATATTGGTAAAGAGAACAAAGGAAATAATGAACAAAATCAAATTGATTCCAAGTGATATCAAAATCAACGATGCAAAGTGCAAATGGGGATCATGCAACACAAAGGGCGTTGTTTCTTTCAATTGGCGAGTAGTCATGCTTGAACCAGCCGTCATTGATTACGTAATTGTCCATGAGTTGTGTCATTTGGTTGAATTCAATCACTCAAAAAAATTCTGGTCGCTGGTTAACACATTTTTGTCAGACGCACACAAGAGAAAACAAAAAATAAAAGAGTATGCATTTTTGCTTGATATGTACAGAAAGTAAATTGGTGTTCAAGCGGATTTGAAAACTAAACGAAAAAAATAAGGAGGAGGAATAAAAAACATTTCCTCTTTGTTTTTTTTGTGAATCAATTGCGGGTTTCAAGTGTTGTAATGGATTTTCCCCAAATATTCCTTCAACTATCGCAAAATTTGGAGCAGTGGAGAGTGTGTTTGTTTGAGAGAAGTGTCATAGAATAGCCATGGCGCAAATGGATATCTTGTAGTATATTTTCTCTGGATCAAATTTCTTATTTGTAAATCTATTCGCAAAACACAAGTTTTGCGAATAGATAGTGGGATTTTTTGATATGTTTGAGACATGGCTCAAACTTAGGCAAATTCGGCTATATACGTGTTTTGAGAATATTTATATGATTTAAATTGAAAATTTTTATTTTGTTTATTTTATTGTTTCATTTTTAAAATATTTTTCGAATTTACAAAAATGTTTAGATTAAGTACTATGTATATATTTTTTATTTTGCAACAAAAAAATAATTTTTAAAAATATATTTTCTCTCAGATTGTGTAATAATTTCAAATCGAATTCAATCAAATTGAATCACAGAAAATTGATTGTTTGTGTCTGCATTTTTTCTTTAGATACAAGAAAATTCTCTATAAAATCGCTTAATCTATGGGCAATTTTCAGTTCTGTTTGAGATTTTGTATGGCA
>JAZRDJ010000107.1:0-7163 GCA_045660245.1 Clostridia bacterium | reverse complement strand
CAGAACTCTCGTTCGTGAAACTTGAACCAAAGGAAATAACAATGGTTCAGCCAAAGGCAAACAGGCCTGCAGAACTCGTCCTTTTGATGGCTGTCAAAGGGGGCAAAAAGGGGCTTTTGGTGAATGAAGTGTTGATTCAGAATGATGAAAACGGGCATATGTCGCCGATGATGAGGGCGATTTATGATTCTAAATAATTCGGCAGACTGCGCAGGCGACTATACTGCCCAGGAAAGTACTGAGAAGTGCAAGTAAAATTGTGGGTCTCAGTTTTTTTATTTTTATTGTTGAAAAGTAGACTGCAATGATATAGAACACCGTTTCTGAACAACTCATGATGACGGCGGCGCATTTGGTTGCGAATGAGTCTGCACCATAAGTGCTCATGATTTCAGACAGCATTGCAACGCTTCCAGAGCCCGAGAAAGGGCGGATCACCAGGAACTCACTGAGTTCTGGTGGAATGCCAAAAAAACCGAAAACAGGGGATATTATGTCTGTCATAACACTCGATAATCCCGAGAGTTTGAAGAGTTCAACTGCAGCAAAGATTGCAACCAAGTAGGGAAAAGTGTTGATGCAAAGGTCAACAGCGCTCTTTGCTCCGTGAACAAAACCATCATATGCGTTAATATTCTTGATTAAACAAACAAAAAAGAGTACAATTAAGAAAATCGGAATGATGTAAGACGCCATAACTAATTTCCCTTGCCTTTTCGTTTTGTCTTGATTTTGTGTGAAATTCGCACAAGCAAAATTCCGATTGTCGTCGAAAGAACGCTCGCAATCATTGATGGCAGAATGATGCTACTTGGGGTTGTTGCACCAGCGTTTCCGAGCATTGAAACGATTGATGTTGGCAAGAGTTGCAAACTTGAGCAGGAAAGAATGATGAGCATTGTCATGGGAAAGGTGACTTCGCTCGCGTTGGTGTCTTTTTGCATGCTTTCGATTGACTTGATGCCCATTGGGGTTGCCGCGCCGTTCATGCCGAGCATGTTTGCTGATATGTTCATTGAAACATATTCCTTTGTTTCTTTTGACAATTTGTTTTTGCCAAAGATGAGATCAATCAGTGGAGAGAGCAGTTTTGTGAGTTTTTTTGAAATTCCGGTTTGTTCCAAAATGTGAAAAATTCCCATCCATATGGCATAAATCGCACAGAGTTCAAAACTCAAAGTCACGGCTTTGTTTGATGCATTCAAGAGGCCTTGAACCGTGAGGCTCGGATCCACAAAAAGCAGACACACAGTAGAGAGCAAAAGCATGAGTAACCAAATCTTGTTCATGCTTCAAATATATGAAAAACTTGTACGTAATATGAGGAGAAAATTATGCTAATTGACAGTCATGCTCACATTGACTATGAAAACAAACTCGACAAAGACAAGGTGATCTCCACGATGGAAGAAGATGGACTCCAAGGCATTTGTCATGTGGGAACAACGCTCGAGGATTCAAGGCGTGCGGTGGAAATCGCAAAAGCGCACAAAAATGTTTATGCCATTGTTGGGTTGCACCCTGAAAGTGTTGGTGAGTTCTCGGCGTCAGTTGTTGAAGAAATCAAAGAACTTGCAAAGCATGAAAAGGTGGTTGCAATTGGGGAAATTGGCCTTGACTACCACTACAGATCAGACAACAAACAAGAGCAAAAGGAAATGTTTGAGGCAATGCTTGAAGTGGCAAAAGAACTTGATCTTCCTGTTTGTATTCATTCAAGGGACGCATCTGACGATATGTTTGAGATTTTGTCAAAGCATGCACCGGAACTCAAGAGAAAAGGAGTTTTGCACTGCTTTGGCGATGGGGCAAAGTATGCAAGTCTTTATGCGGATCTGGGGTTTTTCATATCTTTTGCGGGCAATGTGACATTCAAAAAATATGAAAAAGAATTTTTGAAAGATTTGCCGATTGAACGGATTTTGGTTGAAACTGATTGTCCGTTCCTCGCTCCTGAACCACTGAGAGGGCAAGTCAATGAGCCAAAGAACGTGAATTTGACTGCAAAATTTTTGGCGGAATTTTTGGATATGGATTTTGAAGAGTTTTCAAATCGTGTGACGGAAAATACCAAAAATATTTATTACAAAATTAAATAATGTCTTCTGGTCAGAAAAAAAGTCCAGGGAAGGTAGAGTATCCCGTGGACTTTTCCATGGCGTTTTATCTTTCGCTTGATGGTAGTTTGAGAAGAAGAAACGAAAAATATACGGAGAATATTGTATGGATTTTAATTTTAAGAAAAAATTTGGTCAAAACTTTTTGACGGACAAGAATTTGCTTGCGTCAATTGTGGAACTGTCGCATGTGAATGAAAATTCAACAGTGCTTGAAATTGGGCCTGGCGCAGGAGCATTGACTGCACAAATTGCAATGCGTGCCCAAAATGTGGTGTCTTTTGAGATTGACAGAGAACTTGAGCCTATTCTTCAAGAAAATTTGAAGGATTTTTCAAACGCAAGAGTTGTTTTCAAGGATTTCATGAAGACTGATGAGGCTGAAATTGTGAGTGAAGTTGGTGAGGATTATTTGGTGATTGCAAACCTGCCATATTATATCACCACGCCGATCCTTATGCGTTTTTTTGAAATGGAGAAAAGACCAAAATCGCTCACCATTATGGTTCAAAAAGAGTATGCGGAGAGAATGGTCGCAAAGCCGGGAGAAAGTGAATACAGTTCGCTTTCTGTGCTTGCAAGTTCGCTTGGCGTTGCAAAAATTGTGAAGAATGTTCCACGACACATGTTCACGCCTGCACCAAAGGTGGATTCGTGCATTGTGCATTTTGTCTTTGGTGAAAACAAGTTGGACAAAGACAAGGCATTGTTCATTCGCAGTTGTTTCCAGATGAGGAGAAAGACTCTTGTGAACAATCTTGCAAATTCTTTTGACGTCACAAAAGATGCAATCAAACGTATTCTTGAAAAGCACAATCTGAACCCAAGTGTGAGAGCAGAGGATTTGTCTCATGATGAGATTTTTGCATTGTATGAGGACATGAAAGGCATTGGTCGAGGAGAATAATTTTTGGCTTTCTTTGGGCTTGACACGGAATATTTGAGCATGGGCGCAAAAAAATGCTCAATCAAATGAAGAATTCGAATGATTATGGTCAATTATTATATAAAATAGTGTTGACAACTCACTAGATATTTTGTAAAATAAGTGAGCAAATATATCGCAAAAACAAAAAGGAACGGGCGTGAAATTTATGAAAAAAATACTTTCTAGGATCTTGGTGGCAATAATTTGTGTGGCAACTGTTTTTTCTCTCGCAGGTTGTGCACCAAAATGGTCTGGATTTTCTGCAACGGTTGCTCCAGAAACAATCAATGGCGGAATTGCTGTGAAGCATGATGGCTACTTGTATTTTGTGAACGGAACAAAAACAACAAGCGAAACTGCAAACAATGGAAATGTTGTGCAAGGCGCGATCTACAGAGTTGAACTCGGAGAGAGTGGTGAAGTTGAATTTGACGAAGACGACAAAATGGTCAAAACTCCTGAAAAGGTAGTGAATGCTCTTGTTGGTTTCAAAAATGGTTCAATTCATATTTTCGGAAACTATCTCTATTATGTGACAACTTCAAAGAGAGTGAACAATCTTGACGAAGTTTTGTTTGGTCAATATGAATTTGCAAGATATGATATCAAATCTGGCAACACTGAAACATTCTATACAACAAAAAAGAGTGATGACACAATCTCTTATGCTTATTACTTGAACGGAAACAAGATTGATCTTGTGATTTTTGAGCAAAACAGCAAAACTCTTACATCACTTTCAATTTCTGACAAAGTGGAAACAACTTTTGTGAAGAATGACATCACTGGCGCGATTATGGGTGAAAACTTTGGCGTGTCTCAAAAAGGTGCATCTGTTGACGATGCAGAACGCTATGTGTTCTACACAATGGCAGCGGATCCTGATGGTGAACACAAAGATGGAAACAGAGTGTATTTTGCCACAAGTGATGGGGCTTTTGATGAACTTCTCTCTGAAAGGGACGAAAGTGTAACTCTCTTTGCTGTGACTTGTGGAAAACTCACATACACAGTGAATGGTTATATTTATGCTGACAGCATCACAAGTCAAACACGAGAACTTGACTATGACACTGAAGATCTTTCAAACGTGATCAGTTACCTCACATATGACAAGGACGGCGATCAACTCATGTTTGTTGAAAGAAATGGAGCTCTCGCTGTGCTGGTTTATGATGGTGGTCAAATCAAGTGGGTTGACTGGAGCAATTATCCAGATTATGATACTGATGACACTGTTTATAACTTTGGATCTGACGACACAAAAGTTGAATTCATTGGTGTTGTTGGTGACTATCTCTATTTCACAAGAGATAAGAAAATGAACAAGATCAAGATTTTGAACACAACAAGCAGTGAATCTCCAATCGCTCTCACTTCAACTTCATTTGACGCTTCAAGTGAATTGATGGTGACAAAGATTATGGACGGATATGCATATGGTTTTGTGACTGAAAGTAGCAAGACATATATGTACAGAGTATCACTCGCTGATCCAACAGGATCTGAAGTTGAGGCTGGAAAATTCATTGGCGTGAAGGAATAATTCTTGAGTATTATGTAAATAATAATAAAAGGAACCAAAAATTGTTTGGTTCCTTTTTTGTTTGATAATTAATAATTTTTCTGGGTTTACAAATGATTAATGACTTGCCTTGTATTCCTCGAGGGCTTTTGCAAGTTCGTTTGGGCAAGATGTGCCGTTCCTGCACTGAATGCCTTTGAGTCTTGCGATAACTTCGTCCACAGGCATGTCTTGGACAAGGGCTGAAACGCCTTGTGTGTTGCCTCTGCAACCGCCAAGAAACTTCACGTTTTTGACAAGTCCGTCAACGACGTCAAATGATATTTGCATGGAGCATGTGCCATGAGTTCGATAAGTGTACATGATGGGTTCTCCTTGTTTTTGTTTGTGGTTGAAAGTGGGGGGATCGGGTGTTAGTCAATCAAGAGGTCATAGACACTGGCGTAAACTGCGCTGGCCTTTTCTTCCCACTTGCTATAAATATTTTTTGCAACACCTCTGCTTGAAGCGTTGAGTTTGAGTTCGAGTTTTGTGCCCATTGGATCAACAATTTTCAGAAGAACAGTATATGATCCGTCTGCGTTTTTTGAGTAATCTCTGAAGTATTCTTGACGTTTGCGCATCAAAATTCGGTTTGCTTTCACAAATGCGTTGATTTCTTCCCTCAGGCTGGTTGGGATTTTCATGAAAAAGTAAGATACGCACGCAATACCATCAGCGGTGATAGTATAATATTTTTCTTTCGATGAATTCGTTTGTTCCAAAATGAATCCAGATTCAATGAGATCAGCAAGAACCTCTTTGCAAGTGATGTAAGTAATCCATGTGTTGCGATTGCAGCAAAGGTCGGTGATTGTTGATTCAGTGAGTGGCATTTCCATTTTGTCAAACACATAAAGCAAAATCAGTTTGCTCACGGTTGTGTTGTTTGAAATATCCATGACTTTTCCCAAAATCCCTTGACTAAAAATCTTTTACAGCAATGAGTATAACACAAAACTTGATTAAAAAAAAGTACTTTGGCATTTTTTTTTGGTGGAATGTGATATAAATTCTTTTTTTGCTTGTATTTGTCAGTTTTTGTATGATAAAATTATCATAAATCCACAAGGGGGTAAATGCTCATGGAACTCGTTGCTCGTGAAGATATCAAACTTTTTGTCGATGCTTGTGACAAAATGATTGGTTCGAAATATATTATGGTTGACAAACGTGTGTCTGAAGTCTTGACTTCAATCGCTGGATGCAAACCTGTGTACAACCTCATTGCAGAGTGTATGATCAATTTCAACTTTGACAAGGCATACAAGCAGGGGACAAATGGAAACACGTTTTTGCTCCCTGACGATCCAAAAGATGTTGTGGCTTTTGTGTTTTGTTTGCTCAATTGTTTGGACGACAAAAAAATCAACATCAATGATCTTTTGATGAAGTATTACTCAAAGGACAATCAAGTTAGTCCTTATGCTCTTTTTAATAGTGAAGTTATTGCAAGGTTCAAAAATGCTGTATATTTTTTGGCGGTTGGTGAGAAAATTGAAAAACAAGAAGAAAAAGCACAAGCAAGACCAGTGGTGAACTTTGATGCTGATGTGAACAACAGAATAATTTTCTTGGTGAAAGACCTCAAGGATTATGTCGCTGGGCTCAAAAAGATCAAAGGATCATTTATCACAAAGTCTGAAATGATCACAATGCTTTTGGTGTTTGTTGATCTCGTCAAGAACAATCAAACATATGCATATCAATCAGCACTCATTGGAATCAAGGCGGGCGCTGGAAAAGACAAAGAAATGCAAAAAAGAATTGGCGCTATTGAGGATATTTTGCTTTCGCTTTTGGTGGACTAGAGAAAAAATAAAAATAGGGAGGAGAAGCGTTCATGAAAGACAGGCAACTGCAAAACATTGAAAAGCAACTGGGTAACGCTGATGAAGAAATTAAGATTTTGCGCAAAAGTTGGGCAAAAGAAATCAGTGAACTGTCACACAATCCTGCGTTTGATCCCTATTCAAAAAAAGGAGAAGCAAAACTCGCAGAAATTGCTGAAAAGTATGCTGAACTCATTGTTGATGCAGAAAACAGATATGACAATCTCGTCGATTTGTACAACAAGCGAGCAGAAGAACTCGAAGCAGAAGGACAAAATAACAATTAGGGATAAAAAAACGAAGAAGCCTTTTTTTGAAACAAGGCTTCTTTTTTTATTGAATTTTTTATGGTGGTGGTTCGCTTCATAGTATAGTGAAAACACAAAAAAAAGAGTGCTTTCGCACTCATTCTTTATGTGTTTGGTACACACCCAAGGAGAATACGCAAAATTTCTTTTTGCTGAACTCTTTCACTTTCGTGAGTGTTCTCTTCTAGGCGTGGTGAAAACACATAAAAAAAGAGTGCTTTCGCACTCATTCTTTATGTGTTTGGTACCACCACGGAGAATACGCAAAATTTCTTTTTGCTGAACTCTTTCACTTTCGTGAGTGTTCTCTTCTAGGCGTGGTGAAAACACACAAAAAAAAGAGTGCTTTCGCACTCATTCTTTATGTGTTTGGTACACACCCAAGGAGAATACGCAAAATTTCTTTTTGCTGAA
>JAZRDJ010000106.1:0-1676 GCA_045660245.1 Clostridia bacterium | reverse complement strand
CAGGTACTGAAACACTGCATTTTTTTGAAAATTATCAGATTCGTTTTCCAGACAGTGACGTATTTGTGAGTGTTCGTTTGGAAAAATATAATGTAGAACTTGATCTGGCGCTCTTGAAACTCGAAGAACTTGACCGAGTTTTGAATGTGGCAAAGGTGTCAGAAGATTACAAAACGGCTGAAAAATGTTATGCAGTTGGAAATTTGCAAAATTATGGCATTTCAATCACGTCTGGCATTGTGTCAAAACGATTGGTCAAGATCGAAAACAATGACAAGATTATTGATGCTATTCAATGTGATTTGAACATCACAGAGGGGAACAGCGGTGGGGCGCTTTTCAACAAAAATGGCGAACTCATCGGCATCACAACCTTCAGAACAAAAGATTTTTCTGGGAAAGTGGTCTATGGAATTTCCTTTTCAATTCCGGCATCCACAATTCAAAGATTTTTGAGTAATTAATTGTGCCTTGAAAATGGCTCACGTGCGCGGTGCGTTTTGCATCGCGCTTTTTGTTTGTTGACTTGTGAATGGTTTTGTGGTAATATAATTTCAAGGTGAAATTATGTTCAAGATTAATGATCATTTGAGAGAAATTATTACAAAAGATATTCCAGAAAGTTATTCATCAAGACAAAAGATTATTCTTGTCTACAAACGTCTTTGTGAGAGGCTTGAGTATTCAATGCCGGCTTATATCAATGCTCCAAGGAATGAATGGTACTACAGAAAGCCAGAAAAACTCGTGGAGATTGATGGAGAGAAAAGACGTGATGTGATGTGTTTCAATTTTGCTGCGATTTTTTCAGAAATTGTGAATGGCATGCATCTTCCGTTGGTGATCACATATCCGCCAATGCTCGGCAAAAACAAGATTTTTGACCCTGACCATACGGCGCTTGGAATATTCATTGAGGGCAATGAGTACTTGTTTGATCCCCTTGGTGGAGTGATTGACAACAATGATATGAATGCTGTGAAGTCTGGAATGGGACCATCTGGAATTGATGTTGTGGCAGTTGGTGGTCGTCGTGGTTCAAGACGCAAGGTTGAAAAGGAATTGCTTGCAGATGTGGTCAAGGTGTTCACTGAGGAAAAAAGTGAACTTCATCCGCTTGCCAAAAAATTTGAAAAGTTGGATGAGTATGATTTTGGCGATTTGGAATTTGAAAAGAGGGTTGAGATTTTGCTCAAACAATTTTCAGAAGTTGAACCACCAGTTTCTGCAATGCTCCTCAATTACTTGATCAGGGTGAAGAGAAAACTCATCAATAGGGAAGAAGATGCAACCAAGTTTGACATGAAATTTTTGACAGACAAGGCAACTGATCGAAAACTCGTGTTTGTTTGCGTCAATCCCAAAGGTTATGAAAACAGAAAAGGCAAGGAAAACTTTGATGCTCTCTCAGCGTTTGTGTTCAATTTTCACTCTGGAAATCACATGAAACTTTCAAGAGAAGAATTGCTCATGATTGAACAAAATCCAAACATATGCATTGATGCATCTTCTGGTCAACATTTAAAATTTCATTTCATGTTTGCAAACGAAGGTTATGATGAAGGTGTTGCATCAAAAAAACCATGGATCAAAGAGGTTTAAATTTTTACGAAAGGAAGAATGTTTTTTATGGAAATTAAACAATGTGGAAGGGTGATTTATAGGTCAGGCGGAAC
>JAZRDJ010000105.1:0-2132 GCA_045660245.1 Clostridia bacterium | reverse complement strand
TTTATTATATACTACTTGTTCTGATTTGTCATAAAAAACATACACCTTTTCACAATTATCTCTAACATTATTTAAGTCCTGTTCATAAAATAATACCAAGCAGGTAAATTATTACTTGCTTCAACAAAAAATACAAAAGGAGAAAACGATGACAACAAAAACAAATGACGCAACAGCAACATACGTGTTTGACGGCTCAAGCGATGTTGAACTCATCAATTCAAATATCAACTCAATCAATCTGCAAGACGTTCAAGGCTTGACCTTGAGCAAAACTGCAAGCCCAAACACTTTTGTCGCTGGCGATATCATCAACTACACAATCACAATAACAAACTCCACCTCGTCTTACCTGAATGGTGTTCGAATCATTGACAACCTTGGTGCTGGAAATCTCGCATATATTGTTGGTTCTGGCAGACTCACTGTTGGTTCAAATACATATGCAGTGACACCTGTTGCAACATCTCCACTCACGTTCACTCTTCAACAACTCCCTGTTGGTGCGAGCATGACATTGAACTTCAGATGCCAGGTTATCTTCAATTTGCCTTCTTCTGTCCAGTCAATTACCAACAGCGTTCAAGGCATCGGCTACACCAGCACAGGAACCGTTCTTGGGTTTGCAAACACAACAATACAAAAAAAAACTAATGTAAACTTTGTTTTCACAAAAACGTCAAGCACTACAACAGCCTTCAAAAATCAACCAATCAGTTATTTCTTGACACTCACAAACAATGGATCATCATCTGCTACTGTTCCAAACATCACAGATGATCTACCAGATGGATTTGTTGTCACTTCTGTCACTCTCAAAATCGGATCAGGAGCAACAACAACATTGAATGCCTCAGATTACAATATTTCAGGATCTGTCATTTCAATTCCATCAACCAGTGGTCCAACAATTATCGTTCCAGCAGGCGGATCAACAATTGTGACCATCAATGGTTACTTTGGCTAATTTCCCAATATCTCACACACGACAACCCTTTCAAACAAGAAACACATGAAAGGGTTGTTTTTTCTCTGCTAGAAAAAACAAAATTTTAGTTCTTTTTCTTTTACTTTTCATTTTGTATCTGCTATTTTAAATATAGAAAAAAAAGGAGCCACCTAGAAATGAATGATAAGTTCTTCACTCAAGATGAATATATTGAAATATTAAAAAATGAACTTGATACAGATCAATGTGATCTCATGGCTGAGCAAATGAAACTCTTTTATTCTCTCCAAAATCAACCTTTGAAAAAAAATCACTATAATCTTGGTGATATGGTAGTCTTGAAAAAAAACATGTTGCTTCATGGACTAAGAAATGTAGATAACATTCAAATCCTTGAATCAATTAAAAATCATGGCTTAATTTCAAACACATTCAGAAGCGATAATAAAACTTTCAAAGTTAACTATTGCACATCACTTTGGCATATCAAAAAAAATATAATGCTTGGTGATTACGTAAATCTTTACAGCGGTATGACAGTTAGACATAATTGGGATAACCTCTTGATGGTACCTTATGGCAAAATGGACGAATATATTGAATCCATCAAAAACAAAAATCTCGGTCTCCTTTATGCTGAAAGCAATATGGAAATTCTTTTTTTGCCAAACTTGGCCCAAAACGACAAAAAAGTCCAACTTGCACTTATATTGAACGCTCAAGATAAAATCTGCCAACCATTAATGAATAATAATTTACTTGGATCAAACATTGATAAAGATTTGGCAATTAAGTTTTTCCATGTGAGAGATCCAAAAGGATTGCTTGAAAACGCAAAACATAATGAACACTCTCGAATTGCCTATATCCCTTTTGGTTTCCCAAGTTCAATGATCGAAGGAATCCTTGTTGGAAGAATTGCAGAAAAAAATCAAAAACTCTTATCTCAAATCAAACAAATATTCCCAGATTGCTATATATGCAACATTGATGGAAAGATCATTGTCGCAAATTAATCACAAACTTAACACATACCTCCAATTTATGAAAAACTTTTTGAAAATTTTTTCAAAAAATACTTTTAATTCGCAAATCTCTATGTTATAATCATACTTGCTTGGTGATAAATGCCCATTCATCAAAGCACTTTAATTTATGGAGAGATACTCAAGAGGCCGAAGAG
>JAZRDJ010000104.1:0-2772 GCA_045660245.1 Clostridia bacterium | reverse complement strand
TAATGGAGGTGAAAATCAAGATATGGCAATTGGAAGATTCCAAAACATACTCAAACTCATGAGTCAAAAAGTGCAAAATGAAGAAAATAATGATAAAAATGACGCGGATATCGTTCAGAATTCTGAAAATTCAAAAACAAGTGTATCTTCAATAAATGAAGAAAATGAAACGGTTGTTGCTGAGGCAACTGAAAATTTGGTTGAATTTGAAGTTGTGCATAATGAGCAGGAGATTCTTGTTGAGTGTGACCTCGATGATCAACAAGAGACAGGTGAGGCCATCAATCAGAATTTTATTGAAATTGAAGACAATGACTCTGAGGTGGTTTTTGAAAAAGATGTGGAAGAGGATTTGGAGGACAAAGCATCTGATGGGGCAAATGAACTTGAAAATTTGATTGCTGAACTTTCTCTTGAAGAAAGGCAAGAGTTGATTTTGATGCTTCAAAACACTCAAATCTAACATTTATTTATATTATTCTACAATATTTAATTATATTTTCCTTTTGAGAAATCGGACAAAATACTTGCTTTTTTTGAATGTTTGGTATATATTATTGGTATCGGTAAAATTGTTTACCATAGTGTTTACAAATATTTGAAAAGGTAATAATTTGTTATGGCATTTAAAAATTCTTTGAAGTTATTGGCTTCAAACTTTAATGTTGTGTGGAAACATTTGGTTTTTGTTTTGGTGACAACCTTGATTTCAGTTGGGCTCGTTTTTGCTTTTGCTGCGCCAGTGATTGAAGTTCTGAGAGAAAGTGGTTGGATTGCAACAACGGGAAACTTGATCAAAACGATATATACTGATCCAGTTGCGGTATTTGAAGTTATCAAAACAATTGCACTCACATTTTTCAGAATCATTTTTGTGAATATTGGAGATTTGTGGTTCAGTGTGCTGGGGCTTGTGCTTTCAGCGTACTTCATTCCGACCTTTTTGTGTGGGATTGGTTTTTACAACATTTCTTCAATCATGCAAAAGCGCATGACCAGTTTGCTTGATGTTGGGTACACTCAAAACTTGATCAGTTCTTTGAGATCAAGTGTGAAATATTCAGCAGTCAAACTTTTGGTTAAACTTCCTTTTGATTTGATTAAACTCTTCTTGGTTGTTGGGTTCTTTAGGCTTGCAACAGATTTTTGGACAAGCATGATATTTTTGTCACTTCTTGTGTTGTTGATTCTTGTGATTTTGTCACTTGAAACAACTGTATTTTCTGCCTTTGCTCCTTGTATGGTTGATATTGGTGGAAATCCTTTCAAGGCTTTTTCAAAATCAATTGTGCCTGTATTCAAAAAAATCATGAAGACATTTTCAAATGCCATTGTAATCATTCTTTGTTCTGTGTTTGTCAACATGTTCCTTGGGGTGTTCACAGTGTTTGCGGCGCTTTTGGTGTCTATTCCAGCAACGTCAATTTTTGTTGCGACTTTTGGGAATGTTGTGTATTTGTCATCAAACCAAAAGAGATATTACCTTTCAAAATCAATCATTGTCAATCCGAGCAATGATGAGAACAAACTTGATACAAAAAATCAAGGTTCAAACACTATTTAAGGTTTGAGCAATCAATTTTATTTCGAAATTAATAGATAGAAGGAAAATATAATTACATGAATAACAACGAAAAACAAATTATGGACAGGATCGACAAGTTTTTGGCGGCTGCTGAAGAAAAGAAACCTGCCCAAAACTTTAAAAAGAAAATAATCACTGACAATATGATGGGAAAGACTGCGACATTTGGTGGCAAGGCTTCTGGTGGCAGAAAAAAACAAAACAGAACAAACAACAATCAAAAGCCAAAGAAAAACAACAAATCAAATGTTGTTGCCATGGATCTCACGGCAGAGGACGAGATTATCAATTCAGCGAGCACTCTCAAAAAAGGCAAAAAGGCACTCAGAGTTGTGTTCCTTGGTGGTATTGGGGAAATCGGAAAGAATATGACTGCGCTTGAATTTGGTGATGATATCATCATCATTGACTGCGGTCTTGCTTTCCCAGGTGAAGATATGCCTGGAATTGATCTCGTGATCCCTGACTTCACTTATGTCAAGCAAAATTATGATAAAATTCGCGGTATTGTGATTACTCACGGACACGAAGATCACATTGGTGCGCTCCCATATCTCTTGAAAGATTACAAAATTCCTGTGTTTGGAAGCAAGATGGCGCTCACTCTTCTTGACAACAAGTTCCGCGAGCACAAGATTGTTGGAATCAAACAAACTGTTGTGAAACCAAGAATTCAAGTTTCGCTCGGCGCGTTCACTGTTGAATTTGTGAAGGTGAACCATTCAATCCCAGGGGCTTATGCGCTTGCGATCACAACACCTCTTGGAATTGTGTTCCACACGGGTGACTTCAAGATTGACTTTGAGCCAATTGATGGGGCAATGATTGATCTTCCTCGAATTGCGGAAATCGGAAAGAAGGGTGTCAAACTTTTGATGTGTGAAAGCACAAATGTTGAAAGACCTGGATACACAATGAGTGAGTCTTCAGTTGGAGCAAAACTCGAGAGAATTTTTATTGATAACAAAGACAGAAGAATTTTTGTTGCGACATTCTCATCAAATATTTATCGTATTCAACAAATTTTGGATCTTGCAATCAAATACGACAGGAAAGTTGCTGTTGTTGGACGAAGCATGATCAACAACATTGATGCTGGAATGAAGATTGGTGAGTTCAGATTTGAAAAAGACTTGTTTGTGGATATTGAAAAAGTTGGATCAATGGAAGACAAGCGTGTGCTTGTG
>JAZRDJ010000103.1:0-6925 GCA_045660245.1 Clostridia bacterium | reverse complement strand
TTTTTGTCACAACCAAGTGAAATAACTCCAACAAGCATGTTTTTGCTTTTCTTTTCCATGAATTCTCCTTTGTAAAAAATATTAATTGTTGTTTCCGAACATTTGATCGAATTGTTCTTGCGTGATATAAACCTCTCTTGGTTTTCCATCGCTATTGTCTGAAATGAAACCACGTTCTTCCATTTGTCCAATAATTCTCGCTGCCCTTGAGTAACCGATTGAGAGTTTTGTTTGAAGCATTGTTGTTGTCGCTTTGCCTCTTGCAATCACGAGTTCCAAACATTTTTGCATCAAATCGTCCATTTGATCACCCTTCGACTCTTTGCTACTTGAAGACTTGATTTCTTCCTCAGTCGGCTCTTCACGTTTTCTGTTGATTTCTTCTGCAATTGAAGCATCATAAGAAGAAATATTGTTTTGTTTGATATATTTGATGATTGATTTTATTTCATCATCAGAGACATATGCTCCCTGCAAACGCATTTCCTTGTTTGTGTCTGGAGGTGCAAAAAGCATATCGCCCCATCCAAGCAATTTTTCAGCACCAACTTTATCAAGAATTGTCTTTGAATCGACACCAGATGAAAGTTTGAGTGCAACACGCGTTGGAAGGTTGTTTTTGATCACACCGGTGATTACATCAACTGATGGACGCTGGGTTGCAACAACCATATGAATGCCCGCCGCACGAGCCTTTTCAGTAACTTTTTTGATCATTAGTTCAAGTGTGCTGTTTTTATCTTCACTCATGAGGTTTGAAAACTCATCAATAATGATAACAATGTATGGGATTACACGTTCCTCGCCCGACTTAACTTTTGGTGAGTTGTTGTAATCTTTGATGTTTGAATACCCCTTTTCCTTCAAGAATCCATAGCGTCTTTCCATTTCTTTGACTGACCATGTGAGAGCGTTCACAGATTGCTCATAATTGAAGAATACCTCAGGCGCTACAAGGTGTGGAATTCCGTTGTATTGAACAAAGTCAACTTGCTTTGGATCAATGATCAAGAGTTTGAGTTCTTCAGGTGAACATTTGTAGAGCAAACTCATGATGAGTGAGTGAATGAATACAGATTTTCCCGATCCAGTTGATCCAGCAACAAGCAAGTGAAGCATTTTCTCAAGAGGACTCACTTTTATGTCACCAATGATATTCTTTCCGATCGCAACAGGAAGAACATGTTTTGAGTTCGCATATTCTGGAGATTCCAAAAGTTCCTTGAGACCAATTGTTGTCGATACATCATTCTTAACTTCAATACCAACTGCGTTTTTGCCCGGGATTGGTGCTTCAATACGAATCCCGCTGTCCGTTTCGAGAGCCATCTCAATATTCTTTTCAATCTGAAGAATTTTTGTGACAGATACACCGATTTGAAGAGTAATTTCATAACGTGTGAATTTTGGGCCACGCACAACGTTTGAAACATGAGCAGGGATTTTGAAACTGTCGAACACCTGATTCAAAATTGCAGACTTGCGTTGATTTTCCGCTGAATGATCCCGAGTATCATCCTTGTACGTTTTGAGGAGAGACAATGGCGGTGTAAAATATTTTTTTGGTGCATCATCATAAATATTTGTTTGTTTTGTAACGCGTTTTTGCGGTTTTTCAATCTCTGACTTTTGTTCCGGAATGATTGCTTTGAGTCCCTGTGGTTCAAAAGTCCTGTTTTCAAATCCATTGTTCACGTTTGAAGTAAATGTCACATCATTTGCATTTTGCTCAGCCGTGTTATTTGCAGAACCAAATCCGAACAATGAAGCAGTGCTTGAGTTTTGACCAAATGTGTTTCCAAAAGCACTGAACTCGTTTGATTGTTGTTCTGTGCCATTTGACATGGCATTATCTTCAGATTCGTTTTGAACCGATGGATCAAAACTGCCCCATGATGATCTAATTGCTGATGTTCCGAGAATGTTGTCATCAAGATTCGGGGTTTTTGTAGGTGTTGGATCTTCAAAGTTTGAAAAATTGTTTGGAGCACTGAAATTTGATCCAAAAGTTCCAAAATTGTTCACAAAATCCCTCGCGTCAGATTCTGCGTTTTTGTTGGTATACAAGTAATCCGGAAGTTTTGGTTCAGAGCCAAACAACTTTTCTCTTGCTGTTTGTGGCTCTTGGCTTTCAGATTGAACACCGGAATTATCCAAAGTATCAAAATTATAATTTTCAAAAAGTTTCTTTCTTGCAATTTCCCTTTCTTGTTCAAGATCACCAAGTGAATTTACGTTTTGATCAACTGGTTCTTTGTTTAAACCCTCAAATCCAAAACCATCAAACCCACTATCAATTGATGATTGATCAAATTTTGTGTCTGGTGTTTGAGAGATTGTGTTTGTTTCAGCGTAACCTGATGGAACAAAACTATATTGCGGTAAATTTTCACCATTGTCCACAATTTTTGCATTGTTCATAAGTTTGACTTCAAGGTCTTTTTTTGTCTTTTCAGAATATAATTTTTTCCTTCTGTCGATTGTTCTGTTGTAAATGATATAATCAATAGAAAGTCCAATAAAGATTGCCGACATGATTACATACACAACATAACTTCCAACAACTCCAAGCATCGCACGAATGACATAAATAAATATTGAAAGAACCACTCCACCGACAGTTACACCATGATGCAAGTAGTACGCACTGTCAAGATATGCTTTCATGTGAGAAAAATCCAAATAATACGATCCGAGAACATTTGTCGAAAAGATCAAATGAATCAAGCAAAGTACACTCAAGTACGATAGTGTGATGTATAAGACATATTTTTTGCTCGCAACAAAGTTCAAACCTCGAAACATGCCAAAACCACAAAGCAAGCATAAAATCAGCAAAATCCAAACATTTGCTCCAAACAATCTATAGAAAAAATATCCAATATTCAAAAAAGATGGAAAAACGCACAAGATACATGCGATAATTGCAAAAATCATCATGCCAAAACCAAACCAACGTTTAAAACTGCGTTGGTTTTTCATTTTTTTGTTATTGTTTGAAATTATTGAATTTTCAACCATTACTCTGCCTTTTTGATTAATTATTTATTGTATCGCGGAGAATTTCCTCTTTGAGTGAATTTCCGAGGTAAACACAAGTGAGTTTGTTTGTGTCCAAAACTTCAGACAACAATTTCATTGCATCTTCATTCCTCATCATGCTTGCACTCAAAAGATCACTTGCAACCGAGAAAGATTGCTTGTTGATCGCAATTTCCTTTGCTTGTCGTTCAGCAACAACTTCAACATTGTCACATTCAAGTGTAAGGTTTGTTTTGTAAATATTTTTTTCAAGTTCAAACTCATCTTCTCCAATGATGTGTCCTCTGTCTTTCAAAAAATGAACAACTTTTGAAACATACTCAAGGACGTGATCTGAATCCACAATGAGTTCAAAAGACAATCTTCCATTGTATGCATATCGTTTCAGATCAATATTTTCAACATGGAAGTATTCAAGTGAAGAAAGTTCATTTTGAAGATTTTTGAGCAAGATTGGAAGAGCAATTGACAAAGCATGGCGCTTGATATATCTGTAATCTGGACAAGGGAATGAAAGCATGATTCTGCTTTGATTGAGTTTTTTGTTTCTGGTGATGACATTTTGTTTTTGATTGTCCACAAATGCAACATATTTGAGTTTTTTGTACTCAGTTTGCTCCATGAAACTTGTGTAGAATTTTTTCATAACAAGTTCATAAACAAAATCCGCATCAACATTTCCAGCAACAGAAATAATGGTGTTTTTTGGTGTGAGAATTTTTGTGAGGAAATCCTTTGCATCACTCGCCCTCATTCTTTCAATAGTTGTTGCAGTTCCAAATCTTGGATTTGCAAGGCCTGTACGTGCAAACATTACATTGTTTGTGAGTTTGCCGAGTGTGTATGATGGTGACTCGTTCAAACTGTAAATGTCTGCAAGTTGATGGTTTCTCACCTCGTCCGCCGATCTTGTATCAAACAAACTTGAGAACAAAATTTCATGCAACAAGTTGATTGCAACCTCGAGTTTCTCTTTTGGACAAGTGCATGAAAGAAGAATATTCTCTGCCTTGCACGAAGATTTGAGAATGATTCCATCACGTTTTGCGCGGGTTTCAAGTTCACTTTTACTTGGGTTATTGTGCGTTCCGCAAAGAAGCATTCTTGCCAAAAATTCACCGACGCCTGTTTGATAATTTGTTTCAGATTGACTGCCTCCAACAATGTGTACTGCCACACATACAAGTTTTTCGCTTGTTGATTCCGTAATTCCAAGCCTGAGCCCATTTGGGAAAGATCTTTGTGCCATAAATCATATTCTCCATTTGTACATAATTTTATAAGATTATTATAATATAAAAAAATCCGCTATGGCAACGGATTTTTACATTTTATATACAAAAAAATCAAACTTTTTGAGTTTTATATATTTTATCCAATATTATCAGAAACAGTAGTCAAAACCAAATTGTTATTTTTGATATATTCCAAAATTCGTGGGAGCGCTTTGGCGGTTTCTTTTGTTGGGTGCATGAGAACAAGATCCCCACCCTTCATATCTTTCACAGCGCGTGAAAAAATCACATTTTCATCTCGATCTCTCCAGTCAATTGTATCTCTTGTCCAGATGATTGTCTTGTACCCCAAACTCGATGCTGCTTTCACCGTGTTTTGTGAGTATGATCCAGACGGCGGAGCCAAGAGATTCATTTCAACACCGAGAATTTCCCTCACAACATCATGACAGGTTTGAATTTCCTTGTGATTTGCTTGATACCCAAGAGATCCAAGGCTAGCATGTGTCATTCCATGGTTACCAATTTCATGACCATTTGATTTGATTTTGAGTGCGAGTGTTCTGTTTTCATTTACCCATGATCCACCAACAAAAAATGTCGTTTTGGCATTATACTTTTCAAAAATTGAGAGCATCTCTTCAAGAAACTCATTTCCCCAGTACACATTGATCATGAGTGTGACTTTGTTTGAGTTCTGATCACCAGCATAAATTGTTCCGTTGTACTCCGCGATTGCGGCAACCGTTTCAGGCAGTTTGGTGCTAGCCACTGCAGTACACACAAAAACAACAACAAATCCGAGAATGATGTTTGAAACGAGATAAATCAATTTGTTCGTTTTTTGTTCAATATTTTTTGAGTTCTCCATACTGCATTATATGCACCAAATACGCTTTTTATCTCAAAAAAAAGGATAGACTTTCGGTCTATCCTATATGAACACATATTCATTCTTTATATTAGAGTTTTTTGATGAGTTTGAGATCAACTCTGCCCTTCTCATCAACCTTGATAACCTCAACTTCAACCCTGTCACCAATTGCAACGACATCTTCAACTCTTTCAACTCTTTTTGATGAAAGTTTTGAAATGTGGATCATTCCATCGCAGTTGTTTGTAATTTCAACAAAAGCACCGAATTGCATCAAACGAACAACTGTCCCTGTGTATCTTTCGCCAACTTCTGGTTCAAAAACGATACCCATGATGATTTCTTTTGCTTTGTTGCAATCTTCAATGTTTTGTGATGCAATATTCACTCTTCCGTCGTCTTCAATATCGATCTTCACACCGGTTTCTTCAATGATCTTGTTGATTGTCTTTCCGCCAGATCCGATCACTTCACCAATCTTTGTTGGGTCAATACTGAAAGAAATAATCTTTGGAGCATATTTGTTCATTTCTGTTCTTGGAGCAGGAATTGTTGAAAGCATTTTTTCCATAATGTTCATTCTTCCTTCTCTAGCCTGAGCAAGTGCACGTGTTAAAATTTCTTTATCAATACCTTTGATTTTGATGTCCATTTGAATTGCTGTGATACCTTTGCTTGTACCTGCAACCTTGAAGTCCATGTCACCAAGGAAATCTTCGATACCTTGAATATCAGTGAGGATTGCAACATTTTTTGTTTCGTCATCTTTGATGAGTCCCATTGCTACACCAGCAACAGGCGCTTTGATTGGAACACCAGCATCCATGAGTGAAAGTGTTGATGCACAAACTGATGCCATTGAAGATGATCCGTTTGATGAAAGTACTTCAGATACCAAACGAAGAGCATATGGGAATTCTGCCTCTGATGGAATCACTGGCTCAAGTGCACGTTCAGCGAGAGCACCATGACCAATTTCTCTTCTGCCTGGACTCTTGAGTGGTCTTGCTTCACCAGTTGCATATGGTGGCATGTTGTAGTGGTGAATATATCTCTTGTAATCTTCGCCATCAAGTCCCTCAAGTTTTTGAACATCGGCAATGGTTCCAAGTGTCAAGCAGTTCAAAACTTGTGTTTGTCCACGTGTGAACACACTTGATCCGTGAACACGAGGAAGTACACCAGCCTCACACCAAATTGGACGAATTTCCGTGTGTGTTCTTCCGTCAGGACGAACACTATCATTGATAATAAGACTTCTGACCTTCTCTTTTTTCATTTTGTAAAGTGCATCAGAAATTTCTCTTTCTCTACCTTCAAATTCTTCAGCAAAGTGCTCGAGAGTTACCTTTTCAACCTCATCAACAGCCTCAGTTCTCACTTTTCTGTCTTTTGTTGGAGCAAGAGCCTCGTCCATGAGTTTGTTTGCAAAGGCACGAACAGCGGCATCAACATCTTCGCCAACTTTGTAGAGTTCAATTTCTTTCTTTGGTTTTCCAATATCTTTTTGAATATCTTCAATAAAGGCAACAATTCTCTTGATTTCTTCATGACCAAACATGATCGCGTCGAGCATTTCTTGTTCTGTGAGTTCTTCAGCACCTGCTTCAACCATCATGATTGCGTCTTTTGTTCCAGAAAGGTTCAAGTGAAGTCTTGAGTTTTTGCTTTGTTCTTCTGTTGGGTTGATAATATATTTTCCATCAACCATTCCAACAACAACTGATCCAGTTGGCCCCATGAATGGAATGCCTGAAATTGAAAGTGCAACTGA
>JAZRDJ010000102.1:0-3613 GCA_045660245.1 Clostridia bacterium | reverse complement strand
AACCAGGGATTAATGTGCTCGAAAAAGAGTTTGATGTTCCGCGCGAGGATATTGTCTGTGCACTTGATTCAAGCAAACCACTTGTGTCGCTTTATGCAAAACTTGACGAAAGTTCAGAGTCTGGAGGCAATGTTCTCGATAAAATTGTGGTTGAAGACAACAATGATCTTTTGCTCGACAAGATTGTGCTCAAAAAAGCCATTTTGGAACTTGAAGACAGGGAGAAAAAGATAATTTTGCTCAGATATTTCAGGGGAAAAACTCAAAGTGAGGTTGCAATCGAACTCGGTGTGTCGCAAGTTCAGGTTTCAAGACTTGAAGCAAAAATAATTGAAAATTTTAAGAAGAAGTTAAAATAACAAAAAAGTTGAGAAAAAACTCAACTTTTTTTATTATTATCTATTTGTATATGGTTGATTTGTTGCTGAATGGTTGTTGTTGAAGATCAATCCACCATGGTTTGGTCTTGTTGTGTTGTTTATACTATTATTATTGCCTTGAGCAAATGTTGTATTGTTTCGTGTCTGGTTTTGGTTTTCTGATGGTACTGTATCGCTTGTGTTTTTCACATTGATGTTGTTGTTCCTTTTCACAATGTTTTTTGTGTTTGGATTTGATGCAGAGTTTCTGGTTCTCTTGAATGGTACAGTGTTTTCAGTTTGATGAACTGTTTGTGGTGAAGGGTTTTGAATTGCGTTATTGCTATCATTTACTACATTATTCGTTACGACAAGATTTGAAGAATTATTTTTGTTTTTTTCTTCAACAGTTGTTGACAAATTCTCATTTTTTTCGTTCACTTTTTCTGCAAAGAGATTTGTTGTGTCATTTGGTGTGTTTCTTTCATTTGAATTGTTGTTGGTTGTTCTTCTGATTACGTTTGAATTTTGAACATAAGGTAATGTTTGATTGCTTGCGGTATTGTTTGTTTGATCATTCAAAATTGTGCTTGTGTTGTTTTGTATTTCTGATTTTGTATATGTTTTTGAAAGCAAATTGTTGAAGAATGTTGAGTTTTCTGTAAGACCATTTTCAATGATGTGAATGATTGAGTCAAGAGCATTTATGCTTGAGTCAAGTTTTGAATTTCTGGTTTCAACAGCCTCATTTGCGCGAATGATATATGCATTGATAAGGTTTTTGTTTGAGTTGCCTTTGTGAGTGTTTCTTGCATAAGAAAGTTGATTTTTGATCATTCCTTTGTTGGCGTTCATGAAACTTGTGTTGTCTTTGATGATATTGATGTATGCATTGATTGCTGAAACATCTTCATCAGAAAGAACAACGTTGCCGTTGTAAATTTCGTTAATGTAAAGCATGAGCATTGATCTTTTTGTGATCAGTTCATTGATTTTTGCTTGAATGCCAGAACTATTGTTTGTGAGATTTTCTGTTGTGAAGGCAACAGTTTTTTTGCTGTTTGATTTTGTTTGAGGCATGTTGTTCAGGATTGATGTGTTGTTGATTGATCTTTGAGTTGAGTTGTTTGTTTTGTATCCACGAAGTGATCTAATCGTTCCAAATGTTCTGTTTTGAGTGTTTGTGTTGTTTGAGTTGATTGTTTGGTATTGCAAAGTATTTGCAGATGTATTTGAGTTGTTGGTTTGAGATGGTGTGCATTCATCCGGGTTGTTTGTGTTGCAAAGGTCTGACACTGCATCAGCCTCAACCCAATCAAGGCTTGAAACAGTGTAGACAAAGTCTGTTACACTTTCGTCAAGATTTTTTGCAAGGGTGTTTGACGCTGGGGCTCCGCACGCAGCGAGCATTGTCGCAAAGCCAATAAGTATGAATGATAAAGAAATTTTTGTGATTTTTTTCATTTTGATTTGTTTCCTCCGATTTCTTCTAGTATGTATTGTTTTTTGAAAAATATTTAAAATTTGAATAAAAAATATTGAATTTGTAAAGATTTTAAGTAAAATTTGCAGAAATTTTTAAGGAGATAAATTAATTATGGGGAAAATAAAAGACAATTATATTGAGTATGTGGAGAGCAAATCACCAAAAACTGGTTGGTTCAATTCTCTTTTGCATGCGTTTTTGATTGGTGGAGCAATTTGTTGTTTGGGGCAAATGGTTGGGGACATTATCAGAGCGTTTTATCCAATGATGGATATTCAGACTGTTGGTACTTGGGGGAGTATTTTCATCATTGCACTCACAATAATTTTGACGGCATTTGGGGTGTTTGATCGTGTTGCAAAGGTTGGAGGTGCTGGAACTTTCATTCCGATTTCTGGATTTGCAAACTCAATCGCGTCGTGTGCAATTGAGTACAAAAAGGAAGGTTTGGTCTTTGGTGTTGGGTCAAAAATGTTTTTTGTTGCTGGACCAGTGCTCGTGAATGGTGTTGCTTATTCGCTTGTGGTTGGGATTATTTGTTTTTTAATCAATTTGTTTTAAAAGTAAAGTGGAGGTTTTTGTTTTGTGAAAAAAATCGGGAGTTCAACTTTTGTTTTTGAAAGGCCAGTATATGTTAGAGGTGGTTATTCTTTGGTTGGGAAAAAAGAAGCGGAAGGGCCACTCGGGAAATATTATTCTGAAATTTTGTCAAATGATACACTTGGTGAAAAAACGTTTGAAAAAGCAGAGCGTGCGATGCATTCAAAGACGATACGAAACATTATGAAACAGCAGGAGTTGGTTGAGAGTGATGTTGATTTGCTTGTGAGTGGTGATTTGATGAATCAACTTGTGACGAGCAACTTTTCAGCACGTGAATTTGATGTTCCGTTTCTTGGTGTTTATTCTGCGTGTTCATCTTTTACGGAAGCAATTTTGGTATCAAGCACTTTCATTGCGTCTGGTGGAGTGAAAAATGCAATTGCGATCGCAGGCAGTCACTTTTCGTCTGCTGAAAGACAGTACAGAAATCCGCTTGAGTTTGGCAATCAACGTCAAACATATTCTCAGTGGACAGTGACGGGAATGGGGGCAACTCATTTGTCAAGTTTTGAAACATCAAACAATCCGATTGTTTCAAAGATAACCATTGGTAAAGTAACCGATTATGGTGTCAAAGATATTGCAAACATGGGTGCGGCGATGGCAACTGCAGCATCGAGAACGCTTTTGGAGTTTTTTCAAGATACGAAAACTGTTCCATCTGATTATGATTTGATTGCAACTGGAGATCTTGGAAAACTTGGTTCGGATATTCTCAAAGATTTGATGGCTGAAGAAGGTTATTCACTCGGTCAGAATTATACTGATTGTGGACACATGATTTACTCGTCGCTTCAAAACAGTTTCCAAGGGGCGAGTGGTGCTGGGGCATCTGCAATTGTTTTTAATTCATATATTTTGAAAAAACTCTGTTCGGGTGAATTCAAAAAAGTGTTGCTTGTTGCAACTGGTGCCCTCATGAGTGTGACCACAAATCAGCAAGGAGATTCAATCCCATGTGTGGCACACCTCGTTATGTTTGAAGGAGGTAAAAGATAGTTATGTTTGAAGCATTGTGCATGTATGGAAAAGTGTTGCTTGTGGGTGGTCTTATTTGTGTGATTGCACAAATAATTGTTATTACAACAAAAATAACACCAGCGCGTATTCTTGTTATATTTTTGATGGTTGGTGCAATACTTGGTGGATTTGGTGTTTACAACTA
>JAZRDJ010000101.1:0-2896 GCA_045660245.1 Clostridia bacterium | reverse complement strand
CACAGACTTTGAAAAGGGATTTATTCGTGCAGAAGTTGTTTCATATGAAACACTTCTCGAGTGCGGTGGACTTGCAGGAGCACGAGAAAAAGGAAAAGTTCGAGTCGAAGGAAAAGATTATGTCGTTCAAGACGGCGACGTAATGCTCTTCAGATTTAATGTTTAAAAATTAATTTATATTATAAAAAGCACTTTATCTAATCACGATAAAGTGCTTTTATTTTACTTAAAATTTAAATTAGTAATCAAATTGTAAAGTTTGCTTGTATTCGCTCCAATGATAATTGGTGAAGATGTATATGATCCACCTGATGTCGTCTTGTAATACATCACTACATCTTTCACAAATATTGATGAATCCAAAACCATTGCAAGACCATAAAAATCAATTTGTCTTGTGTTTCCACCAACCGAAACGATGATTGATTGTCTTCTCTCAAAATTTAATTCGACTGTAACATTTTTGTTTTTTACACTCGCCCATGTTGGTTCTTTTTGATCAACATCAAGTGTTGGTTTTGAATAAAGGTTTACGCCGGAAAACGCACGTTCAAAAATTGAGAGGTTCGTGGTTTCAACAAAAGCCTTGAGAATTTTTTCATAATTCTCTTTTTCTGTATTTGATTTTGTGAGTGTTTTCCCGAGCGTTGACTGACTTTGGTTATAGACTGTGATTGATTGTGGATCGTCAGAAATTTTGAATGGCGCTGGAATTACAACGAAACAAAATACAATACAAGAAAGCAAGATTACAGAAATAATTGATATCGCGAATATACTAAACTTTTTCAATTTCATATTTATTATTTTTCTTCATCAGTATTTTTCTTTGGTTGTGTTGAAGAATCCTTTTTAGTCGTTGTTTTCTTTTTTGTTGTTGATGTCTTTTGCGTTGACTTTCTTTGAGTTTTCTTTGGCTCTGGTTTTTCTTCGTTCACAATTTCTTGTTTTTTTTCCGTTTCTTGCTTTGCAAGGGCACGTTCCTCAGCCATTGCCAAAATCTCATCAACTGTTTTCTCTTGAGTTTTGTTATCCTTTTTTTGAATTTTTTCATCCATAAAAGCCAAAACTTCTTCTACAGATTTCCCATCAATGAGCATATCAACTTCTTCAGAATAGATTGTTTCTTTCTGCAAAAGTACTTCTACCATATTTTTAACAACATTTTCATATTTTGTCAATATCTTCTTTGCAACATTTGAAGAGGAATCAATAATTTTTCGAATTTCTGAATCAATCACTGATGCTTCTTTGTCTGAATAATTAACTTTTGTTTGATAATCTCTGCCAATAAATACTTCTGTTTGACTACCGAGATTTACAAGACCAACTGCATCACTCATGCCATAATCAACAACCATGTGTCTTGCAAGACTTGTTGCTCTTTGCAGGTCATTTGATGCACCTGTTGTTATATCTTCCAAGAACAACGTTTCAGCCATTCGCCCAGCGAGCAACATACTGATTTGATCCAAAAGCATTCCCTTTGTCACATGATTGTCATCTTTGTCTGGTCTTGTGAGTGTATAGCCTGCTGCTCCACCACGTGGAATGATTGATACCTCATGAACAGGATTGTTATTCTTCACAAACTTCCCAACAACAGCATGACCGGCTTCATGAAAGGCTGTGATTTTTTTGTCATTTTCTGAAATAATCAAACTCTTCTTCTGTGGTCCAACTGCAACTTTGACAATACCATTATTGATATCCTCTTGTGTTATTTCTTTTCTGTTTGCACGAGCCGCAAGAATTGCTGATTCATTCAAAAGATTTTCAAGATCAGCACCAGTAAATCCACTTGTAACCTTTGCAATATGTTTGAAATTCACATCACTTGCAAATGGTTTGTTTTTCGAATGAACTTTCAAAATTTCTTCCCTGCCACGAACATCTGGAACATTGATATAAACCTGTCTATCAAACCTGCCTGGTCTCATCAATGCAGGATCCAAGATATCCGCTCTGTTTGTTGCCGCCATCACAATGATGTTTTCATTTTCTTCAAAACCATCCATTTGTACAAGCAACTGGTTGAGTGTTTGTTCTCTTTCATCATTTCCTCCACCAAGTCCAGCACCACGTTGCCTTCCGACTGCATCGATTTCATCAATGAAAATAATGCATGGTTTTGCTTTCTTTGCGTTTGCAAACAAATCTCTCACTCTCGATGCACCAACACCAACATAAAGTTCCATGAAGTCTGAACCACTGATTGTGAAAAATGGCACACCTGCTTCACCAGCAGCAGCCTTTGCAAGCAAAGTCTTTCCAGTTCCTGGAGGTCCAACCAAAAGCACACCCTTTGGAACTCTTGCACCAAGAGATCTGAATTTTTCCGGATTTTTCAAAAACTCAATAATTTCTTTCAACTCTTCTTTTTCTTCATCTGCACCAGCTACGTCAGAAAATTTTGTTTTGCTTGGATAAATTCTTGCCCTATTTTTAACAAAATCCATTGTAGAGTTGTTCGCACCTTTTATATTCCTCATCAAAATGAACATAAAAATCACAAAAAACAAAATCATAAGAACAGGATACAAAAGAGACATGATTGAAAATGTGGTTGTTGGGCCAAATTTTAATTCCACTTTTTGGTATCCATTTGCAACAGCAGTTTCATTGAATACTACAATTTGTTCTCTAATTGATGATTCTTGAGTTTCTCTTGTATAAAACCATCTCATTGTTCCATCTGTGAGTTCTATATTGACTTCCTTTGCATTCAATTCAACAGTTTTGATTGCACCAGTTTCCAGTTTTGTCTGATATTCAGTATAACTGATATATTCCCCTTTTGCATTTGAAGAGAAAACCCAAAAGAGCAATGTCAAAGAAATCACTATCATTATTGAAATAATAGTATTTCTCATCAAATTACTTTTTACTTTCTTTT
>JAZRDJ010000100.1:0-3681 GCA_045660245.1 Clostridia bacterium | reverse complement strand
AATTACCTATTGAAATTTTGCCAATTTTGTTGTATAATATATAAAATTAAATAAGAACTTATGGACTTGGGGATAACATAGGAGGTATTTATGGCAGAAGAAGAAAAGAAAAGTGGTTTTGATAGTGTCCTTGCCGATGCGCTTGAACACAGAAATCAAACAAACAAAGCGCCATTCATGAAAGATAAGACGGCATATAGCAATTTGTACGCATATGTACAAATTTATCGCTATGTCGTTGAAAAAGAGAAAATGGGAGACAAAAGCCCAGATCTTGTGCATCAATATATGATTGATCATGCAAAAGACTTGCATTTGCCAAGTGATATTGCGAACCATTTGGAACTCACAAACATGCTTTTGTATGCAATGCAATACACAACAAAAGCAAATGAGTTTCCATCAGTAGACAATATCAAGCATGCTTATGAACAATATTTGATCGACAACAACAAAAAACGCAAAGAAGCAACAGATAAAAAAGAGGACGCAGAAAAGGAAATCAAAAAACAAAGAGAAGCCGTGACTGAAAATCGCAAAAAGCAAGTGAAGTATGGTCTTCTTCGTGGCTTTCCTGTGGCAATTGGCGTGGTGTTTGCCGGAGCAGTTGTTGCTGGTGTTGGGGCGCTCACTGGTGGAGCACTTGCAGGTGTTGCGGCAGCAAGTATTCCTGGAATCATTGCAACTGCTGGTGGTGCACTTGGTGCAACGCTTTCGTTCAGAGGACTCCACAAATGGTTCAAAGGGTTGTCTGAAAAACGCAAAGAAGCAGTGAAAGCAAAGAAAGATGCCCAAAAAGCAATCAAGGAAAAAGAAAAAGAACTCAAAAAGAAACTTATTCCTGGACTTGAAAAAGCAAGCGGAAAGTTTGAAAAAGATGCAAAAGTTACTCTTGAAGATATAAAATTTCCTCAAAATCAGGAGGCTGTTGCTGTTGAATCTCCAGCAATGACAAAACAAAGTACCAGCGATTTTTCGTCAACAATGGGGAAAACTCCAGCACGTCATGCAGCAGCATCAGCGTTTGCGGGAACTGGACCTAGTGCGACAAATGCTACATTTGGACCTGCTCCTAGATCAGCAAATGTGTCTCCTGTACAGCGTGCCACAGATGTGAATCCTGCAGTGCCAGTTGCCGAGGGCGCAAATGTGCAATCCGAAGTTTTGTCAAAGGCAATGGCATCTTCAGATGCTCTCATGAACACAAAGTATAGAGATCTTGGCAATCCAGAAAAGGTCGCGAAAGTATCGAGAGAAATAAAAGAGGCAACTTCCGCTTTTGAGGCAATCGCGCGATCTGGAAGTCCTGAAGAAAAAATGATGGCGTCTGCCCAAAAGGGTGAAATTGCTATCAAAATGGGTGAAATTGCTCATGCATGTACAAATGCGTATCCATCAGCAGGTGCGGAAGAAGTCAAGAAATCCATCAAGGAATATTTCGACGCTCTTGATATTTGGGAGAAGAACTCTTTCTGCAATGAAATTATTGAACATGACAAAACTGCTGATGCTACAAACAAATTCCAAAATACTCTTGAAAACGTGCTTGGAACAAAGTTTGATGCTGTTCAATCAGCAGCAAATGAGATGGCAATGAATGAGGTAGCAGAAGAAGCACCTGTGCTTGAAGCCGTGCCTGAAAATGTGGCAGAGCCAGAAGTTGTGGTTGAACCTGCGATTGTGACAGAGACTGAAGAAATTGTGGCTGAACCTGTGATTGTAGCAGAGCCAGAAGTTGTGGCTGAACCTGTAATAGTTGAAAACACTCCTCAAGAGTCAGATAATGGAATGTTCAAAATTCTTGAACCATCATTGTTCGAGTTTGATGAAATTCAAACAATGTTCGAGAATGAACAAAAAGCAATTTTGAGCGACATGAACAATGCTTTGATGATGTTGGATCCAGAAGATCAAGCAGTTGAACTTCAAAAAGTTGACGCAAGGATCAAGAATTTGCAAGAAGTTTATAACACAACAATCACATCACAGAAAGGCAATGAAGCAAAAATTCTTGGTAATAACTTTGATAACTTCACTTATGGTGAACTTGCACCAAAACTTGCCGAAATTGAAGAAAATCAAAACGATGAGCAAGTGAAGGCTGCTGTTGAACTTTATTTAAAAGTAAAAGATGATCCAAAAGTGTTTGATCAAGAATGTGACAAAGAACTCGAAAGACTCAAAAAAGCAAATATTTCAACAATGCAAATCAGAGAAGGAATTGCTGAACTTGAGAAGTCTGCGGTTTTGGGAATGGTTCGAGATGAGATGAACCGAAAATTTGAGATTATTGAGCGCGATGAAAGTGGAAAAATCCAAAGCGTTCAAAGAACTCCAGAACTTGATGCCATCAATGACAAATGGAGCAAGTTTAAAACTGAGGTTGAGAGGGTTAGGAGAGGGCTTGACAAAGTGAACTTGGTGTTTGAGGTTGAAGAACCACAAGCGGTGATTGATCCACAAGTTAAAGAAGAAAAAGCGACGAAACCTCTCACAGCAAAAGCGGGCGGAGCAGGGGTTCCTGTTGATCCTCCAAAACCACCAGAAGACGATGATGAAGAAGATAAAAAGAAACCGAAAGAAGTGAAGCCTAAAGCACGCAAAAAACAAGATGATATTGAATTTGCGGAAGATCTTGCAAAAGTTTCAGAAGAAATGAAAAAGATTAAAACTGCTTATGGGAAGACAGTATCTGAACTTGCGGAAGATATCATTGTTGTGAATGGTGTTGAAATCAATAAACTTGAATATTATTTGGCTTGTGCAGAAGCATATTCTGAAACCCATGATTTGAAAGGAGCGGCAAAAGAACAGGAGTATGCTCAAATTGTTGAGAAAGCAACAGGTATCAAGGGGGCAATCAGAGAAAATTACTATATTACTGGAAATAATGGACGTAAGCGTCGTACTGAGTTTGGAGCATTTTTGGAGGCGATCAGAAATGTTCAAAAAGATCGCATTGAAAAAGAAAATCCAAATATTGATCTCGCTGACAAATCAAGAGAAAAGCAAGAAAGAACAGCCGTTTTTGCGAAAAGACTTCGAGAAGGTGTTCAAGAGGCTGAAAAGAATGCAGAAGTAACGGTTGTTGATTTCATTGATTATGTGTCTCAGATTGGAGAAGATTCTCTTGATGCAAAGAGAAAAGCCGAACAAAAGAAACTTGAAGAAGAAAAGAAGAAAAAAGAACAAGAAGAAGCCGGTGAGAGACAATCTTAATCGTTAATTTTCAAAAAGTAAAAAAAGAAGCAAGCGACACTTGCTTCTTTTTTTGTTTCAAGAAATGTAATTCATGTTTTTTTATGTATTAAATCTTATATAATAATAATATAAAAAAATTACAAAAAGCATACCAAAACATTTGACAACTGGGGGGGGGGTATGCTATTATATATAAGTAAGAATAGACGAGATGATTTGTCAACAAAAACAAAAAGGGAGATTTGATTGTTGAAATTTAATTTTAGGAAAAAACTTTTGTGGGTTTGCATGGTTGCGATTGTTGTTGTCGCAATGCCTTTTTTTGTTGTTTTTTTTGTGGCACCAAATGTTACTGCTGATAATTCACAAGAAATTATTGCTGAGAATATGTCAACTGAAGAGGTGAAGGTTTCGATTGAGATTTCGTGTACAAATTTCAATAATTTCGATGAAAGTGGCAATCGAAAGGAAAAAATGACT
>JAZRDJ010000099.1:0-3630 GCA_045660245.1 Clostridia bacterium | reverse complement strand
CTCCTTGGCTCACAGAACGACATGGCTACGATCCGACTTGAAACCGTAACAAAAGGGCAGATCCTTGTGGCTGGAAATGATGGGAAGCGAGCAATTGCGGCTGTGCACATGACGTGTTTTCAAAAAAAGAGTGCAGTCCACAGTGAAATTTCATTTGTGTTTGAGCGCACGGGGAAGATATGTGAGTTTGTGAGTTTTGAGGTTTTTGGCGCAAAACTTCCGCTTTTTGATGTCAAGGAGCAAGAACATGGGTTTGTTTTTTTTGAAAAAGAGGAGAGCAATCAAATAATCAACCCAAAATTGTTTGTACCCGTCAAAAAAAATGTGGTAAAATATTATGAGATAGCAAAGTGCGAGAAAAGGACGCCGATTGATCATGTTCGCGATGATATCCGCGAGCGATTGATGAGCGAACTTCAGAAAAGTTCTGGTGTGAGTTCGGCTGAAGAGGTCAAGTATCACACGGTTGTATCCGAGATCGCAGATGCAGTGTTTGAGATTGACTGCTACATTGAATATTACAGAATTTTGAACTGAAGCCATGAGTTTTTGTTTTGAGATTTTTTGGTTTTGAAAAAGGGGCAAGAAGATTTGATGGACAACAATATTGATTTTTACTGTTTTTGTTTTGACACGCTTGATCAAGGCGACTATTCTCATGCAAAGGCGAGGCATGGTTCGCACATTTTTGACAACATGAATTTTGACATTGCGAACGCAAAAAAATTGTCGAAGTTTGCGAGGTTTGTGAAGGAAACTGGAAAGTTTCATGACGAAAATGGAAGAGAACTTGATGTTTCGAGGAAAAGAGTTCTTGCTCGATGCATTATTCCGGAAATGAACACTTTGTTTGGTGCGCTCGAAGATGCGGGAGCGGAAATGGTGGTTTCAAGAGAAGAAACTCGTGCGGTCATGGACTGGGCGAGTTACATTAGTCCCACATTTCGTGACGCTTGTGCAACAAATCTTGGCGAGTTTTTGGCAAACTTTGATGAATACAAGGAAAATTTTGGGCGTGTGTTTTTCAAGACAAAGAAAAAGAATTTTTCATGCGAGGTTCTCGCTGTTTCAAAGTTTTTTCCTGAATTTTTGCAAGTTTCGTCTGATGAAGATTTGAGTTCAAACAAGAACAAGGAATCAAGTCTTGCGGAATTTTTCAGTGAGCCGATGTACATGGTGATCACGAGCACATCAAAAGATCACCCAGACTTCAGGTTTGGAATGCTCCCTAAAAGTACAGAGGTCATTGTTCAGCCATTTTTGGAAATTGTCAAGGACGATGAGTTCAAGCATGTGCCGGTGGAATACAGAAGTTTTGTCGTGGACGGAAAGTTTGTTTCAAGCAGAAGTTGGATCGAGGACAGGCCTGTTCCTCAAGGAGTGCTTGACTATGTTCAGGGATTGATTGATGGTTTTGCTGACAAAAGTCGCACTTTTGTCGCGGACGTCCTTGAGTTCGTGGACAAAGACGGAAAGAGAAAGTTTGATCTTTGTGAACTCAATCCGCTCTCATGTTCTGGTTATGAAAAAGGGAGCACGATTTTTGTGACTGAAGGTGAGTTTGAGGGAAAGTATTATCCCGGACTCAGTCAATCAGAAAAAGAGATGTAATGCAAAAAAAATTCAAACAGAGGAGATAAGGTGATGAGAAAAAGTGGGGAATCAAGATTTTTGCTTTTGGGACTTGTGTTTGCTTTTGTGTTTGCAGTGATGATTTCAAGCGGAAATGTTATGAAAAACACAGGTGACAATGCTGAGGTTCAGATGGAAGAGCAGATCAAAGAAAACGATTTGTTGTTTGAAAGATATGCCGAAAGTGTGTTGTTCCCTCAAAAGAAAACAACAACCACAATCAAGGCTTCAGCAAGGCTGACAGAAGTTCAAAAGAAGTTTTATCTGGCGATTGAAAGCGAGGTCTTGAAGATTGCGTCTGGCGTGAGAGCAAGCACGCATCTTGAGTTTGACGAAAGTGATTTTGCGTCTTGGGGGGTAAAGAGTTCATGGACAGCAAGCGAACTCGGCATCAAAACCATTTCAAGTCCAAATCAAGTAACTCCTGCTTTTTATGCCCAACTCCAGATCGAAAAAGTGGTGGAAGCATTGATGAGTGACCACCCATATGAATTTTATTGGTTTGACAAGACGAGCAGTGGTGGATATGTTTGGTCTTCGTCTGTGTCTTATTCTGCGATGAGTGGAAGGATCGTTTTGTTCAACATTTCTTTTGGTGTTGCAAGTGGATACAAGGCACCTGGATACAATGAGAGTAGTCCTGCCGTTGACACCAGCAGAGCCCAGTCAGTTTCAACAGCCAGCGCAAACGCTCAAGCAATTGTTTCTGAGCATGAGGCTGACAGTGATGTTCACAAACTCACTGCGTACAAGGACGAAATTTTGGATCTTGTGTCATACAACAGTGCTGCTGCAAGTGGCGGTGTGGCTTATGGCGATCCTTGGCAAATTGTTTTTGTCTTTGATGGGAACCCAAGCACAAACGTTGTTTGTGAGGGATATGCCAAGGCATTCAAGTACTTGTGTGATTTGACTGATTTTTCACATGAAGAAATTGAGTGTTATTTGGTGCAAGGAAGCATGAACAATGAAGCGCATATGTGGAATATGGTGTCAATGTTCGATGGCAAAAATTATCTCGTGGACGTCACAAACAGTGAGTCTGGAACCGTTGGGGGCAACGGAAGTTTGTTTTTGGCTGGCGGAACTGGAAGCATCACTGATGGATATAGTGTGAGCACGGGCTCGTCAACGATCAAGTACAAATATGACGCGCCAACCCAAGAACTTTGGGGGATTGACGAAAGCAGTGTTCTGAAAATGTCAGTAACAAAGTGTGCAGTTTTCAACACAAAGGTTGAGTTTGAGGTGAAGTCAAGCATTGTCTTTGATGCCATGCAAGTGTCAGCCGGCGTTGCTGGTGGCGGGGATTTTGACATTCAATATTTCACTGATGGTGATGACACGAACTTTGCTTATGCCGTGTCATATCACGCAGACAATGCAGGCGCAATTGGCAATGATATTGGTGGAGCACCAACAAATGCGGGAATATACTGGATCAAGGTCGTGGCAACAAACAATTTGAACCCTGCGGATTTTGTGGAAGGAACAAAAAAGTTTGAAATCAAAAAGGCAACTCCAACCGCTACTGTTGAATTTGTCAAGGTTCAGCAATCTGGAAAGACTTTTGCAGATGTCAACTTTGAGGGAAGCGCAAAAGGTGTGGGTGGCGCTGATGTTGATGGAACGTTCACGGTTTTTGTGAGTGATGGTGTCGCGATTGAAAGCACCACAGAAATTTTGCAAGGAGTGGCTTATGTCTTTGAATTTGTGCCAGCAGACAATGTGAACTATGAAACTGTGGCAGGCAATGTGGTGTTCTGGAAAAATTCATACGTTATTGTTCTTTCGTGTGATGCAGAGCATGGATCTGTCACTGGGGCTGGGACTTTTGAGCAGGGGGACAGTGTCACAGTTGTGGCATCGCCAAAAGATGGATACAGATTTGTTGGCTGGAAAAACAATGGAGTGCTCATGAGCAACAACTCATCATACACATTCACGCTCAATGCAAATGTTGAACTTGAGGCTGTGTTTGAGGAAATCCCTGTGCCG
>JAZRDJ010000098.1:0-3559 GCA_045660245.1 Clostridia bacterium | reverse complement strand
TTACAAATTTTCTCATTGGCAATTTGAAAGTGATACCGTGTCTGGAAACATGATTGGTATCGCGGTTTACAAAACGGTGGTTGGACAAAATCTTTTGATTGTTGTTCTCGCAATCATGGTGGCGATTGTTGTCGGTTCAGTGATTACACGAGAAGTTCAAAAAAGAAAATCATAAGCAATCAATGTAAAACAAAAAATAAACAATAAAAAAATCCTACAATTACTTGTAGGATTTTTTGTTGCCTATTAACAATTAAATATTAGTTAAGGGCATCTTTAAAGCTTTTTCCAAATTTAAGAGATGGAGCCTTGCAAGCAGCAACTTTTACTTTTGCACCTGTTGCTGGGTTTGTGCATTCTCTTGCTGGTTTGTTTTTTGCTTCGTATGTACCGAAACCAACCAATGCAATTTTTTCATTGTTCTTCATTGCATCCAAAACAACTTTGTTGTATGCATCATAGAATGCTGTAGCATCTTTGATTGTGAAGCCTGTTTCTTCTGCAACGGCTCTTAAAAATTCGCCTTTATTCATAAATAGCGACCTCCTTATTTTTGAGTTTGATCCAACACTTGTTGGGTCATCTCTCTATGGTTATATTTTAACATAATTTATTGACGATGCAAAACATTTTTATACCATTTTTACTAAAAAAGCCCATTTTTTCTAGCAAAAACCCACTTTGGGGTTGTTTTTTTGTGTTGGAGTGGATCAAAAAAACAGGAATAGAGCATATAATGGATTAATTTTGAACCGTTGCTTAAGGTGACAAAATGAGAAATTAATAGCAGAAAAGAGGATTTTTATGGGGAAAAGTAGTGTTCGGTTTGTAGAAAAAAAACGAACTTTTGTTGGCAAAAATGTAAAGTTTGGGAAAAATGTTGTTGTGTATGAAGGCAATCACATTGATGGTGATACATACATTGGTGATGGGGTTGTATTGCTCCCCAACAATTATATCGTGGACTCACATATTGGTGCGCATTCGAAAGTTCATGCAAGTGTGATTGAGTGCTCAAACATAGAAAGCAATGCAGTCATTGGTCCATATGCAAGAATAAGGCCAGAATCGAGGATTGGTCATTCAGCAAAGATTGGCAACTTTTGTGAGATCAAAAATGCAAGCATTGGTGAAAAGACAAAAATAAGTCATATGTCATATGTTGGTGATGCACAAATTGGCAAAGATTGCAATATTGGTTGCGGGGTTGTTTTTGCAAACTACAACGGGAAAACAAAAGCACGAACAGTGGTTGGAGATAATTGTTTTGTTGGGAGCAATGTGAACTTGATCGCGCCGCTCAAAGTTGGAAATTGTGCCTATATTTGTGCGGGGACGACAGTCGTACATGATGTCAAAAGTGGATCATTTGTGATCGGTCGTGCGCGGGCGGAGGAAAAAGAAAATCGTGCTAATGATTACTTGAAAGGGGTGTGAGATAATGGGAATATTTTTTGGAACAGACGGGATCCGTGGTGTTGCTGGACAAGATCTGACGATTGAAATGGCGTTCAAAGTGGGGAAAACACTTTCTTGTCTCAAACACAAACCCAAAATAATCATTGCAAAAGACACAAGAGAGTCAGGTGATTGTCTCAAAAGTTCATTTGTAAGTGGCGCAATTTCTCGTGGTGCGATTGTTCATGATATTGGACTTGCACCAACACCATGTGTGTCATACCTCGTGAAGCAGAAGTGTTTTGATTTTGGCGTAATGATCAGTGCAAGCCACAATTCACACGAATTCAATGGAATAAAAATTTTTGGTGCTGATGGAAAGAAGATTGATGACGCTCTTGAAAACCAAATTGAAAAATTTTTGTTTATCAAAAAGGGAGAAACAGATTTTGGAATTTATGAGTTTCATTCAGAATATATTGCTGACTATGTCAATCATGTAAAGAGTTTTTTTTGCGAGAATTGTCTTTGTGGAATCAAAGTGGTTTTGGACTCTGCAAATGGAGCGTCATCAAATATTGCTGAGAGGTTATATTCTGATTTGGGTGCAATAGTGCACGCAATCAACACAAAAACCACTGGGAAAGACATAAACAATGGCTGTGGGGCACTGTTTTGTTCTGGATTGCAAGAAAAAGTTCTTGAAACTGGTGCAGATGTGGGTTTTGCATTTGATGGTGACGCTGACAGAGTGATTGCAGTGGATGACATGGGTGAAGAGTTTGATGGAGATCAAATTTTGTGTTTTCTTGCAAAGCAATTTGCGGGAGAAGGGTTGCTTGATGGAAATACTGTTGTTGCAACAATTCAGACAAATCTTGGCATTGAAAATAATCTGAAAAATGTTGGCATTGAGATGTTGCGAAGTGATGTTGGTGACAAGTATGTCATCAAACTCATGGGTGAAATTGGTGCAGTGCTCGGTGGTGAGCAATCGGGGCACATAATCATAAGAAATGTCCTTGAAACAGGAGATGGAATGCTCGCTGGATTGTTTGTCGCAAAATATTTGGCGAAGTCAAAAGAAAAACTGTCGAACTTGAGATGCAAAGAATTGATTCCACAACACACAAGGAATATTGTTGTGAAAGACAAATCAAGAATTATGGAATCAACAATTCTCAAAGAGGCAAAGACAAAGGCGGAGCAAAAACTCATTGACGGAAGATTAATCCTCAGAATGTCAGGGACAGAACCCAAAATTCGAATAATGATTGAGAGTAAAGATGAACAAAAGAGTAAAGAAATCATTGAAGAGTTGTCAATTGTTATTGAACATATTGACAAGTTTGAATAAGAAAAAGAAGACCAGTATTTGGTCTTCTTTTATTGTGGATTAATTCAACTCAAATGCATCAAAAGAATTGTGATATCTGCTGGGCTGACACCGCTGATTCTGCTTGCTGCTCCCACTGTGAGAGGGCGCATGAAGTCTAGTTTTTCGCGGGCTTCAAGTCTGAGTCCGTGCATGTTCAGGTAGTCAATATCTTTTGGAATTGTCTTTTCTTCAAGTTTCAATGTTCTTTCAATGAGTTCGTTTTGGCGCATCAAATAGCCTGAATATTTTATTTGGATTTCCACCTGAGTGACAACGGACTTTGAAAAGCCTTTGAATGCTTTGATTGATTTGTTCAAATCCGTGAGGCAGACATTTGGTCTTTTGATGAGAGCAGATAATTTGCATGGCGCAGAGAGGAGTGATTGGTCAATTGATGAGAGATATGAATTCACTTCTTCAGATGGTTTGACGATCGTTGTTTCAGCAAGTTCTGTGAGTTTTTGAATTTGTTTCATTTTTTGTTTGAACTTTTTGTATCTCTCATCAGTCACAAGACCAACAGTTCGCCCGATTTCTGTGAGTCTTTGGTCTGCGTTGTCTTGTCTTAAGACAAGTCTGTGTTCTGCACGGCTGGTCATCATTCGATATGGTTCGAGAGTTCCCTTTGTTGTGAGATCGTCAATCAAAACACCAATATATGCTTCATTTCTTTTGAGGATTAGTGGATTTTTTCCTTTGAGTTTGAGATTTGCATTGATTCCAGCAATCAAGCCTTGTGCAGCGGCTTCTTCATAACCACTGGAAGTCGGATCGTAGCCATGT
>JAZRDJ010000097.1:0-1613 GCA_045660245.1 Clostridia bacterium | reverse complement strand
ATTTTTCAGTGAGAGTTTCCTTGAGTGCCTCTGCCTCTGCTGGTTGAACATCAGATCCAAAGAAGAGTGTGATTGTTGCAGAATCCTCTTTCACGAGTTTTGCAACAGTGTCAGCAGTAACTTCGTTCACGTCAGCACCTTTTGCGATGATATTCTTTTCACCAAGACCAATGATGTCACCTTCTTTGAGTTTGAAACCATCAATTGAAGTTGAACGAACAGCATAAGTAACAGATCCACTTGTTACATTCTTGATTGCTTCAACCATGTTTTCCTTGTTCTCATCAATACTTGCATCTGCATCAATATTGATTGCAGCAGTGATACCTTGAGGAACAGAAGTTGTTGGGATAACAATGATGTTGCGTCTTGAAAGATCTTTTGCAAGTTCAGCAGCAAGAATGATGTTTTTGTTGTTTGGCAAGATGAAGACATTTTCAGCAAGCACATTGTCTGCCGCTTTTGCAATATCTTCAGCACTTGGGTACATTGTTTGACCACCCTCAATAACATAATCAACACCGAGGTCAACAAACAAGTCCTTAAGGCCAGAACCAGCACAAATTGCCACGCTACCGATGTTTTTGAGTTCTTCTGGTTCTTGCTTGATTTTGAGTGCTCTGTTTTGCTCGAGCATGTTTTCAATCTTGAGTGCATTGAGTTCACCAAGTTTCAAAGCATGTGTCAAAGCAACGCCAGGCTCATTTGTGTGAACGTGAACCTTGATGAGGTTCAAGTCACCAATACAAATCACACTGTCTCCAAGAGACATGAGTGTTTCACGGAGTTTGTCAATGTCTGCTTCAGTTGTTTTTTTGTTGATATTGATGATGAAAAATTCTGTGCAATATGCAAATTCAATATCTGCAAGATCATTGTAATCAACTTGAGGGTTTGCCATTGGATCTGCAGAAACCTGATCATTTTCAAACTCAAGGTTGAGTTCACTTTCATCACCCATGACAACTTTGAGGAAACCATAAAGGATCACGAGAAGTCCACGTCCACCGGCATCGACAACTCCAGCCTTTTTGAGAACTGGCAACAAGTCTGGTGTGGTGTTGAGCACTTCTTCACCGACTTCCAACGTCTTTTTCAAGAACTCTTCCATGTCATCAGTCTTTTTTGCAATGCGAAGAGATTCATCACTCATCATGCGAATAACTGTGAGGATTGTTCCTTCTTTTGGCTTTGTGACAGCCTTGTATGCAACATCACTACCCTCTTTGAGAGCCTTTGCAAAAAGTTTTGTTGTGACGTTTGTTTCCTCAACAAGAACTGATGAAAAACCTTTCAAAATTTGTGACAAAATAACACCAGAGTTTCCTCTCGCGCCTTTGAGTGCACCTTTGCTCACAGCGTCAGCAATTGCATCAAGGTTGTTGTTTGTGCACATGTTCACTTCACGAACAGCAGATCTCATTGTGAGTGACATGTTTGTTCCCGTATCTCCATCTGGTACTGGGAATACGTTGAGCGAATCGACATATTCTTTGTTTTGTTCCAAGTAATTCGCGCCAGAAATTACCATTTTTCTGAAAAGTGCGCCTGTTATGTTCTTACCCATAAACTATTGATTTTCTCCTAAGTTATCTTTATATCAAAAATAGTAC
>JAZRDJ010000096.1:0-3005 GCA_045660245.1 Clostridia bacterium | reverse complement strand
GATGTCTTGCCTGAAAAACCAGCAATCACGTGTGAGCAGTGAGAGAGCATGAAGTCATTGCGTTTTTGCATGCACCATGGTGTGAATTGCTCTGATACGAGTGTTGTTTTGTCGAGTTTTGAGAGGAGACAATGATATCTTTCTCTCGAGGTCGCTGACCAGAATTTTGATTGTTCTTTGCAGGGAACAGCGCCCTCAATGGTGATCATTGCACCATGATTGTCGCGCAGATCGATCAGGATTTCAGTGGCATAAGTGTCCACACCCTCTGCCATGCCTGTGATGAAGTGGGTGATGCCGTTTTTGATCGCAGTCACAATCGCTCCTCGAAGGTCGGTTTTGAACGCTTTGCAGAGGCTGTCTGACTCGTCATACCCCCAAGGAAGATCCTTGGGTCTGTGACCAGTAAAACACGCTGAATTTTGAATGGAATTGTTCATACATGATTGTCCTCTTGCATAATATTGTATCAAGAAAAATGGGAAGTGACAAGATCAAAATTTGACAGAATGGGAAATTTGTATGATATTGCTAAATTTTGAATGAATACTATTCGCTCTTTGTTTTGTGCTGATTTGTTATTTTGTTTTGGGCATTTTCTAGCCTTGAATTTCTCTTTCGACAAACATTGACTGCAAAGGCAACGGAAATTCGCAAATTCTGCATAATTCTTTCCGTCCTTGGAACTATTCCCATAATACAATATAGGAGTTGAAACGCTATGAAATTTTACTGTTTTTCAGCAAAAGCCTGCAAGGTGTACTTATCGTTGATTTTGGTTGTTTTTTTCCTTGGCTTTTTGCTGGTTTCGACAAAGTCGGAGTCGGTGTATCTTGGCCACGCATCAAGAAAACTGCCAGTGTACCGAGTGGACACGCAAGAAAAAAAGGTCGCGCTCACTTTTGACGCGGCTTGGGGGGCAGACAAGACGAGCAAGATCGTTGAGATCCTCAAAAGTCATGGGGTGTCTGGAACGTTTTTTCTGGTTGGGTTCTGGTCTGAAAAGTATGCAGACAAAATCAAGGAGATTGACGAGGCAGGGCTCACGATTGGCACGCACTCAAACACGCACCCAAAGATGAGCACGCTTTCAGTGTCAGCCATTCGTGAAGAGTTTTCTGTTTCGTGTTCGCTCATTGAAAATGTGACGGGGAAAAAAGTCAGGTTTTTCAGGCCACCATATGGTGACTACAACGACACATTGATCTCTGAGGCCGAAAATATGGGGCTCATGACCATTCAATGGGACGTTGACACTCTCGACTGGAAAGGGCTCTCTGGCTCTGCCATTCTTGAGCGTGTCAAGGCGACAGTTCAGCCAGGTTCAATCATTTTGATGCACAACAATTCAGACCATATTTTGGAGGCACTCCCAATGATCATTACTTATCTCAAGCAGAATGGTTACAGCATGGTGAGGCTCGACGAACTGGTGTACACAGAAAACTATCAGATCAATGCTCAGGGCGTTCAAACAAAAAAATAAATTATGATTTAAAAAAATAAAATAACAGGAGAAAAAGAAAAATGTTCAACAAAGACAGCAACAATCAAGTAATTTTGAAAGGAGTGATTTCAGGGGATTTTGAGCCCCAAGAGAGTGACTATGGGGTGTTTTTTGAGACAAGCATCAAGGTTTTGAGACTTTCTGGAGAATGTGATGAACTCAGGCTCAATCTCCCTGAATGCATGGTGAGAGGAAAGGAGATGGGATCAGAGATTGCTGTGCTCGGGCAGTTCAGGAGCAGGAATGTGATCCGTGATGGCAAAAGCCGTCTTGAACTTGTGGTGTTCGCGCTCTCGGAACTTGATCCAAGTTCAGTCGAAGAGAGGAGCAGCAACATTGTCATGCTCTCTGGGTTTATTTGCAAGCCAACGAGCATCAGAACAACGCCTTTTGGGAGAGAAATTGCTGACCTTTTGGTTGCTGTCAATCGTGGGCACAAAAAGAGTGACTATTTGCCTTGCATCGCGTGGAGCACGAACGCAAGAGTTTCATCGGAACTTGTGGTTGGTGACGCAATTGACATTGTGGGGAGAATTCAGAGCAGGAAATACCAAAAAAAGGATTTTGACGGCAATATTCTCTCAAAAGTTGCATATGAAGTGTCGATAACGAAGATTTCGACAAGTACCGACAAGGTGTATGCTAATAGTAGCAAAATTAAAGAATATTTCTCTGGCATTTTGGAAAATTTGAGTGTAAAATATAACATGAGTTAAGGCAGAGAAAAAAAGTTCTTTGATCTTTTTTGTTCAATATCCATAACGACAAAGAAGAACTGTTTTTTGAAATCTCCAAAACGACAACGAACAAGAGGGGCAAATGATTGTTTCAAGGAGAACTAATTTTTTTGAGGCTTTGCTCACAAAACAAAAAACTTGGGAATACATATCCCAAGTTTTTTTTTGTCTTTTCATTTTTTTCAGATTTGAAAAATCATTTAACTATCATTATTTTTGAAATTTCCTGATCAATGATTATTCATGGTTGAGTCTGTTTCGAACAATCAAGATCACGCCCAAGAGAATGACTGAGAACACAACAAGCACAAGCCCGATGAGTTGCATGCTTGACCATGAGTCGGCTTTGATGTTTTCAGACAAGATGTAGCCGGTGTAATAATTGCCGTTGTCGTCATTGAATGAGATCTTTGTGTATTTTTCATTGCCATGGCGGTTTTCGACAATTCTGACTCTTGTGGCCTCGTGAAGTGTGAAGATTGTGTTGTTTGCGCCTGGCTCTGGGTTTGTGTAAATCACTGAAGTTCTCAAAACCACTGCATTTGTTTGCACGAAGTTTCCGTTCATGCTTTTGTCAACATTGGTGTCCTGAACATAACCGATTGTGCCATCAGGAAGTTCAACCTCAAAAAAGAAGTTGTTTCCGTTGCCTGACTGATAATAAAACGCTGAAATGTCGCGTTTGACTTCAAGTCTGGTGAGGTCGGTTGTGGTGAAGAGCACAGAGTTTCTTTCGCCCGCAGTGTCCATGACTGTTCTTG
>JAZRDJ010000095.1:0-5525 GCA_045660245.1 Clostridia bacterium | reverse complement strand
TTGAATCATGGAAATATTGAATGGGAAATTTGTGTCTGAAAAAATCAAAGATGCAATAAAGGAAAAAATTCAAAAGGAATATGTGAGTAAAGGGCGAGTTGTGCCAAAACTTGCCTGTATCATTGTTGGTGAAAATCCAGCGAGCAAGGTCTATGTATCTTCAAAAGAAAAGGCATGCGCACGTGTCGGGTTTGAGTCCATCGTTGAATGTTTGCCAGAAAATTCAACAGAACAAGATGTAATTGACACAATCGAGAAACTGGGGAATGACGAAACGATATCTGGGATTTTGCTTCAGTTGCCACTCCCAAATGGGCTTGATGAAAGAAAGATTATTTCTCATATACCACCAGACAAAGATGTAGATGGTCTCACGGAAATTAATCTCGGCAGACTGTTTTCAAAAAACACGCTTGTTGCTCCTTGCACAGCGATTGGTGTCGTTCACATTTTGGAGCATTATGGGATTGAAATACAAGGAAAAAATGTGGTGGTGATCGGTAGAAGTTTGCTTGTCGGGAAAAGTGTTGCGACGCTTCTTGAACAGCGAAATGCAACCGTGACAATTTGCCACTCAAAAACAAAAAATCTTGAAGAGTTCACAAAAAATGCTGATATTTTGGTTGTTGCCATGGGCAAACCAAAATTTGTGACTGCAGACATGGTGAAAGATGGTGTGATTGTTGTGGACGTTGGAATCAACAGAACAGATGATGGACTTGTGGGTGATGTTGATTTTGAAGAAGTGAAAGAAAAAGCATCATTTATTACCCCTGTGCCAGGTGGAGTTGGACCAATGACAATTGCTGAACTGCTTTTAAACACACTCACTCTTCATGAAAAAAATAACTAATAGAAAAACAAAGGAGCAAAAACATGAGCATTGCAGACAAATATTTCGTGAAAAATTGCAAGGAAATTTTGAAGAATGGTTTTTCAGACAATCACTTGGAAGTTCGACCAAAATGGCACGATGGAACGCCTGCGCACACAATAAAAAGTTTTTGTGTTGTGAATAGATATGATTTGTCAAAAGAGTTTCCAGCGATAACTATCAGGAAAACTGCTTTCAAAAGTTGCATTGACGAACTTTTGTGGATTTGGCAAAAAAAGAGCAATAATATTCATGAGTTAAACAGCCATATTTGGGACAGTTGGGCAGACGAAACTGGATCAATCGGAAAGGCATATGGCTATCAACTTTCAGTCAAACACAAATACAAGGAAGGCGAGTTTGATCAAGTGGACAGAGTGCTTTTTGATCTCACACACAATCCTGCATCAAGGCGAATAATGACAAACCTTTACAACCATCATGATTTGTCTGAAATGGGGCTTTATCCATGTGCGTACAGTGTAACCTTTAATGTAACCGGAAACAAACTCAATGCGGTACTCAATCAAAGATCACAAGATATGCTCACGGCGAACAACTGGAATGTTTGTCAGTATGCAATTCTTGTTCACATGATGGCTCGTCATGCAGGGCTTGAGGTTGGTGAACTTGTGCACGTGATTGCAGACTGTCACATTTATGACAGGCATATTCCGCTTGTCAAAGAGATCATGAAACACAAACAACACAAGGCTCCCAAACTTTGGATTGATCCAAGTGTTAAGAATTTTTATGATTTTACTGTGGACAGTTTCAAACTTATTGATTACAAATGCAACGACAAAAAGTACAAAATTGAAGTTGCAGTATAGAAAAGGAGAATGTGATTTATGAATTTTATTGTTGCTGTTGATGAAAATTATGCAATTGGGAAAAATGGTGATTTGATTTATTCTCTTCCATCAGACCTTGCTTATTTCAAAAAAATCACAATGGGTAAAGTTGTTGTTATGGGTGAAAAAACATACATGTCACTTCCACGAAGACCGCTTCCAAACAGAACAAACATTGTGATGACTCTTTCAGACAATGAGTTTGCTGGAGCAACCACTGTGAGGAGTGTTGAAGAACTCAAAAAAGAACTCGAAAAATACGATACAAATGACGTGTTTGTGATTGGTGGGGCGAGTATTTACAATCTTTTGATGGACTACTGTGATCAGGCATATATCACAAAAATTAGGGCTCATGAACCAGCAGATACATATATCAACAACATTGAAAAGACTGGAAAATGGAAACTCTCATCTGAGTCTGAAATTATGTCTGAAAATGGACTGGATTTTTCGTTCTGTGTGTTTGAGAATCAAGATGTGAGAGAGTTGTAAATCAAAAATTTTGAAAGGCGACATTTTGTCGTCTTTTTTTCACGAAAGTTTTGTGGTTTTCATAAAATATGGCATAAAAAAATGTGGGGTGAAAATTATCGCAAAACTTGTGATTGATGTTGACAAAATCAAAAGAGAAATAAATTTTCACAAAAAAGTGCTCAGAAATGGTGTGAAAATTTGTGCAGTGATCAAAGCCAATGCTTATGGTTTTGGTATGTCCAAAATTGCAAAAGAACTGCAACATATGGTTGATTTCTTTGCAGTTTCCAGGGTTGATGAACTCATGATGCTCAGAAAGAATAATATTGTTCAAAAAGTTCTCATTCTTGCACCCATTGTGAAAGATTCAGACATTGAAAAAGCAATTAAACTTTCAGGTGATATAACCATTCAATCAATTGAAGATTTGCACAAAGTTGATTGCATTGCAAAAAAACTTGGGAGAATTTCAAACATTCACGTCAAAATTGACACCGGAATGCACAGATTTGGGCTTTCTAATCTTAGAGAATTTCAGCAATTGCTTGAAATTTGGGGGTCAATGCAAAATGTGAATTTTGAGGGATTGTATTCACACTTTGCCTGCTCAAGTGATGATCATATTGTTCAAATACAAAATGAGAGATTTGGCAGATTTGTGAAAATGGCAAAAGAGAGTGGATTCAATCCAATTTGTCATATTAGCAGTTCAAAAAGGTCTGGGGACTCGAATTTTTCATATGACATGGTGAGGATTGGGATTGATCTTTTTGAAGAAACCTCAATGATGATTGGAAATATCATTGGCACAAGGTCGCTTAAAAAAGGCGAGGCAATTGGTTATGACCATGCTTTTGTGGCTCCTCATGACTTGTTGGTTGCTTGTGTGGACATTGGGTATGGTGATGTTGCCGTTCGAAGACTTTCAAATCGTGGTCAAGTTTTGGTTTTAGGTCAAAAGTGTGATATAATTGGCAACATTTGCATGGATTGTATGTTTGTGGATATAACAAAAATTCAAGACACAAGTCAGAAGGACGTTATGCTTTGGGGAAATCAAGGACAAAATTCAATAAGTGTTTGCGAAATTGCAAGTATGTGTGATACAATAAGTTATGAAATCCTGACCAGCATGAGTGGCCGGGTGAAGAGGGAATATTATTCATGCAAATAATCACAGGAAAATACAGAGCAAGAAAACTTGTGCACCCAGAAGGTGATGCGACACGTCCGACTCTCGCAAGAGTCAAAGAATCAATTTTTTCAATGCTTCCTTTATCATTTGAAGGAAAGGTGGTGCTCGATCTTTTTGCTGGTAGCGGAGCATATGGACTTGAGGCACTTTCTCGTGGAGCAAAGACAACAATTCTTGTTGATAATAACCAAAAATCAATTGATGCACTCAAGAAAAATTCAAGAAATATGAAAGAAGATTTGAGGATTGAGAGCAAAGATTGTTTTGTGGCGCTTGAAGGACTTTTTGCAGAAAAAATCAAACTTGATGTTGTTTTTTTGGATCCACCATATGGTTCTGATTTGGGAGAAAAGGTGATCGCGTTCATTGAGAGTCATGACATGCTTTCAAGTGATGGAATTATTGTCTATGAACACTCAATTGATAAAAAATCGTTGCAAAAGTTACTCAGAAGGTATATAATAAGCAAGTCGAAAGCCTATGCAGGCATTTCTGTTGACTTCATAATGCAGGAGAAATAAGGGATTTTCAAATGGATATTAATCAAATTATTGAAGAGTTGGAAGATGAACTTGCAAGGTCAAAGAACTTTTTGTGGGGCAAGAAGAATGACAAGTGCATGGAACTTGTTGGTGAACTCAAGCGCAATTTGCCAACAGCCCTCAAAGAAGCGAGTTATTTACTTTCACAAAGAGACAAGATTTTGTTTCAAGCACAAGAATCTGCACAAAAGACTATTGCAGAAGCCGAGCAACGCGCTGAACACATTTTGAGTCAGTCAGAACTTGTGAAAAGAGCCGAGAAAGAGGCTGACGAAATTGTTGAAACAGCAAACAAGCGAACAACGCAGATGTATCAGGCGACAAAGAGCAATCTCGACAAAATGCTCAAGAGCGTTGAGGATTATCTCACTCAAAACTTGCACGTTGTTCGAAACAATCGAGAAGAACTCAACGGAACACTTTTTGGCAAGCGCCGACAGAGTGATGAAGAAGATTAAAATATGAGGGAAGAAATTCCCAAACAAATGAAAAAACTAATAATAGCATGCACGCCTTTTGACAAGATCAAATGGCGTGTTTTTATTTTTGTTGCGGATAAAAACGCCTTGGATTGAAAGATAATTGAAAGTCCAGAGAAACTGATCAAAAAACATGCAAGGCTGACAGAAAGGACTGGAAAAGACGCGAAGAATAATGAAAGTTCTTTGCAACCACGAGTAACCTCGAGGAGTCCAGAACAGACACTCGTTGCCATTGTTTTTGGCGCACCAAGGAACTCCAAAAACCTGCCTAATGGATAACTGATTATGTCAAAAACCTTTAGGTCAATGAGTATTTCTGAAAAACAGTAGAAACATGAAACAAAACCACCAACAATGAGTATGGCTTCGATTGCGCTGTACATGCTGTCTGATAAGATTTTGTCAATGCTGACTTTTTTTGGTGGTGCAGGCTCTGAGTGGTTGATTGAAGTTTTGAGTTCGGATTTGATTCTTTTGGCGAGAATTATGCCCGTGATGAAGTTTGAAATTAAGTGTGAAGCAAAGATCACCACGCCAACTTTCACGCTTGAAAACATGATCGCTCCAACAGATCCGATCACAAAAGCAGGACCAGATGTCATTGAGTAGTTGATCATGTTTTGTGCGTCGCTGTCTGAGATAATTTTGTTTGAGTGCAAGTCACCAATTATTTTTGCGCCAATGGGATAACCAGAAAGATTGCTCATCATCAGCGAATATGCGCCAATTCCAGGTGATGCAAAGACTTTTTGCGTGAAGTTGCCACAAATGCTCGCAAGTTTTTTGACAAAACCAAGAGATGTGAGCATTTTTGTGATGAGCATGAAGGGGAAAAGTCCTGGCAAAACCGATTTGCCAAACAACATGAACCCCTCAAGAAATTTGCTTGCATATTTTGCGGGATTAGTGAGAAGAATAATAATCATCCCAAAACAGAAAATAGAAAGCATGATACTTGCTGTGTCATGCTTTTTTGTTTGGTAATTGTTTGTTGTTTTGAAAAACGAAATAGTCATACTTGAATTTTATGTGACTATGAGCAGAATAATTACTTTGCATGAAGTGTAAGATTGTATTAATTATCCATATAATCATATATAA
>JAZRDJ010000094.1:0-7859 GCA_045660245.1 Clostridia bacterium | reverse complement strand
ATTGGATAAATCCCCAGCACCAACGCCCCGAGCGTCGCAAAATCAAGTTTGCTTGCCACGTCCAAAAATTCAAGACTACCAACATAACCAAACACAAACTTGAGGATTGTCATCATTGCAGACACAATGAGCGCAAAGATCACAAAACGCACATGATTGCTTGTGATTTTTTCAATATTTGAAACAATGATGATGCCGAGCAAATATGTCGCCCCCGCGCACACACTCATGACAAAAGTCGAAAAACCCGCGTCCAAACATGACACCATACAGCATATGGCAAGACACGCAAGTTTTGATGGTGAGATATAGGTCTTATTCATATTTTTTTGACCTCCTTCCTCTGAAAAGTATACTCAAAACCATGTCCAAAAATGGAGAGATAATGTTCATCAAAATCAAACAGAAAAACACACCTGCTTCACCAAATAGATACGATTCTCTCACAAGCCCAGCAAGAATACCAAACAAAATGGCATAAATCGTCTTGGCTGGCCAAAGCGCTGGCGAAGACGAATGCGATGGAAGCATGAAAAAACTCACAAACAAGAATGAACCTGACAAAAGTTCAGGAATCACACCCGCACCACCTTTTGTAACAACTGTTGTAACCACAAATGCAATGATAGATAGTAATGGTATATAGAAATCAAAAACCGACGTCGCCATGAGGAGTACACCACCTGCAATACAAGCAATCGCGCAAGTCGTTCCGATCATGCCACCACCATGCCCCAAAAACAAATCAAGAATTGGCACCGTGCCATAATCCCCATCAGCAAAATTCACAAAAGGCGAAACAATTTCGCCATTTGCACTCGAATATGCCACGAGTGTTGTTCCAAACCCCACAACGAGCGCCGCAAGCACACTTGCACCAAAACCTGCAGGATTCACGAGTTCTTTTCCCTCACCACCAAAGAGTACTTTTGAAATGAGCGTTGCAATCACCGCTGCAATCAAGACAAAAAACACCGGAACTTTTGCAGGCATCACAAGCCCCAAGATCATTCCCGTGATCACACTTGAAAAATCTCTGAACGAAAAATGTCCCAAAAAGATGTGCGAGAACACAATGTCAAATACATAACACGCCAAAACAGCAACACTCAAAATGAGGAGCGCTGAAAAAGTGTGAATGACAATTGATGCCACCACACATGGGATCAAAGCAAGAATGATCATCAAGTATTGAAACTCAGTTGACGTGTGACGCCTTATGTGCGGAGTGCCAGAAACCAAAAATCTTTTGCTTGCCATATCTTAAATATCCCCCCTTTCTTTGAGTTTTTTCTTGCCATCAGAAATTCTCTGAGCGAGATATCTCTTTGCCGGACACACAAAAGAACATGCCCCACACTCTGTGCAGGCTTCAATTCCACAATGCTTTGCAAAATCAAGATCATTTGAAAGCAAGAACTCTTCAATTTTATAAGGCATGATCTTTGCCGGACAAATGTCCACGCACTTCCCACAGTAGTTGCAAGGGTGCTCTTTTTCGTGAGAAAATTCTTTGCTTGTCAAAAGCAAAATGGCTTTTGTGCTTGCATCAACTGACACCTTTGCAGTTTCCTGCGAAACACCAGAAAGACTTCCGCCATAAACAATTTTGAATGATTCGTCCATGCTCTCAAGTTCACTTGTGCCGACATACTCAAGAATGCTTGAAATCTGTGTTCCAATTTTGACCACAAAGTTGCCTTTTCTTGAAAATCCTCGACCATTGATGGTCATCATTCTTGACACAATCGGCTTGTTTTCGTGCACAGCATCAAAAAATTCTTTGCATGAAAAAACGTTTTCGATATAAATTCCTTTGGCAAACCTTCCCGAAGCATCGAGAGTTTTTCCTGAAACATACCTTGTGATCTCCACAATTGTCATTGGATAAAGATTTGGATAAACCTCAATATAAAATTCTTTGAGTTTGTTTTCTCTCACATACTTTTTGTATTCCTTGATTGCGGTCTTTTGGTTTGCAGTGAAAATGAAAGTGATTTTTTTTGTTTCAATGAGTTTTGCAAAATCAAGCGCTCCATCAATCACCTTTTTGATGTTTTCACGGAACAACACTTCGCTCGCATTCACGTATGGATCGTCATCAATGCAAGACACAAAAAGCATAGGGTTTTTCACATTTGGTTTTCTGAGGTATTTGATATAACACAATTCCCCGTCTTCACCAACCGCACCAGACACCATCAAACGCTCAACCATCTCTTTTCTTGAAAAATCAACCATCGGACGCAAGTGCTCAGTTTCGTTGAGTTTGTCTGCAGTGATGAGCACGTGATCAGCGAGATTCCCATGCACCGTCATTTGCTGAACAATTGCCGCAACTTTTCCGCTTGTTGGAGAATATACAAACGCGCCATATCTGTCTTTTGGTTTTCCAATCAAAGTTCCTTCTTTGACACTGTCACCAACCTTGACTGTCGGAACAGCAAAGACATTTTTGTGGCTCTCCAAAGGCACAAGATACGAATCTTGTTCTTTCATCACCGCTGAAGAAAACTTTGTAATTTTATTTTTTCGCGGAGCGATATGAACTCCCGCATTTTCCATAATAATCAATATCGTCATCTCCCCAAAATAACTTTAGTTATTTTTCTTTTTCACATGATATTTTAACAAATAAAAAAAGTGTTGTAAAATATTTTGCAACACCTTTTAACATTTTCCCAAATTTTTTTAAAAACAAAAACCTAAAATGTAAATTTTGCCATTATTTTTGGCTCTTTTTTCAACTTTGTTTTTTCTTGCGTTTTGCCAAAATCAGAAAGACAATTTGCAAAATCCCAACCAAACAAACAAAGCCAGCAAACGAATATTTGAGCACAATTGAAGTGATCGAGAGCGCAAAAATCGCCCCGATCAAACTCACCAAAAGCGCCGGAACAACAATCCACCAAAACCCCTCAAAGTCAAGGAGTTTGTTCTTTGCTTGAATGATCAAAACCACAATACTCGAGAGCGAAAAAACGATCAAATTGATGAGTTGTGCATGTGGTTGCGAAACACTCAAAACAAGCGTCAAAATGGGGATCAAAAACGTTCCTCCACCCATGCCCATTCCGGCAAAAATCCCCGAAACAACACCAGCCAAACCAAACCACAAAAATTCCAAATTCCACCCCCCACAAAACACATGATTTATGATTACAAAACACACATTTTGTCAATCATTAAATCGTTATGAACATATACACACCAGAAGCGATGAGCACGCATGAAAAAATCACAACAATGATGTCACTTTTGAGTTTTTTCAAAAGACAAGCGCCAAGAATCCCCCCCACAAAAGACCCAATCAAAACTGGGAGCGTTTGCATGAAATCAAACTGCCCTTTTGCGACATAGACAATGGCACTTGCAACCGAAATTGGGAGCATCACAAGGATTGCTGTCGCGTGCGAAACTTTTGTCTCTTTTTTGAGAACAAAATGCAAAAAAGGCACGAGCAAAACCCCGCCTCCAGCACCCAAAAATCCATTGATAAACCCAATGATCGCGCCCGCCAAAACACACAAACCAATCTTTGTCCATTTTCCCATGTGTTTAGTTTGGACAAAAACAAAAAGAAAATGCAAAAGTCATGAAAAACCATTGATTTTTTTTAATAGATATATTACAATATCAAAGTATCTATGTTTAGTTTATATACGTGCGTGCGCATGGCGAGCACACGTACGAGTGAAAACCAAAACATGAGATAAACAAAGTACAATTATTTTGGAGGCATTATGAAACTTAAAACTAGACTCAAAAAGATTTTTGCTTGTTTTATGCTTGTGATTGCACTTCTTGGCTCATGCTCGTTCCAAACTCTTGCGTGTGTTCAAGATTACACTGCTCTTGCAGCGGCAAAAGCATATGAGGCAGAAACCAAAGGTGACCCATATGAGTTCACGCCATCAACTCAATGGTCAAAAAACACAAACTATTCAAATCAAAAAAAGGTTGATGACGAAACAAAGACAGAAAACGCTTTTGACGGCTCAAACTTCTCTGTTGACATCACAAAACTCGACGGCAAACCTGACACCAAGTATGACGGTTCAACAACCTCACCTGCTGAAGGCGAAGAAACAACTGCCGACAATTATGTTTTGATGATCAAAGCGAACGGCGCTGAAACAAAACAACTCAAAGACAAAAAGGACGACGACAACAAAACGGTTTATGACAACCGTAATTTTGTTTTGGGTTCTGATGACAAAGTTGTGTTCTTCACTGCTGACGACATTGACGAATCAAACGCAAAATATCTCCCTGTTGACGCTGACCTTGTGACAGAAATGGTTGATGCAGGAAAGGCAGAGTTCGAGGGCAACGAGGGCAAATACGTTGAAATGAAACCTGTCAAAGTTTGGAATGATATTTATTATTATTACAGAAGCAACTCAATCAGCCTTGCAAAACAAGGTTATTATGTGATTTCTTTCTGGATGTACACAACAGACAACGCTGAAGCAACAATCAAGGTTGCAACAAGCGACGGCAAAAAGTTCGAAGCCGTGAAATCAGAACTCAAGTCAGAAGGCGAATGGACACAAGTATACTTCTTCCTTGAAACCCGAGGTGTGGGCTCTGCTCCATCAGTTTACATCAGTTTGTACTTGGGTAACACAGAAAGCGTTGCAGGATCAAACAAAAAAGACAATCCAAGCAACGAATCTGACCCAACCTACACACCTGACAAACTCACTGGCACAGTTCTTGTGGACAATCTTGTTGTGAAAACAATCAATCAAACAGATTATCTTCAAAAGACAGTGAACGGCACTGCTCCAGCAACAGAGGCAGAAGTTTATGAATATTCAGCAAGAGCAAAATCATACTACTCTGGACTTTTTGCAAACGCAAACTTCAGTGGTGACGTTACTGATTACAAAACAACAGACCCTGCTGGCGATTATGACTGGAAATACTTTGTGCCAGAATTCTCACTTTCAGACGTAGAGGACGAAACACCTGCTCTTGTGAAAGAGATGTACAAAGATGCATACGCCGATACAGAAAAATTCAGCATTGAAAAAGTGGCTGAATCAAGCATAAAGATCAATGACGAAGACGCAGTTTTCAACACATTTGATCCATGCAAAACCAACGACGTGCTCAAGATGACCAACAAGAACCAGTCTTATGACCTCGGTCTTGTTTCTGCTCCATTCACCGTTGAACAATTCGCATATTACAGAATTTCATTCTGGGTGAAGGCACTCGATGAAAAATCATCAGCAACTGTTGCCCTCTTTGGAAATATCGAAGCCGGAGACACAAAAGTTGATGGAACAAACATTTTGAAAACACAAACAATTTCAGACCTCTACACCGAGCCAGAAGAAGACGACTCTGACGAAGATGAAAAGAAAGACGAAACAATGGACATGAACAACGGGTGGACAGAAGTTGTGTTCTTTGTTCACGGCAATGCTTACAGAGATTTGGACAATGTTCAACTCGTGATCCTTGCAAACAAGAACAGCACAATTTATGTTGACCATATCCAAGTTGAGAGCGTGCTTTCATCAGACTTCTCTTCTGCATCATCATCAAACAAACTCGATCTTTCACCGTCATCACTCGTTGTGAACCGCACAATTTCAAATGGATACTTCAACGCAATCACAACTGAAGATTATGATCATTCAGAAATCAAGGCTCCATACAAAGCACAAAACTGGACACTCGGCTCAGACAATGACGAAGACGTTGTTGCAGGTATCGTTCCAACAAACGAAAAATTTGCGACAATCAAATCAAAACTCGGCATGGAAGACGCAGAACTCAATCCAAACAACGGAACAAACGTTGCAAAGACAAACGTGTTTGCGGTTTATGCCCCTGCCTTGACTCAAGCCGAAAAAGACGCTGACGCAGACAGAGTTGGACGTGATTTCCTCATGAAATCATCAAGTTTCTCACTCTCTTCTTCATCAGTTTACAAAGTACAATTCAGCCTTTATGGTTGCGCAGGTACAACTTCTGATTTTACAGGAAAGATCAATGTTTACCTCACATACTCTGATGCAACAATCGCAGAATTCGAACTTGACGGATCAACAATGACCAAAAACGCTTGGTCAGAGTACACATTCCTCGTTCGTACTGGTGCATCAAGCAGATCAACAACAATCACAATCGACATCACCGACGCTGAAGGAACAGTATTCTTCAAGAATATCGGTGTTTATCAAATGAAAGAAGTTGAAAGAACAAACGACGATGGCGAAAAAATAAAAGTGTCTCCAAATGAACTTTTTGACGAACAATTTGCAAAGAACACAACTTCTGCAGAAAGAAACGCAAACAAAACATTCGTTGTTGACTATGCATCATACAACTTCACAATGCACTCAAACAACTTTGCGACAACAACCCTTCCTGGTGCTGACGAAAAACTAGACACTGATGATGACGAAAAAATCACTCATGAGTATTACGAAAGTTTCTCACACAAAGTTGCAATGAAAGACGAAAAAGACAAGGACGAAGCAAAGACACACGGAATTGTTGGTGTTGTTGACACAAACGGAACCGTGAGACTTTCAGACACCCTCACTCTTTCAAACATTTCAAATACAAACGCAAAATCAGATCGTGCACTTTTGATTTACAACGCGAGCGACCTTGACACAAAAGTTACTTCAACAACGTCATTCACCTTGGAAAAATCAAGTTTCTACACAATTGAAGTATACGTGAAGACAAGCGACTTTGCTCAAAACGCTGGACTTGAAATTTCAATGAGCGCAATTTCAGTCAAATTCGAAAAAGTGAACACTTCTGCAACAACAGATAACAATGGTTATGAACTCTACCGCGCAATCGTGAGAACTGGCGACACAGCAATTTCTGGTCTTACCGTTGACTTTGTTCTCGGAACAAAAGACGCAAAACTTGCAGGTTATGCATTGGTTTCAGACGTGAACATCACAAAACTCAAAGATAAAGATGCTTATGACACACTCGTTGAATCAGTATCAGAAGACGACACAAAAACCGTGCTCAAAAACTTCTATACCGATAGCGATGCTGAAGCAGAAAGCACTCCAACAGATTCAAATACTCTCACACTCTTCTTCCTTGTGTTCTCTTCAATCTTGATGGTGGTTGCTCTCGGTGTTGCACTTGTTGCAATCTCACTCAAAAAGCACCCAAAAAAGAAAACTGTCAAAGTTGATGCTTCAGAAAACAAATTCCAAAACAAGAAAGCAAGAACAAAAGAAACTGTTGACTCAGACAAAGGCGGATTTGTTGATTAATCACTAGTCAACCATTCCACTCGCAAAAAAACAAATTCAAAAGAAAAGGAGGCGAAAGTTCGTCTCCTTTTTTCATCATTTCATAGCGCCAAATCATCGTTTTTGCCAGATTTTATGGGATAGTATGTCAGGTATAATACCCAACAAAAAAGGACGATCAAATCGCCCTTTTGTTTTTTTTTATTTTCTATCAACTTCATTCATTGCAGAAATGAGGTCCAAAACTTTGCAACTATATCCCCATTCATTGTCGTACCACGCAACGAGTTTCACAAATGTCGGATTGAGCATGATTGATGCAGAAATGTCAAACACACAAGTATTTGAAACACCAACCATATCGGTTGAAACAATTGCCTCATCAGTATAACCAATGATCCCCTTGAATTCACCCTTTGCAGCCTTTTCAACAGCCTTCACGATTTCATCCATTGTTGTTGGACGAGCAAGTTTGCAAGTGAGATCCACAACAGACACGTCAGGTGTTGGAACTCTGAATGCCATTCCTGTGAGTTTCCCTTTGAGTGCAGGAATAACTTCCCCCACCATCTTTGCAGCACCTGTTGATGATGGAATGATGTTTGAAGTCGG
>JAZRDJ010000093.1:0-12873 GCA_045660245.1 Clostridia bacterium | reverse complement strand
CAACAATTTCTGTATTTCCATTGTTTGATATCAATCCACCCCAGAAAGTAAATGTTGACTCGTATCCATCATATTCTTTATATCTAAAATAGTCATCATGCCATTCATAAAAACCATCATCCTTCAAATACACACCATGTGAACCATTGTTTGAAATTGATCCAGTGCCATGCATCAATATGCTCGATCCATTTGATGCACGAACCCCAATGCCACTGTTATTCTCAATGCTTCCTGAACACATATAGAGTCCTGAAAATAGATCCAACACAACAGCATTGTTGCAACCAGATATTGATCCAGAAAATTGTTTCAGTCCGGTCGTTTCAATTCCCAATTCATTGAATATTTCATCTTCTTCAACTTTATCATTAAATCCCATCAGCAACATTCCAGAATTATACAAATTTATTCCAATTCCAGAAATATGTGTTTCACCCAGCAAAATTGCAACGGCATTATTGTGTGCCTTTATTCCAGAGTTTTTGATGTTTGAATCAGTAAACATCACAGTTCCAGAAATCACAATTGAAGTTTCAATGTCTTGAAATTCGCAAGAATCAACAATTGCCATTTCTCCACCAATCGAGCAATTTCCACCAGACACATTTGTGTCTAAAAACTGAACGTTTTGCCCCAAAAGAGATATATTGGCGTTTTCAAATTCACAATTTTGAACAACAACATTGTCGTTCTCAAAAACAAAACTTCCACCAACAAATTCATTATCAGATATCACAACAGGTACAATATCACTCAAACCACTATAAACAAAATTATCATTGAATAAATCAACATTTCCAATTGATTTGTTTGTTGAATAAAAAAAAGCAAAAATCGCAGTACCAACAAATAACACTACAAAACATAAAACAATAGACAAAATTTTTTTCTTGAACGTAATCTTTTTCACAGTTCGTATCTCCCCTGAGTTTTCACGATTCAACATACTCATACTTTTGATCTTTACAAAAACATTATATCATACCCCCCCCCCCCATTAGACAAACAATTTTATACATTTTTTGAAAAATTTTTTTATAAGATTAGTATAAATCTATCAGCATTAAAAAAACTAACTATTACAAAATTTGAAAATAAATAAAAAAGAGAGATCAAAATAATCTCTCTTTCAAATTTTTTATTTTAAAATTAATTTTTATTCTTCATCATCTTCTTCGTCAGAACTTCCGCCACGTGTTTGCTTTTTGTGGTAGTTTTCAACTGCTGCGCGGATTGCTTCTTCAGCGAGGATTGAGCAATGAATTTTTGATGCTGGCATTTCACCACCAAGTTCCTTGAGGACATCTTGGTTTGTGATTTTGCACGCTTCTTCGAGCGTTTTGCCAATGATCATTCTTGTGGCAACAGATGAAGATGCGATTGCTGCAGCACAGCCAAAAGTTTGAAACTTTGCGTCAACAATCTTATCATTTTCAACGAGAATATAAACTTTCATGATATCTCCACAAGCGGGATTACCAACTTTCCCAACGCCAGAAGCGCCCTTGATTACCCCAACGTTTTGAGGATTGAAGAATTCATCTAATACCTTTTGACTATACATATTACAACTCCACCTTATTTTTATAAATTCTTATTGCTGAAATGCTACGAAGTTTCTTCACAACCCTTCTCACTCTCTCAACAACATAGTCGATGTCTTCTTTTGTTGTGCTCTTTCCAAATGTAAATCTGATTGTTGAGTGAGCAACTTCAGCATCAAGTCCCATCGCAAGAAGCACGTGTGAAGGAGCAAGACTTCCTGATGCACAAGCAGAACCAGTTGAAACAGATATTCCTTCACGGTCAAGCATCATCAAAACTGACTCTCCTTCAACACCTTCAAATGAAACGCTTGCATTGTTTGCAAGACGTTGTGTTGGGTGACCATTGAGTGAGATATTGTGGATTGCCTCGCTAATCTTTTTGAGAAAATATCTTCTGATTGATCTCAAATATTTGTTGTTTTCCTCAAGTTCAGCAACAGCAACTTCAATCGCAGTTCCAAAACCAACAGCAGCAGGAACATTCACAGTTCCGGCTCTCTTGTTTCTTTCTTGCTCTCCACCATTCATGAATTTTTCAATTCTCACGCCTTTTCTGACATAAAGTGCACCAATACCCTTTGGTCCATAAAGTTTGTGTGCAGAAATACTCATTGCGTCAATACACATTTCTTTCACATTGAAATCAATTGCACCAATCGCCTGAACCGCATCTGTGTGGAACACAACATTATTTGCTCTTGCAAGTTCAGCAATGGCACGAATTGGTTGAATCGTTCCAACCTCGTTGTTTGCCGACATAATTGAAATCAAAATCGTGTCAGGTGAAATCGCTTTTATGAGTTCAGCATATTTGATCACGCCCTTGTCATCAACAGGAACATATGTCACTCTGAAACCTTCTTTTTCAAGCGCCTTACATGACTCCAATACCGCAGGATGCTCAATTGCTGAAGTAATGATGTGATTTCCTTTTGTTCTGTTTGCTCTTGCAATACCTTTGATTGCCCAGTTGTCTGATTCTGTTCCACCAGATGTGAAATATATTTCACTTGGATCTGCACCGATTGCTTTTGCAATTTTTGCTCTTGCTTCATCAAGGGCTTTGTTTGCAATTTGACCAACATTATACAAACTTGCAGAATTTCCATAAATATTCCCACAAGCCTCTATCATATCACGATAAACAACATTGCTCATTGGAGTTGTTGCCGCGTGATCAAGATATACAATTCTATTTTTTTCCATAGTTTCCCCCTATTTGCTTTCGCTGGTATAATTTTATACCAAGACACACCACGTGTCAATAGTGAAAAACAAATTTTCTTCAAAATTTTGCACTTTTTTGATGGTTTTATACCCCAAAACAGCAAAAACCACACCAAAAACTGCAATTTTCATTAATTAATCACCAATAAAAGTAATTAAATCGTCCGCAGACATATATCCACTGACCCTATCAACAAGAGTTCCATTTTCAAAGAGCAAAATGGTTGGTATTGTGTTCACACCAAAAGAAAGTGCAAGATCACTTGCATCATCAACATTCACTTTCGCGAATTTGTGAGACGTTTTTGTATTTGCAACTTCATCAAAAACTGGAGCCATTGCTCTGCATGGTCCACACCAAGGTGCCCAAAAATCAACAACAACTTTGTTGTTCGCTTTCACAAATGATGCAAAATCCTTTCCATTCAATTGATGTACCATAATTAATCACTACCCCTTGATAATTTGATATACTGTTTTCAAATCTTTGAGACTTGCTGGATATTCTTCGCCCGTTTCCATATTTTTAACTCTGCATTCACCGCTTGAAAGTTCGCTCTCACCGAGAACAATCACAAATCTTGCACCAAGTTTGTTTGCATATTTCATTTGCGCCTTCATGCTTCTGCCCATTGTGTCATAATCAACTGACACATTGTTTTTTCGAAGAATTGTCGAAACATCAATAGCGGCACCGAGAGCGCTTTCATCTGCGCTAACAACAAACAAATCGAGTTTGTTTGTGTTTTTGATCTCAATCCCGTTCTTTTCGAGCAAAAGCAAAAGGTGTTCAATGCCAAGCCCAACACCAACTGCTGGGAGTTCTTTTCCGCCAAGTTCAGACACAAGACCGTCGTATCTTCCACCACCACAAATAACGTTCAAAGCACCCTTTTCTTCAGTCAAAAATTCAAATACCGTTCTTGAGTAATAGTCTATACCGCGCACCAGATTATTATTCACTCTATATTTCACGCCCATTTTATCCAAAATGTTTTTGAGTGTTTCAAAGTGTGCTCTACATTCGTCACAAATATAATCAATAGGCTTTGGTGCATTTGCTTTGAACCCTGCACACCCTTCTTCCTTGCAATCAAGGAGACGGAGAGCATTTTTCTCAAAACGAACCTTACAATCATTGCACATTCCATCAATATATTTTGAATAATATGCTTTCAAGGCTTCCATATATTTGCCTCTGCAATGCTTGCAACCGATTGAATTGATATTGATGAGATAGTTTGTGAAGTTCAATCTATCCAAAATTGATTTCACAACAGAAATCACCTCTGCATCCATGAGAGGAGAGTATGATCCAAATGCCTCGATTGAAAATTGATGATGTTCTCTGAGTCTTCCTGCTTGTGGTCTTTCATATCTAAAGCATGGTGTAAGCATAAAGAGTTTCAGTGGCATTGCTTCATTGTCAAGACCATTTTCAACAACAGCACGAACAATTGATGCTGTTCCTTCTGGTTTCAACGTTATGCTTCTTTCACCCTTGTCCAGAAACGTGTACATTTCTTTGTTCACAATATCAGATCCTTCACCAACACCGCGCACAAAAAGTTCAGTATGTTCAAATACTGGTGTCCTAATTTCTGAAAAACCGTGGCAACAAAGTTGATTTTTTGCGAGATTTTCAACAACTTGCCACTTGTACACTTCTGCTGGCACTACATCTTTTGTACCCTTTGGTCTGTTAATCATAATTTTTCTCCTACCTTAAATTTTATCTTACAAAACATATTTCTTGAGATCATTGTTTTTGAGAACTTTTGACAAATGATCATCAACATAATTCCTGTCAATCTCAACAACAACTTCTGGATGATCTCCTGTTGCATTGAATGAAATATCTTCCAAGAGTTCTTCAACAACTGCATGGAGTCTTCTTGCACCAATGTCTTCACCTGTTTGATTTTCAAGCACAGCAATGTGCGCAATTTCTTCAATTGCATCACTCTTGAACTCAAGTTTGATGTTGTCAACACCGAGCAAACTCTTGTATTGCAAAATGAGTGAGTTATCCGTTTTTGAAAGAATACTCACGAAGTCATCATATTTGAGACTTTCAAGTTCAACCAAGACTGGAAATCTGCCTTGAAGTTCAGGAAGCAAGTCTTCAACTTTGGACACATGGAACGCTCCCGCCGCGATGAAAAGTATAAAGTCAGTTTTTACAGGTCCATATTTTGTTGAAACAACAGAACCTTCTACAATTGGCAAAATATCTCTTTGCACACCATCACGTGACACATCTGGACCGTGTGATGAACCTTTGCCTCCAGCAATCTTGTCAATTTCGTCAAGGAAAATGATTCCGTCTTGTTCCGCTCTTCGAAGAGCCTCACTTGTCACGGTTTCCATATCAATGAGTTTTTCACTCTCTTCTTGGACAATCATTTTGAACGCATCGGCAACCATCATTCGTTTTTGTCTTCTACGTTTTGGCATGATACCTTCAAACATTTGACCAAGATTTAGATCAATCCCAATTGCGCCAAAATTTTGATTTCCCATTGGAGATTCTTCAATTTCAACACTTATGTACTCTTTGTCAAATTGATGAGACAAAACATTTGGTCTAATCTTTTCAACCTCAACTGCTTCAATCAATGTTGGATCTTTCATCACTCTTTCTTTTGCAAGAGCCACTGCAATTTTAAGACACGCTTCACCTTCAGCCTTTTGCTTGATTTCGGCAATTTTTTCATTTTTCACAAGTCTGATTGATGCTTCAACCAAATCTCTGATCATTGATTCAACATCACGTCCGACATAACCAACTTCCGTGAACTTTGTTGCTTCCACCTTCACAAACGGTGCTTTCACAAGTTTTGCAAGCCTTCTTGCAATTTCGGTTTTACCAACACCTGTTGGACCTTTCATGATGATATTTTTTGGAGTTATTTCCTCTCGCAAACTTTCGTCAAGTTGACTTCTTCTATATCTATTTCTGAGTGCAACAGCAACTGCTCTTTTTGCCTTGTCTTGACCAACGATATATTTGTCAAGTTCACTCACAATTTGTTTTGGTGACAAATTCATTTTTTACACCTCCTCAACTGTCAAGTTGCCATTTGTGAAAATACAAATTTCTCCAGCAATCTTCATTGCTTTTTCAGCAATTTCCCTTGCTGTCATGTCAGTGTTTTCAGCAAGTGCACGACCAGCAGCGAGTGCATAATTTCCACCACTGCCAATTGCACACACACCATGTTCTGGTTCCATAACATCACCAACCCCTGTCACAATCAAAAGATTTTCTTTGTCTGCAACAATCATCATTGCATTGAGTTGGCGGAGGGCTTCATTTCCTCTCCAACTTTGAGCAAGTTCAACAGCGCTTCTCATGAGGTTTCCAGAATACTTTTGGAGATTACCTTCAAATTTTTCACAAAGAGTGAAGGCATCTGCTGTGCTTCCAGCAAAACCAACAACAACTTGATCGTTGTAAATTCTCCTCACTTTTCTTGCATTACCTTTCATTACGACAGATTCACTGAGAGTCACCTGTCCATCACCAGCAATAACGATCGAATTTCCCTTTTTGACTCCAATAATTGTCGTTCCTCTAATTTCAAACATTCTTACAAGTCTCCTTTTTGGTTAGTTATATTAAACACCGCACGTTTTGAATATGCAAGTTTTTTTTGTGATTTGTCACGAATTATTTCCCCAAGTGGCTCCAAAATACCAAAATTTGCATTCATGGGCTGAAAATTTGGTGATTCTGTTGAAATATGCTTCAAAAGAGAACCAATAATTGTGGTTGTATCTGGGACAAAAGGTTCAAGACCATTCAATTTTCTCGCCATATTTATTCCACACATGAGTCCACTTGCGATGGACTCCACATACCCCTCAACACCAGAAATTTGTCCAGCAAAAAACACAAATGGATATTTTTTCATTGAAAAATCTCTGTTCAAATGCTTTGGCGAATTGATGTACGTGTTCCTATGCATTACACCATACTTCACAAACTCAGCAGATAAGAGCGCCGGAATCATCGAAAAAACTCTCTTTTGCTCAGGGAATGTCAGATTTGTTTGAAAGCCAACAATATTGTACAATTCACTTGCTGTGTTTTCACGCCTGAGTTGCACGACAGCAAATGGTCGTTTGCCATCATTATCAAGTAGTCCAACCGGACGAAGTGGTCCAAAACGCAAAGTGTCGTCACCTCTCGATGCCATCACCTCAACAGGCATGCAACCTTCAAAAACAGAAGTATTCTCAAAATCCTTGAGCGGTACTCTCTCTGCATTTTTGAGAGCATCAATGAACGCATAATATTCTTCTCGGTTCATCGGACAATTGATGTAATCACTTTCGCCTTTTCCATATCTACCACTCGAAAAGGTTTTTGACATATCAATGCTTTCAGCATCAACAATCGGAGCGGATGCATCAAAGAAATAAAGTGAAGAATCACCAAGAAGTTCAAAAATTGACTTTGACAACGAATCACTTGTGAGTGGACCCGTTGCAATGATTGTTGGAACAGACGTGTCGATACTGGTCACTTCTTCATTGATTATTTCCACATTTGGAAGTTTCTGAATTTCCTCAGTCATTCGCTTTGTGAAGAGTTTTCTGTCAACAGCAAGAGCAGATCCCGCTGGAACTCTTGTTTCTCTCGCGATGCGAAGCGTCAAGCAATCCAAAACATCAAGTTCTGCTTTTAGCGTTCCAGATGCTGTTGAGAGTTCTTCACTCTTGAGTGAATTTGAACAAACAATTTCTGCAAAAGTTGGTTCATGGTGCGCTGGAGAATACTTTTGTGGTTTCATCTCATAAAGACGAACAGTTACCCCTCTTCGGGATAACTGATAAGTCGCCTCACAGCCAGCAAGGCCTGCACCAATAACATTAACTGTTTGTATTTTCTCCATCTTTTTTCTCTTTTTCTATTTTATCGCGTCTTGAAAAACTACATTTTGGACAACTTGTCACTTTTGACGCAGAATATTTTTTCACAATCATGTCTTCACCGCAGTTTGGACATTTCTCGTTTGCTGGGATATCCCATGACTTGAATTCACATTCAGGGAATCCAACACATCCATAAAAAATTTTGCCAGTCTTGCTCTTGAGTTTTTTAACGTCTTTGCCACACTTTGGACACTTTGCAACAACCTCAGCAGGCTCTTCAAGGGGTTTTGTGTTTTTGCATTTTGGGAAATTTGGACAAGCAATGAACTTTCCAAATTTTCCGGTTTTGATCACCATCATTGTTCCACACTTTTCACATGGAATATCTGTTACTTCATCTGGTGCCTTTTCGACTTTTGATGTGTCACCAAGGGCCGATCTGAGTTCTTGATCAAATCCAGTATAAAATTCACCAATAACACTTCTCCACTCTTTTCCTGAATACTCAATTTCATCGAGATTTTCTTCCATGTCCGCAGTAAACCCAATGTTCATGATGTTTGGGAAGAACTTGACAAGCAAATCAACAACACTTCGACCGAGTTCTGTTGAAATCAAACTCTTTCCCTCTTTTTCAATATAATGTCTTCCAGAAATTGTTGAAACAGTTTGGGTATAAGTTGCTGGTCTACCGATACCTTCTTTTTCCATTGCATCAACAAGACTTGCTTCAGTGTATCTTGCTGGTGGCTTTGTAAATTTTTGTTCAGGCTTTGAAGACACGTGCTTAAACTCTTGATCTTTTTCAATATTTGGAAGTTTTGAAGATGTCTCATCTTCTTCATTTTCATTTGGAGATGGTTCGTTGTTGTAAAGTGCCGTATATCCATCAAACACAAGTGCTCTTCCTGTTGTTTTGAATTTGTGTCCAGCACACTCAAAATCAACTGAAAGTGAATTGTATGAAGCATCTGACATTTGGCTTGCCAAAAATCTGTCATATATCAATTTATAAAGCCTATATTCATTTTTGCTGATCAAGTCTTTCATACTCTCAGGAGTTTTTGCAAGACTGATTGGTCTGATCGCTTCGTGCGCATCTTGCGCATCTTTTTTGTTTTTGTATACCCTTGCCTTTTCAGGAATATATTTGTCACCATAATGCTCTTTTATATAATCCTTTGCCATTGCTTGTGCCTCAGGGCTGATACGAGTTGAGTCAGTACGAATGTATGTAACAAGTGCAAGTTTTCCACCAGTTTTGAGGTCAACACCCTCATACAGACTTTGTGCTGTTTGAGTGATAGTTTTGAGTGTCATGCCAAGTTTGTTTCCGGCTTCTTTTTGCATTGAAGAAGTTGTGAATGGCGCACTTGGGTGTGATGCAGTGAGCGATTTTTTGACGTTGACTGCCTTGAACACGCCACCCTCAATTGCTGAAACAATCTCATCCATTTCTTCTTTTGATTTGATCTTCTTGTCTTTGTTTGCAGCAAGATATGTCACAACCTTGTCTTTTCCGTGCTCACCTTCAAGTATTGCCGAAAGTGTCCAGTATTCAACAGGTTTGAAATTTTCAATCTCTCTGTCGCGATCAACCACAAGTTTCAATGTTACTGATTGAACACGTCCTGCAGACAAATTATTTTGAATCTTCTTGCACAAAAATGGAGACAACTTGTAACCCACAAGCCTGTCAAGCACGCGTCTTGCTTGTTGAGCGTCCACGAGTTTTTGATTGATGGCTCTTGGACTTTTGATTCCATTTTGAACTGCTCTTTCACTAATTTCGTTGAACTCAATTCGAATTGGATCTTCTTGATTCAATTTTAAGATATTACAAACATGCCAAGCAATTGCTTCACCTTCACGATCAGGGTCGGTTGCGATCAAGATCTGTTCAGCCTTTTTTGCTTGTTCAATCATATTATCAACGACTTTTTTCTTGTCAGGAAGGATTTGATAGTTTGGTTCAAAGTTTTTTGAAATATCAACATTCAATCCCTTTGACGGTAAATCACGAATATGTCCCATGGTTGGAATTACTTTGTATTCCTTTCCCGCATACTTTTCAATACTCGGTTTTTTACCAGGTCCTTCAATGAATATAAGTTTCATACATTCCCCTTTATATCTATATTATACACACCTGCCTTTATCTCGCGTTGTTGACGGCATAAAAATTGCCCGGCAGTTTTTTTATTAAACCATTAATTTCCATCCTTGTCAACAATGTGGCAAGGTTTTTCGGATTTAATTGTGCCATTTCAACCAAGTCATCAAAATGAGTATCCCCATTTTTGAGAACTTTTAAAATAGCCATTTCATCATTAGAAAGATTGACATCCTTAACTTGAGAATCTTTGAATTTCAGTTGATTTTCAAGCCCAAGTTTTTGTATCACTTCTGCTGGAGAAATTGTGAAACAATCTGGAATTTCTGCAATAAGTTTATTTGTCCCAACACTTTTTTCAGATGTTATATTACCAGGTACAACAAACAACTCTCTGCCACTATCAATCGCGAACCTTGCAGTAGATAATGTCCCACTAGACTCTCCCGCTTCAGTGATTACAAGCCCTCTTGAGAGTCCAGCAATGAGCCTATTTCTCTCCACAAAAAAATGTTTTTGTGGCTTGACTCCAGGGAAATATTCTGAGATCAAAAGACCACCGGTTTTGACAATTTTTCTTGCGAGTTCCGTGTGATTTGCTGGATAAATCTTGTCAAGTCCTCCGGCAAGTACAGCAATGGTTTTCCCGCCTTCTTCCATCGTTGAAGACGCCACTATTCCATCAAGACCATATGCAAGACCACTCACAGTCACAATTCCAAACCGTGCAAGTGACCTCGAAAAAATTTCAGTCACTTCTTTTCCATACCTTGTTGGAGTTCTCGTTCCAATGATCGAAACACATGGTTCATTCAATAATTCAAGATTGCCAACATAATACAAAACAAGTGGAATATTATCAATATTTTTCAAAATACCAGGGAAAGCACATTCATGAGCAAAAATATATTTTATCCCCATTTTTGCCAGTTTTTCACGTATTTTTGAATGGATTTTATTCAAAACTGCACTTTTTATTTCTTTAAACTCTTTTTCTGAAAATATATTATACGTATTATTTTCATCTACATTTATGGTTTCATTTATCGTTTTCCCAATTGCACAAGAACCCAAATATTTATTAATTTTATATTTTGCAATCCCCAGATATTCACAAATTAATATAAAATTTTCTACTTCTATATTCATAAAACAAAGACCTCATTAGAGTTGTACATTTTCAATATTTCTGTAATTCAATGCCTCAATCACATGATCAATTTCAATTGTTTCAGATTCAGCAAGATCTGCAATTGTACGTGCAACTTTGAGCACCCTGTTGTATCCTCTCGCAGACATTTTGAATTTTTCAAAAGCCTCCTCAATTATGTTTTGAGTCATTTTGTCAACAGCACAATACTTCTTCACCGCAAGCGAATTCATCTTTGCATTCGTGTGGAATTTGTCATCCTTATAACGCTGCCTTTGAATTTCCCTTGCTTTTGAAATTCTCAGTTTCACATCTGCACTCTTTTCTTCATTTGATTCACTTGCAAGATCATAAAACTTCACACGATCAACATCTATCTTGAGATCAATTCTATCAAGAAGTGGACCTGAAAGTTTCTTTAAGTACTTGTCAATTTGAGATGGTGAACATTTGCAATCAAGATCCCTTGAACCATAATTTCCACATGGACATGGATTCATTGACGCAACCAACATGAATGATGCTGGATACTCAACTGTTGATGCAATTCTCGAAACGTTTATTACCCCATCTTCAAGAGGCTGTCTGAGTGTCTCAAGTGTATTTCTTGAATATTCCGGCATTTCATCCAAAAACAAAACACCATTGTGAGCCAAACTTATTTCGCCTGGTTTTGCTGTCCTTCCACCACCAGTGAGTGCAATGATTGATGCTGTGTGATGAGGAGATCTGAATGGTCTTGAATTCACAACACCTTTTGATCTATCAAGTATTCCTGCAACACTGTGAATTTTTGTAATTTCCAAAGCCTCTTCAAAATCAAGTTCAGGAAGCAATGATGGGATACATTTTGCAAGCATTGTCTTTCCAGATCCTGGAGGACCAACCATCAATATATTGTGACCGCCAGCGACAGCAATCTCAATGGCTCGCTTTGCAACAAATTGACCTTTTACTCTTGCAAAATCTTCTGAAAATCTTTCATCAGTGGCAGGTTTCCAAACAACCTTTTCAATCGGCAAATAATTCTTGATTCCAGACAAAAACATCGCAACTTCTTGAAGCGAATCAAAAGCATACACATTGATTCCATCAAGGTAACTAGCCTCCATTTTGTTTTCAGATGGAATAATGAATGTATCAAATCCTTCTTTTCTTGCACTGATCAAAAGTGGCAACACTCCATTAACCGCCTTCAAGTTTCCATCGAGTCCCAGTTCACCAATTATTATTATTTTCTTTCTACTTTCCAGCATTTGAATCTGTTTGCTTGAAAGAAGCAAAGCAACAGCAATCGGAAGATCAAAAGCAGGTCCTTCCTTCTTGTTGCTTGCAGGCGCAAGATTTACAGTTATTCTGTATTCTGGAAATTTAAATCCCGAATTCTTGATCGCAGACCTAACCCTTTCTTTGGACTCCTTGACAGACGTATCAGGAAGTCCAACAATATCATATCTCGGAAGACCTTGTGAAACATCGACTTCAACTTCAACTTTGTATCCATCAAGACCAGAAAGCCCAAAACTATTTACTTTTGACAACATAACTTTTTCACCACCATAAATTTTTTATATCGATATTTATACTAACACATTTTGTAAACTAATCAAAATAATTTTGTTGCTATAATAACAATATAATAAAAAAACTTGGACATGTGTCCAAGTTTGAAAATTGCTAAAATTATACTTTAGTTTTAATCTTTGCACTTTTACCAGATCTTTCACGAAGATAGTAAAGTTTAGCACGTCTAACAGCACCTTTCTTAACTACTTTAATGTCTGCAATCTTTGGTGAGTGAAGGGGGAACGTTCTTTCAACGCCAACACCGAAACTAATTCTTCTAACTGTGAAAGTTTCGCTGATGCTACCGCCACGCTTAGCGATAACTACGCCTTCGTACGCTTGGATTCTTTCTCTTGTACCTTCAATAACTTTTACAGATACCTTAA
>JAZRDJ010000092.1:0-4491 GCA_045660245.1 Clostridia bacterium | reverse complement strand
CAACAAGAAAATTATACAATAGGTTTGTAAAGTTAAAATGCTTTACAAGGAAATGTTTATGAATATTGAAAAAAGAGTTAGATTTGGCTTATTGTTGGATTTTTACGGTAATATGCTCACGGAAAAACAATTGTCTATTTCAAAGAAGTATTTTGAAGAGGATATTGCTCTTGTTGAGATTGCTGAAGAATTTGGGATTTCAAGACAGGCAGTTTTGGACACGATCAAGAAATCTGAACAACAACTTGAATCTTTTGAGAGAAAACTTCAACTCGTGAACAGGCACAATTGTCTCAAAGAAAAACTTTCTGAAGTTATTCATGATCTTGAGAATTCAGAGGATTTGGATCAAGTGTTGAATAAACTCAAAGATCTTTATCAATATTTATAATATAGAGGCGCGTTGTTTATGGGAATGTTTTCAGGCTTGGGTGAAAAGTTAAATCATATATTTTCAAAACTTACCAAAAAAGGTAGGTTGACTGAACTTGAAATCAAACAAGCGATGCGTGAAGTTCGTGTTGCTCTTCTTGAGGCAGATGTCAACTTTATGGTTGCAAAGGATTTTATTGGTAAGGTTACTGAAAAGGCGGTTGGTGAAAAAATTCTCACAAGTTTGACACCTGGTCAGCAAGTTATCAAAATTGTTAATGAAGAACTCATTGCTTTGATGGGAAGTACAAATGCGAAACTTGAAGTTGCATCAAATCCACCGACGGTTATATTGATGTGTGGACTTCAAGGTGCTGGAAAAACCACAATGTGTGGGAAACTGGGTTTGCTCTTGAGGAAACAAGGCAAAAAACCACTTTTGGTTGCTTGTGATATCTATAGGCCAGCAGCGATCAAACAACTTGAAACAGTTGGTAAAAGTGTGAATATTGATGTCTTTGAAAAGGGGCAAATTAGTCCTGTCAAAATTGTAACAGAGGCATTGGGGCATGCGAAGAAATTTGGATTTGATACTGTTATTATTGATACTGCAGGTCGACTTCACATTGATGACGAACTTATGCAGGAGTTGATTGAAATCAAAAAAGTTGCAAATCCGACTGAAATTTTGCTCACTATTGACTCAATGACTGGGCAGGATGCTGTGAATGTTGCAAATGAATTCAATGCAAAACTTGAAATTTCGGGAACAATTCTCACAAAACTTGATGGTGATACACGTGGAGGTGCGGCGCTTTCAGTCAAAGCAGTAACGGGAAAACCAATCAAATTCTGTGGTATTGGTGAAAAGATGTCTGATCTTGAACCATTCCATCCGGAACGTATGGCTTCGAGAATTCTCGGAATGGGTGATGTGCTCACGCTCATTGAAAAGGCTCAAGAAAATTTTGATGAACAAGAAATGAAGAAGATGGAAGAAAGAATGCGCAAAAATGCATTCACGCTTGAAGATTTTTTGATTCAGTTTGAGCAGATATCAAAAATGGGAAATCTTGCAGATTTGGTTTCAATGATTCCAGGAATGGGTGCCAAAATCAAGTCGACAGATATTGATGAGTCAAGAATCAAGAGATTCAAGGCGATCATTCAGTCAATGACGATCGAGGAAAGGCAAAATCCAGACATTATCAAATCAAACAGGAGAAAAAGAATTGCATCAGGTAGTGGTACAACTATTCAAGATGTTAATGCGCTTCTCAAACAATATGAGCAAACAAAACTCATGATGAAAAATATGAATAATGGAAAACTTCGAAAAATGTTCGGTGGTAGAGGTTTTTAAATCAAAGTGCATATTTCAGATGAACTCATCTGTTTATGATAAATACAAAAATGGAGGAAAATAAAAATGGCAGTTAAAATGAGACTTACAAGAATGGGTGATAAAAAGAATCCTTTTTATCGTATCGTTGTAGCAGATTCAAGAAAATCTAGAGATGGTGAATATGTTGATCTTGTTGGAACATACAATCCACTCAAGAACCCTGAAGAAATCAAAATTGACAACGAAAAAGCAGCATCTTGGATTGCTAATGGTGCACAACCAACAGATACTGTGAAAGTTCTTCTTACAAAAGCTGGTGTTGAACTTAAGTCAAAAAAGAATTAATTTGATAGAGGTAAACAATAATGAAAGAACTCGTTGAATTGATTGTTAAGAAACTTGTTAATCATCCAGAAGATGTTGAAATCACAGAAACTGAAGATGGAAACAATATTGAAGTCTTTGTCAAGGTTGCAACTGATGATCTTGGAAAGGTTATTGGTAGAAATGGTAGAACAGCAACTGCTATTCGTACTGTAGCGAAAACTTGTGCAAAAAAGACAAACAAAAGAGTCGATGTAAAATTTGATCGTGCATAAGAAAACTTGAGAGATTTTTTCTCTCATTTTTTCTTGAAAGTAAAAAAAATATGGAGATATTTATGGATAAATTGATAGTTGGAAAAATTGTTAAAATTCACGGAATTAAAGGTGCTGTAAAAGTAAATCCAGTAATTGACGAGGAAATGAATTTTGCAGATCTTGGCGGTGTTTATGTGGATTTTGACGGTGATTTTCACAAGTTTGAAGAGGTTTTTGCGGTTTCTAACATGATTGGCGTCAAGTTTGAAGGTGTTGATAGTGTTGAAGTTGCAAACAAACTTGTCGGTAAATTCGTGCTTGCTGATAAGACTGTAATTGAGTCGATGGTGGCTGAAAATTCATTTTTTATTGAGGAACTGAAAGGATCAAAAGTTGTTCTTGATGATGAGACTGTTGTTGGTGATCTTGTTGAAATTGATAACTTTGGTTCTGCTGATATTTTTTATGTAAAAAGTGAAAAATACAAAAATTTGAGTTTGCCACATATTGAGGGATTGGTTGTTTGTTTTGATGAGCAAAACAAGAAGTTGATACTATCAAAGAATGTTTTTGAAGAGGTTGCGGTTTATGACGATTGACATATTGACACTTTTTCCTGAAATGTTTGAAGCGCTCAAAACGAGTTTGCTTGGAAAAGCGACTCAGAAAGAAACATTAAAAATTAATATCCATAATATTCGTGATTATTCAGATGATAAACACAAAAAATGTGATGATTATCCGTTTGGTGGTGGGCCTGGAATGCTCATGATGCCTGATCCAATTTTTAAATGTTTTGAGGCGATTGAGGGATATGAAAATGCGCACAAGGTTTATATGTCTCCAAAAGGCAAAACGTTGAGTATGGATATTGTAAAGTGCTATTCAAAGCATGAGCATATTATCATACTTTGTGGTCACTACGAAGGGGTTGATCAAAGAGTGATTGATGCATTGATTGATGAGGAAATTTCAATCGGTGATTATGTTTTGACAGGTGGAGAGATTCCGGCGATGGTTCTTGTTGATAGTGTGTCAAGATTTGTGCCTGGGGTTCTTGGAAGTGAGGAGTCGGCATCTGATGAAAGTTTTTCAGATGGAATGCTTGAGTATCCGCAATACACAAGACCGAGAGAATATCGTGGAATGATGGTTCCAGATGTTCTCTTGTCTGGCAATCATGCTGAAATTGAAAAGTGGAAAAAATTACAATCATTGAGTGCAACCGCAGAGAAAAGACCAGATCTTTTAATAAATAAAAATGCAAAATAATAATAAATGCTGTGAAAAACAATAACAAATAGGAGTTTTTATGAAAATAAACTGGTTTCCTGGACACATGAAAAAGACTCTTGCAGAAATGCAAGATAATATCAAGAAGATTGATCTTTGTATATATATTCTTGACTCAAGGGCTCCAATTTCATGTATTAATCCAGAGATTGATAATATTGTTGCAAACAAGCCACTTTTGTATGTTTTGTCAAAAGCTGATTTGTCTGATCCAAAAGCAACAAAGAAATTTATGGATAGTTGCAGGAGTAGTGGAAAGAATATTATTGCTTTGAATCTGAATAATTCAAATGCAAAAATTGATTTGATCAACAAGATAAATGAAATTTTGAAAGACAAAAAACAAAGACTTGAAAACAAGTCTATTTCACCATTATTGAAAATTATGATTATTGGTGTTCCTAATACTGGAAAGAGTACGCTCATCAACAATATGTCGTTCACAAAAAAAGCAACAACAGGGGATAAAGCCGGGGTTACAAAACACACTCAATGGGTGAAGGTTAGTGATAATCTTGCACTTTTGGATACTCCAGGTACTCTTTGGCCAAATATGAAAGATGAACTTGTTTCCTTGAAACTGGCATTCATTGGGTCAATCAAAGATGATGTTTTAGATACAACTGAACTTGGATTTGAACTTATCAAATTTTTGCTCATTGATCACAAAGAAATTTTGCAAGAGAGATTTCCTTCTGTTGATTTTGATCTTGAACCAATTGAGGTTTATGATCAAATTGCAAAAGTGCGTGGTTGCATTTTCAAAGGCGGAGAAGTTGATTATGACAGGCTCGGCAAAGCGATGCTTGTGGATTTTCGATCTGGGAGAATGGGAAAGATAACTCTCGATAGGATAAAGTAATATGAAGACAGAAAAAATTGTTGTTGATAAATTAAAAT
>JAZRDJ010000091.1:0-3770 GCA_045660245.1 Clostridia bacterium | reverse complement strand
CCATTTGCCATACCAAGCGCGCTCACAAAAGCATCCATATAACTATCTTCACATTCTGGAATCAAACTCAAAACGTAACCAACCACAAAACTGAATGCCGCAATTCCAAGAACAATCAAAATATCTTGCCACCAGTTGAGTTTTTTCACTTTTGTGATTTGTTCATTTTCTTCGTCTTTATTTTTATTCCATCTCACAAAACTCGCAATATCGATCGGAACCCAAAAAAGCAAACTCACAAGTGCACAACTGTATAAATTAAGCGACAAATAAATTATTGTTTCAGTTATTTCAATGAAAACAATTGAAACAATAAAATTATATTTATTCTGCTTTGAGATCATGAGTTCACAAATTGGATTTGCCACGATTGAAATAATCGAACAAACAATCACAAGTGTGTTGCTGTTATCTTCAAGAACAAGATCAGGCATCAAACACATAAAAACCGTCAAAAGCACAATCACCGAAACAAGCCAAATAATCTCAAAAGCATTAAATGATTTTACAAAATTTAAAAATTTCCCCTTTTCTTTTGTCATAATATTTCCCCTTATATTTAATTCAAAATTTGCTCCAAAATTGGTGTCACAACACTTGTCACAACCTCATAACCTTTTGGTGTCAAGTGCCCACCATCAGTTGTGTACTCAGCCTTGATTCCGTTGCTCACCATGTCAAACAATGGTGAAAAAAGATCCACAAATTCACAATCATATTTTTCAGCAATCTTTGCAATTTTCACATTGTTCAAACACGCAATTTCATTGTTCTTTCCCCAGTACTCACCACTCATTGCAGTGAGTGAAAGCAAAACAATCTTCGTGCCTAGCAGATTTGTTTTCAAAGATGAAACAATTCTCTCATAATTATCGAACATAGTGAAAAAGTTGTTCGCGCCAATCAGCATCACAACAACCTTGGGCTTTAAGTCAAATGCCGAAACTTGCAAACGATCCTCAAGATCAAAAGTTGTGTCACCACCAATTCCACGATTTGCGACCTTGTATTTGGGATAGTACTTTTCAAGATCATATCCGTCAGTCAAACTATCGCCGAGGAATGCCACATCAACCTCAAAATCATCATATAGATCATTTTCTGCTTTATATGACTCAATTTTGTTTTTTCGATAATTTAAAACCGCATTTTTCATGTTTTCCTGTTTATTCCATTCTGGAATAATATGCAAAAAAGTAATCAAACTTACGCAAAGCAAGACAACACCCAAAAGAATGGAAACAATCAATATTCTCTTTTTTTTCGCCATAGCAATTTTCCTCATGTATACAAAAAATTTATTCTTCTATAAATTTTTTGTACAATATTTTTTCTCATAAAATAACAAACAAATATGGACAATTGAACACAATGCGATAGCAACAAAAATATAAATTTTAAACAATGTATAACTGCCAAAGGATGCAATTAAGATTGTGATAGCATAGCACACAGCCCTCGACATCCCAGATCCAAATTCAATGATCGATTGATGTTCTGCAATTTGATCATACAGTCCAATTTCTTTGAGTGTACTATTTCTGTGTGCATCATACAAAACCTGATGAACAATGGCAGACAAAAGCAATATAGCATTTAAAACTATCAGAGTAATTTGATTTAAGTTAATTGCAAACACAACTCCTGCAATGATAGGAATGATGGCAGATATCAAAAACAGCCAAGAACGCTTCCCAGGCTTGGTAAACTTGCTCATCAAGAAAATCACAAGTATTGTCCCTGCTGAAATAATTCCAGTAATAAGCCCAAGACTAAACGATGACGCATATTCAATCATTATGCAAATATTAAGAAGAGTTGCCGACAAATAAGTAACACCATAAATCGCTGAAATAAAATACAAACCCCCAAGTCTTTTTTTGATACCTCTGTTATTTTTGAGTATCTTCAAGTATCGAATTAATCCAAAACTACTACCCGCTGGCCTATGAGATTTTATGCGTGATGCAAACACAAGTTGTATCACACAAACAACCAAAACAATTATTGCCGTATATGAAAAACTAATAACATCAATAAGTGCCCCAAGCAAAATTGGGCAAACAACTTCAACAATCTTTGACAAGACAAAAAATACTGATGAAAAAGAGTTGGATTGTGATCTGCTGACCATTTCTTGTCTGATGACACTATATGATGAATAATATAAACCATCGGCTATTGCTATCATAACGCCCGCAAGCACAAGCAACTTTGCAAGATCCTTGCCAAAGAAAATCAGAAATATAACCAAAACCGTTTTCGCAATGATCGCAATTTTGTAAACGATCACCCTGTTTGTTTTTTCAACAATATGACTAAAAATCAAATATAATACTGCATAACCAAAGAAATATGCAATATTAAAAATTGAAACATTGAATAAGTAATCATATAATCCATTACTGAAAGTATAAATATGAGCAACCAAAAAAGTAGTAACAAAAAGACTAACAATTGAATTTAGTGTATGCGTTACCATCAAATTTTTATATACTGATGCCTGCTTGATATCGTTGTTCATGTTGTATATATAATCCATTCAAACCTCAAAATAAAAATATAAAAATCAAACCAATTATGATACCTTACAAAAACTTGTACCAATCAATATGAGTAAACATTAAAAAGAAGTCCCAAGAAAGAATGCTTGAGACTTACTACAAGATATTGTTTATTTTGACATTAATGCTTTGAGGAGTTCCATCATTTCTTCTTTTGTAATGAGCCCAGCATCGTGCATTGCACGGATTTCCTTGATTTCTGCTTCCTTTCCAGCAGGTTTTTCAACGTTTTCAGACTTTGATTCAGACTTTTCTGGTTTTGCACCATATTCTTTTGCATGCTCCAAAATCACAGAATATGCAGTTTCACAATCACTTTCTTTCATTCTTATTCTGCCGAGAACTTCCTCATCTCCTTCAAGGAATGTCAAAGTAATTTCACCATACTTTGCGCCGAACAAACCTTTTTGTTTGTAAACATTGAATGATGTCTTTTCTGGCAAAAGTTGATTCAAATTGAAATCGCAAGCATAGTGCATATATGAGTGTGTTTTAAAAATGTTGAGACCAACATAATCTTCTTGCTCTTCAATACATTGAATCAGTCTGTTTTTGTCCGTGAGCAAGTTGATGTATTTTCGCTCTTCAATCCCAGAATTATCCACAAAATAAGTCACAACATTTTCATTCAAATACAAAAGTTCAAGACCTTTGTCCAAGCATTTTTCTGTTTCAGATGTTGGAAATGTCACCCCTTGCGCTTTTGCATCTTGCATAATTGCTTTTGAATCTCTCATAAAAATTTCTCCTTGATTCTATAATTAACCTAATGCTAACAAAAAACAACATAATCTGTCAAATGAATATATCATGAATAATAAAAATCAACAAAATACAAACAAGCTTATCAAGACACAATTATGTCTACATTTTTCCATTTTTATAAGCCACCCTTGAGCAAGTACATTACATGAAAATTATAATCTCAAAATATCAGTATCTTCTCCTCACCATTGTTGCATACCACTTGCAAACAGCAAATTGTTTGCTCCACCCATCCCACCAAAACAAAAGACCCGTTCGATGATTCGAACGAGTCTTTGTTTGGTGGCACGTAGTGCATCAGTTTCGAATACTTTAATCAAATAGACCTATTTTTGTTTCTTGTTATTTTATGTTGACAACATCAAATATCATGATGTATACATAATATAATTGCTCAGATGTAAAATACAATTAAAAAAAGATACAGGAGATATAAAAATG
>JAZRDJ010000090.1:0-1688 GCA_045660245.1 Clostridia bacterium | reverse complement strand
TAAAGCAATAGAAACAAAAGGAGGGCAAGCGTCTGCTTTCAAACGAAATCGATGATCAATCTAGCACCCATGGAAAGAATAAATTTTTTTCTTTGAAAAAGATGTTTGGATCAAACAATAATATTGGCAGGAAGATCAAATTTTGTGTTGTTGCTGTGTTATCTGTGATTATTTTTTCAATTTTTTTCAGTTCGTTTTTTGATGGAAGCAAGAAAAGCACGAATGAAGAAAAGGTTCGAGTTGAAGGTGTCGCAGATTATGCAAAGACCACTGAATTAAGGCTCCAAAATTTGCTTTCCAACGTCAAGGGTATAAACAATGTTTGTGTGTTTGTTTATGTCAAAAGTACACCTGAAATAGTGTATAAAGATGACATTGAAACAGTGTCAACAAACAATCAGACGACCACTGAAAAGCACACAACAGTTTTTGACAAAAATGGATCAATGACTGAGGCTGTGATTGTTGTTACCAAATACCCGCAAATTGAAGGTGTCATGATTGTTGCAAGTGGAGCGGGCGATCCCAAAATGAAGTTGAAACTCATTGATGCAGTCTCTTGTGTTTTGTCTATTGCACCAACAAAAATTGAGGTTTTGGAGGGGAAATCTTGATGAAGATTATTATGTTTAAGGAGGGATCAAAAATGTTATCAAAAAGGAAAAAAATCTTTATTGTACTTTCGATGGTTGTGCTCTTGGTTGTGACTGGGTACTTGAATGTTGCACTTTCAGATGTGCCTGGTGATTCGCTTTCGGAAACCGCTACCACAAGTGCAAACTTTTTTGCGTCTTGCAGAGAAGATAAATTGTCAACACGAAATCTTCAGATTGAATACTTGAATTCGATCATTGAGACTTCAACTGATGTATCACAAATCACTGAAGCCAATGCAAAGAAAATGGAAATTTCAAATCGAATTGAGTATGAAACAACTCTTGAGGGGTTGATCATGGCATCTGGTTTTGAGGATGTTATTGTAACAGAATCAGACAATAGTATTTCTGTCATGGTCAAATCAAATGGGCTCACAAGCAGTGAAGTCGCAAAGATTTTGGCCATTTTGGTGGAAGAAACTGGCATTGATGCAACCAACGTGAGAGTTATTCCGGTTTAATTAGATTTTATATATTATTTAAATTTTATTGCAAAGAGAACTTTCTTGTGCTATAATTGCTTTGAACTAAATCACAAGGTGAGGTGCAATATGGCAACAAATAAGTTAAAAACTCAAGCAACTGAGGAAGGTAATGTTTCATACAAAAGAAACGTCGTTCTTTCAATCGTGAATCTTGCGACACAAGAAATCAATGGTGTGGCAAGTCTTAGTTCCACTGCGGTATCAAGACTCAAAAGACTTTTCAACAAGAATTATCACAGAGGTGTAATCATTGAGTTTGTTGACAATTCTGTTTATGTCGACGTTTTCATCAATGTTCTCTTTGGTTTTTCTGTGAGAGATGTTGCGTTCAGAGTTCAAGAAAATATCAAGAGCAGTATTGAATCAATGACAGATTTCAAAGTTGAGGCAATAAATGTGAATGTGACTGGCGTTGTGTTCACAGAAACTGAGACTGCATCTATAATTTAATATTTTGACCCTTGCTTGAACAAGTGAGGGTTCTTTTTATGTTTAATTTCAAGCAAATTTTGAGGTTTAAGTCGGATCGTAGCCATGTCGTTCTGTG
>JAZRDJ010000089.1:0-13075 GCA_045660245.1 Clostridia bacterium | reverse complement strand
ATAAAAAGTGACAACAATAACTATTGATGTTCATTAATATGGTTGGAGAAACCATCAAATTTAGTTCACAGGTTGCTGAGGTTTGTGATAATATAAGATAAAGGAAATAAAATTTATGGCAAATCAAAAAATTTATGATGTAATAATAATTGGCGCTGGGCCTGCTGGTGTGCAGGCAGGGCTGTATTTGGTGCGTGCGAACAAAAGTGTTCTTGTTTTGCACACACCAGATATTGGATCGCTAGGGAATGCAAAAACAATTGAAAACTTTTATGGCGTGGGAGCAATCGATGGAAAGTCGCTCATGGGAATTGGTGTTGATCAATTGAAAAAGTTGGGGGCAAATGTGAAGGAATGTGTTGTTTCATCTGTTGCGATTGATTATGAAACAAATGATGTTGTGGTTTCAAGTGCAGAAAACCGGTTCATGTCAAAATCACTTATTCTTGCAATGGGAAAGGCAATAGAGAAAAAAGGAGAGTTTGAATTGCCCGAAGCAAGTGGCGTGAGTTTTTGCGCTCTTTGTGACGGATACTTTTATCGAGGCAAAAAAGTGGCTGTTTTGGGGGACAAGGAATATGCTTTTGCAGAATTTGAGCATCTTTTGAATGTAACGGATGACATAACATTGCTCACAAATGCAAAATCGTCAAAAAAATTGCCAAAAACCATCACAAAAATTAATAATAACAAGATTTTGGGTATAAAAAAAGGCAAAAAACGATTGATTGAAGTTTGTTTTGCTGATGGATCGCATGAAGAGTTTGATGGACTTTTTGTGGCAGAAGGCGATTTTGACAACAATGCAATTTCAAAAATTCTGGGGATTGTCATTGACTCGCAAGGCCATGTCAAAGTGGACGACAACATGATGACAAACGTTGAAGGTGTTTTTGCTTGTGGTGATATGATTGGTGCGCCGTATCAAATTGCAAAAGCTGTGGCAGATGGAATGAAGGCAGGGTTATCTGTAATTAATTTTTTAAATAAACAAAAAATCAACAAATAAATTTTGTTTTTAAAAAAGTTTTGACTTTGTTTCAAAGTTGTTTGTGTAATTTGCCATTGTGGTGATATAATTGATTGTGTAGGAGAAATTTATGGTTCAAAATAGAAAGGCTCAAATTATTTTCAGAAGTATTTATCTCGTGATTGCATTTGTTGGTGTGCTCGCGACTTTTGGAACATTTGAAGGTAAATACAATCCAAACTGGTATGTTTATTTCACAAACATCAGCAACTATATTTGTTTTTTCACAATGATTGCGCTTTTGTGTTATAGCGCGCGTGATTACAAAAAAGGTGAAAAGGAGGGGGTCACTGATCAAGCACCGCTTTTCAGGTTTTGTGTTTGCATTTTGATTTCAATCACATTTTTTGCATACAACACAATGCTCTCAAATCCATTTTCAGCAGAATATTGGATGAATTGGCAAAGTTTGATTTTGCACGTGATTTGTCCAATCATGTTTGTTGTCGATTATTTACTTTTTTCAAAGCACAGATCAGTCAATGTTTGGGCTCCGCTTTTTGCAGGGATAATGCCAGCGATCTATGTTTTGCTCATTCTTGTTCGTGGTGAAGTCGTTTTGGGCTCTGGTGTGCTTGAATATCCATATTACTTTTTTGATGCGCACGCATTGGGGTATGGAATGGTGATGATTTACGTCTTGGTGTTCATGGTGCTTTTCACTGGACTTGGGTATTTGATTTGGGCTTATGATAAACTGATTTTGAGTGATGATGGCAAACTCAAGTTTGATTTTTCGCCACTTCCAAAACCAGAAAAATTGATTAAGGAAGATCTTTCACCAGAAGATGCAACAGATGGCGAACAATCTGATGTGGCAGATGATGGAAGTAAAAAAACTCAAGATGAAAATGACAAGGCAGAAGAATTGATACCTGAGAAAAAAGATTCGACAGACGCAAGAGAATAATATAAGCAGAAAAAAAGACGGCACATGAAAAGTTGTGCTGTCTTTTTTTGTTTGGAATATTATTTTGGGGAGTTTAGAGAATTGTATTGATGAATTCTTTGAGTGATTTTTCGAGGTCTTCTTTGGTTGAGTTGTTCAAAATGTTGTAGTCCGCGATGGCGATTGGCCCGCCTTTTTCAATGTTCTCGATTTCAGCATAATCACGAGAGAGAGATTCTTGTTGTGTCATTGGTCTGAAGTTACGGGTTTCAAGTCTTTTTCGTCTCAAAGCAGTATTTGTGATGATTGCAAGAACCTCAAAATTGTCGCCAAACTCATCTTTGATGCACTTGTACTCTGACCAAGAGTAGAGGCTTTCGATCACAACATCGTGTCCTGTATCGAAGAGATTTCTGATTTCTGGCAAAAAGATTTTTGCGTAAATTCCTTTGTCACCACTGGCTCTGAGTTCTTCGCGTACTTTTCTTTCATTTTCTTCGTTGATTGGTAGTCCTCGTTTTTCAAGAACGTTCATGGTAGCAGAACCAAAGTAAACTTTTTTGAAACCGCGTTTTTCAAATTCTTCGACCGCGACGGATTTCCCAGATCCGCACATTCCAACAACTGCAATAATTTTTGGCATAGCATCACCTCACAGAAAATTATTATTATTTTCATGATATGCTTTTTTGTCAAATTTAGTCAAGAAAAATTGCGCGCTATATTTGACAAGTTTGAACAAAAAATATTACACTAGTGTAATCAAGGAGAAAAGTTCATGCAAAAAATCAAGGTGAATGTTGTTCAAAATGTAAGTCGTGACTGTGTGGTTTGTGGAACAAGAAATCCTTTTTCTTTGCGGGCAAAATTTTTTGAGTGTGAAAATGAAATTCTCGTGGGGATATTTGAGCCAAGAGATGAGCATCAATCTTATCCAGGGCGTATGCACGGGGGAATGGTATCTTCTATCATTGATGAAACCATTGGACGTGCTGTTCAAATTGGAAATCCTGATGCGTGGGGAGTGACTGGTGAACTCAAAATTAGATATACAAAGCCAACACCGATTGGTGAAACGTTGAAATGTTTTGCAAAACTCACTTGCAATACTTCAAGACTGTTCAAAGGTGTTGCTATTCTTGAAACACAAAGTGGAGAACTGGTGGCATCTGGTGAGGCAACTTATGTCAAGATGGACATTTCAAAAATTGCGGAAGGATTTTCTGATGAAGACTGGTTCAGAGACGACACAAAACTGCCGGTAGACGTAATATTGCACAATGACAAAGAATTGGCGTCTTTGTGTGAAAAATTAAAAAAATAAGGAGAAAAACAATTATGACTTTATGTTATGTTTTGGGAGGAGTGAGTTTGTTGCTCACAATATTGTTCTTGGTGGTGCGCACCACTGTCGGTGGGGCATATGCCGTGGTAACAAAGAGTTTGGCATCATTTGCGTTCATTTTGATGGGAATGTTTGGGATCATGAACAATGGGTTTGATGCTTATGCCATGTTTGTGATGCTCGGTCTTGTGTGTGGACTCATTGGTGACATTGTTCTTGACAACAAGGTTATGTACAAAGAACATGCAAATATTTATCTCAACAGTGGAATGCTTGCTTTTGGAATTGGTCACATTTTCTATTTTGTTGCAAGTTCTTGTCTATCAATCGGACTCGGCAAATCTGGAACAATCATGATCATTGCGCTTGCAATTGCCTTGATTCTCACACTTTTGATTATGCTTCTTTCAAAGCCAATGAAACTTGATTTTGGCAAATTCTTTTATCAGACACTTGCGTATACTCTCATTTTGACATTTATGTCGGCTTATTCAATAATTCTTTCTTGCTATGTTCCATATCTTTGGACATTTGCTTCGGGAATCACACTCATTTTTGTGTCTGACCTCGTGCTCTCAACTCAATATTTTGGAGGAAAAGCAGACAGCAAATTTCTCACTTCTCTAAACCATATCTTGTATTATTGGGGACAAATCATGATTGCTTCAAGTTTGTTTTTGATCTAGAATTTTCAACTTTTTTTCAACAGATCAACCAAAGTCTTGCAGATTTTTGCAAGGCTTTTTTTGTGAGTAAAATTGGGCATGTTACAAATTTCGACAAATTTCGCTTACGCATATTGTAAACCCCGAGTTTAATTTTTTCAATAAGTCTATAATTTGAGTATGAGAAAATGTAAATTTGGAAAAATTCTCAAAGAACTACGAAACGAAAAGGGTATGAACCAAGAAGTTCTCGCAAAGGTTTTGAACGTGACTGGCGCGACAATTTCAAGGTGGGAATCTGGGATTGTTGAACCTGATTTTCAGACCCTTATTTTCCTTGCTGACATGTTCAGAGTTAGTGTTGACTATATTCTTGGACTTGAAGATTAAAAAAGACCAAAATAAAATACCAAAGCCTGCGATGCTTTGGTATTTTTTTTGAATGTGTTATTTGTTTTGTTATATTGTTTTTTTGACTGCATTGTTCCAACCGGCATAAAGTTTTTGTCTGGTTGATTTGTCCATGGTTGGGGCAAAGGTGACACGTGGGGCAGTGAGTTTTTCGATTTGGCTTAAATCAAACACTTTTGCTGAAAGTCCCGCGAGATAAATGCATCCCAAAACCGTGGCCTCGCTTGAATCACCAGTCACGACGTTTGCATCAAGCATGTCTGCTTGGAATGATGCGAGGAATTTTGATTTGCTACCACCACCATCAATTCGAAGTTCGTTCAAGACCAGTTTGTTTGATGTTGTCATTTCGTCAATGATGGCTTTTGTGTTGTATGCCATGCTTTCATAAACCGCACGCATGATGTGATATTTGTTGGTGTCAAAGGTGATGCCCGAGATAATTGCCTCTGAATGAGCGTTCCAGTATGGCGATCCAAGGCCAGTGAATGCAGGAACAAAATATACGCCATGGTTTGAACCGAGTGCTTTGATCTTTTTGTCGAGCCCCTCAAAGTCTTCGGCTATATCCAAATTTTCTTTTGTCCAATTGAGCGCTGAACAAGCACTGAAAATACTTCCCTCAAGTGCATATGTTGTTTGATTGCCAATGGTATAAGCCACGGTTGAAAGGATTTTGTTTGAAGCAACGGGTTTGTTTCCGGTGTTGAGCATGATGAAACAACCAGTGCCATAAGTGTTTTTTGCCATTCCGCTTTTGATGCAACCATTGCCAACAAGGCTTGATTGTTGGTCACCGATGATTGAGAGCAATGGGAGTCCAATTTCTCGAATTTCACCGATAAATTCACTGCTTGAAATCACTTTTGGGAGATTTTGTCTTGAAATTCCAAAGTACTTCAAGAGTTCATCGTCCCAGTCAAGGGTGTGAATGTTGAAAAGCATTGTTCTTGATGCATTGGTTGTGTCAGTCACGAATTTGCCAGTGAATTTGCAAGTGAGATATGCATCGAGTGTGCCAATCCATAGTTTGCCGGATGTGTCCAGATCTTGAACTCTTTTTACATTTTGTTTGAGCCATCTCATTTTGCTTGCAGAAAAGTAAGCGTCTGGAATGAGACCTGTTTTTTCTTTGATTTTTGTTTTTATCTTTTGAGGGATAGATTCAATAAAGTCGTTTGTTCTGTGGTCTTGCCACACGATTGCTTTGTGTGAGGTCTTGCCGGATTCTCTGTTGAAAGCAACGATGGTTTCACGCTGGTTTGTGAGTCCCACACCGATGTACTGTGAAAGGGGAACGTCCATTTCGGCAATGACGTCTTCCAGTGTGTTTTTGAGCATGAAAAAGATTTCTTCTGCGTCTTGTTCAACCCAGCCTTTTTGTGGGTAATATTGTCTGATCTTTGCACGTTTCAGTGCAACAATCCTGTTTGTTTTTGTGTCATAAACAACGCTTCTCACGCTTGTGGTTCCAGCGTCCAAACCAATGATATATCTTTTCATACAAAAATCCCCTTGCTCTTTTTATTTTTTTCAGTATAGCACAACGTTGATTAAAAAAGAAACGAATTTGACGATTATTTGATTGACACAAAATTTTCAAAAACATATACTTATTTATGATGGAAAAGATTAAACAAAATTATTATGATTATGCGATCATTGGGGCTGGAATTGTCGGCTCTTCGATTTTTAGTGCGCTCGCAAGGTCAGGAGCGTCTGTTTGCATGATTGACAAGGCGCTCGATGTGGCGACTGGAGCGAGCAAGGCAAACAGTGGTCTTGTGCACGCTGGATTTGATGCGGTGCCTGGTACAAACAAAGCAAAACTTAATGTTTTGGGGAATAAAATGTATCCGGTAGAAGCCAAAAGGCTTGGGCTCAATATTAAAAAAACAGGGGCGTTTGTTGTTGGCAACGATGAGGCAAAAATTCATGAACTCTTGATGCGTGGTGAACAAAATGGTGTCAAGAATTTGCAGTTTTTGGAGAAAGCCGAACTTCATGCAAAACTGCCGATGATCAATGAGAATATTTCACATGGGCTTTTTGCGGAAGATGCGTATGTCATCAGTCCATATATGTTCACTATCTGTCTTGCAGAAGAAGGAATCGTCAATGGTGGGAGAGTTTTTTTGGCTTTTGAACCAAAGAAGATCAGAAAGCGCGGTGAAATTTTCACGATTAGCAATGAAGTTGACGAAATTCATGCAAAGTGGATTGTGAACGCATCGGGATCAGGATACAATGAAATTGCGAACTTGATCGGAACAGAAATTTATCCGATGACTTTCAGGCGTGGAGAATATTATGTCTTGGATTCGACTGAAAAGAATTTGGTTCCATCAACCATTTTCCCTTTGCCAACAAAGGCAGGGAAAGGTGTTCTCGTGACGCCAACTATTGATGGAAATATTCTTGTTGGTCCAAACAGTGAAATTTCTGATGATGACACAAAAACCACAGCAAGGGGGTTGGCTTTTGTTGGCGAAAATTCAAAACAACTTGTGCCATCAATCAATCTCAAAAAGACAATTCGCATTTTTGCAGGTATCAGATCAATTGTTGGTGACGACTTTGTGATTGAAAAGAGCAAACTTGTGCCAAATGTTGTTAATATTGCTGGTATTTGTTCGCCAGGGCTTTCGTCTGCACCAGCGATTGCTCTTGAGGTTTTGAATATCTTGGGGATTTCAACAAAAATTCCGCAAGCAAAGAAAATCGTGCCTTATTTTCAGATGATGAATCTTTCAAAATCAAAGCAAGCGGAAATGATCAAAACAAATCCAAAGTATGGAAAAATTGTCTGCAAATGTGAAGGTGTGAGTGAGGGGGAAATTGAAGATGCGCTCAAGAGACCGCTCAAAGTCTTTAGTGTGGACGGAATCAAGCGCAGAACAAGAACTGGCATGGGAAGATGTCAGGGCGGTTTCTGTTTGTCAAAAGTTATTGAAACAATCGCAAAAGAAAACAAAATAGCGATTGAAAGTGTTGTGAAAGAAAACATCGGATCAAATATTATTGTTGGCGAGGTGAAGAAATGATGGAACTCATGTTTGATGTCGTTGTTGTTGGTGGTGGGCCTGCCGGCATGGCAGCGGCGATTGAGTCTGCAAAAAAAGGCGCAAAAACTCTCATCATTGAGCGAAATGACAGGCTCGGCGGAATCTTGATGCAATGTATTCACAATGGTTTTGGGCTTGCGTACTTCAAAGAAGAACTCACAGGTCCTGAGTATGCACGAAAGTTTGTGGATCTTGTGGGTAAGCAAAAAAACATTTCTGTCATGACTTCAACTTTTGTGTCAAAAATTCAAGGGAAAACAATTTCTGTCATGAACGAGCATGGTTTGTTTGAAATCAAGGCAAAGGCAATTGTGCTTTCGATGGGGGCGAGAGAGCGGACGGCTGCGAACATTTTGCTCCAAGGATCAAGGCCAGCGGGTGTTTTGACTGCTGGTCAAGCACAGAAAATGACAAATATTCAAGGGAAACTCCCTGGCAAAAACATTGTGATTTTGGGATCTGGAGATATTGGGCTGATTATGGCAAGACGTCTAACTCTCGAGGGCGCTCGAGTAAAGGCCGTGCTTGAAATCAACAAAACCACAAGTGGACTCAAGAGAAACATTGTTCAATGTTTGGATGATTTCAAAATTCCACTTTTGATGCAGACAACAATCGTTGAAGTTGTGGGGAAAGATAGAGTCAAAGGAGTCTATGTTTCTGCCGTTGACGACAAGTATAATTTTGTTGGCGAAAGGAAATTTGTCAAGTGTGACACCGTGATTTTGTCGGTTGGACTGGTTCCGGAAACTGATCTTGTTGATTTTGCAGAAATTCACCAAAGAACAAATGGTCCAGTTGTTGATGATTACATGGAAACCACAAAAAATGGAATTTTTGCTTGTGGAAACTTTTTGCATGTTCACGATCTTGTGGACAATGTAACCCTTGAGTCAATGGAAGCGGGGGCAAATGCTGCGGAATTTGCTTTTCACAATCTCAAAAAAGGCAAGAAGTTTGGAGTGGTTGCTGGAAATAATATTGCGTATGTGAATCCAAGTTTTGTCCATTCTGGAACAGGCACTATAAAACTCCGTTTCAGAATTCGTTCAAACTTTGTGAAAAAGTGGATAAAGGTTGTTTCAAATGGTGAAGTTGTTACAAAAAAGTTTGTGATGGCTGGGCTTCCTGGGGAAATGTTGACGCTAGAGGTTGATCGATCAAAGATCAAAGCAGATTTGTTGTTGGAGGTGGAGAATTAATGAAACTTACTTGCATAATGTGTCCAGTTGGGTGCGCGTTGGAAGTAACGAAAAAGGGTAATGATATTGTGGTTGCTGGAAACAGTTGTATTCGTGGTGAAAGATATGGAAGACAAGAGGTTGTTTCTCCTGAGCGAATGGTGACAACAGTTGCAAAGACAAAGACTGGTTTTGTGTCTGTCAAAACCAGTGCTCCAGTTCCAAAAGAAAAAGTGCAAGCAGTTGTTGATGAAATTGGGAGAATTGTTTTGGACAATCCCAAACATGGTGAGATTGCCATTCAAAATGTTTTGGGGCTTGGCGTTGATGTTGTTGTGACATCGGGGAAATAAAATAATCGTAATTGAGAAAATGGGTCGATTTAAATCATTATTTTGACTCATTTTTTATTGCAAATTTTATGCATATTTGTAACATGTTTTTTATTACAAATATGATTCTAAATGGTAAAATTTATTAAAATTTAATATATTTTTTTCCAAAGTATCATCAAAAAAATAAAAAATTTTCTATATTTGTTTGTATTTGTTCTCGCGCGCGTGTTATTATTTATATAACATAATGTCACTCAATTGAGATAAAGAGATCATTTGTGTGGCAAACTAACTCAGGGGAGAGTTCCTATGGATAGAATGAAAAAAACAAGGCTGTGTTTGATTTTTATTCCGATGATTGTTGCAATTATTTGTATGATGGCAACATTTTTTGGTGTTTATAATTTTGACAAAGTGGAAAATACAATTCCTGATTTTTTTGTTCCATCCACAGAATCTTCTGACTCCGTTCAAGAAATTTTGATTGAGGGGAATGTTTTTTCAGGAACTTCAGTTGCTTTGGCCGTCAGCTCGAATCAAAATATTACTATGGTGAATTGTGTGTTTGAAGGAGCGGAAGATTCAGCAATACTTGTTAATGCTGGAGGAACACTTACTCTTGACGATTGCGTGTTTCGAAATTGTAACACAATTAATGATGGTGGTGCAATTTTGGTTGCTGCCAATGGCACTCTCAATCTTGGAGATGTGACGATTGAAAATTGCAGTGCGACATATGGTGGAGCGATATGCAACAAGGGAACAATCAATGCCATCAATGATTCGGATTCAAAGCATCTTTCAATTTCAGATTGTACATCAACAAATGGTGCAGGTGGAGCGATATACAACATTGGAAAATTGTCGCTTCCTGCTGGAACAGTTATTGACAATTGTTCAGCGGGAATTACAGATTCGTCAATCTCAAAGAGTGAATACGGACAGACACTTGGAACTGGTGGAGCGATTTTCACATCTGATGCAAATGCTCTCACCTTGCAAGGTACAAGTGATAATAATATCACCATTTCAAATTGTTCAGCGGTTTGTGGTGGAGCGATTTCAAACAAGACAACCATGACCCTTGAAAATGTAACCATTACGAACTGTTCTGCAAATTTGACAGGTGGTGGGATTTATACCGATTATATCAGATCAAATAATCCACAGTCATTGACAAATGTGACAATAACAAACTGTTCACTTTCATCTTCAAGCAAGACTGTGGGTTATGCCATTCGTGTGCGTGGTGTTTCATCGGCTTTTGCGAAATATAACATTACAAATTGCAGCATTGATGAAAACAATACAAAAAATGCGTCAGCCAGCGTGATTTATATGCAATACATGGATGCAACACTCAACAATACAACAATTTCAAACACAGGTAATTCAATTGGTCGAGCCATTGAGATTCAAGGTTCAGATATGAATCTTTCAAATGGTACAGTTATTTCTGGACATGGTGGTGGGTCAAATGATGGAGCAATAAGTGTTTCTTTGAGTTCAAGGCTCACGGTAAATAGTGCAACAATATCTTCTTGTGTAGGAGATTATGGTGGAGCAATTTATGTTTCTGGTGTCGATTCAAAAGTAAAAGACAATGGCGTTGTTCGAAACCCTTTGGTGACAATTAACAGTGGAGCAGTGATTACTGGAAACACTGGATATTATGGTGGTGCGGTTTATGTCGGCACACACGGAAGATTTGTCATGAACGGCGGTGAGATTTCAGGCAATGAAGCCAATTGTGGCGGTGGTGTTTATTGCAAAACTTCAGGAACTACAACGATCAAGGGTGGGCAAATTATATACAATGATGTTGAAGTTGATGGTGGGGCTGTGTATCTCACTTCAAGTGGAGATTTGATCATTAGTGGTGGTAATTTTTCAGGAAACACTGCATCATGGGGCGGTGCTGTGTGTGCGCTCAATGGGACAGATGTGACAGTAACTGCTGGGAAATTTGCAAATAACACGGTGTCTGAAGAAGGTGGAGGCATTTATGTTGGAGCAGATGGAAATCTTGAGATATCTAATGCTGAAATCACAGGAAACACCGCAGATGTAGGTGGCGGGATTTGTACAAGAAAAGTATATAATCTCGAAATCAATAGCGGAACAATTTCAAACAATACGTCAACCAAGCAAGGTGGAGGCATTGCAGTTTGGGGATCAACAGACATTCGTGTGTTTGGTGGAGAGATTTCGTGGAATACCGCATCAAGTGGCGGGGCTCTGTGTGTGCTTGATAATGCAGATTTGTTGGTGACCGATGGTGAAATTTTAAATAATGATGCATCTGCTGATGGTGGGGCTATTTATATCAGCGAAGATGGAACACTTGAGTTGTCTAATGCACGAATTTCAGGAAACACCGCAAATATTGGTGGTGCCATTTGCATGAGGTCATCATCAAGTGTGAACATCAAAAGCGGAACAATTTCACACAATACGTCAACCAATCAAGGTGGAGGCATTGCGGTTTTTGGAGATACAAAATTTGTGGTGTCTGGTGGACATTTCTCAAACAACACCGGAAGTCTTGGTGGTGCAGTGTACTTGCACATTGGCAATCCAACTGGTTGGACAAACAAAATTTCTGCAGGTTCTTTTGAGTTAAACTCTGCAACTGGTGATGGCGGAGGAATCTATCTGCAGGGAACAACACTCACAATCTCTGGTTCGACTTATGTTCGAGATAATGAAACATTCTATGAATCAGGCATAACAACGAGCGGTGATGGTCGTGGCGGTGGAATTTTTGCAAGAAAAAGCACACTTTACATTACTGGTGGAACCATTGACTTGAACAAAATTCGTGAAAATGGAAGTATCACCAGACCATGGGGTGGTGGAATTTATCTTTGTGAGTCAGATGCTGTGGTCAGTGGTGGAACAATCAAAAACAATATTGCAAGGCCAAGCGCTTCAAACAGTTGCGGGGGAAATGTTTTTGTTGATGAAGATTCATCATTCTCAATGACAGCAGGTTCAATACTTGGTGACGGAACCACGCTTCAAGCGCAATTTGGTGGTGGAATCGTGAGCACTGGTATTGTTGAAATTTCGGGTGGTACAATTTCCAAAAATGTTGGCAACAAAGGTGGTGGAATCGCCAGTTATGGTGGATTTGTTGTTGATGTCAGTGATCTGCTGGGTAGTGATGAATATATTTATGACTATTCAAAAAACAATTTGAAGATTAGTGGAAACACAAAAATTATTGAAAACGTAGCGACAATTGGATCAAGCATTGTCACTGGAAACAAACTTGAATTTTCTGGATCACCAACTATCGATGGATCTGTTGCTCTTGGTGCAACTGAAGAATGTTCATACAACTTGATTGTGACAAAGATTACGCTTGTTGAAGAAATGTATCCGATTGTTAGTGCGTCAAATACATTTGCACCAACACAGCCAATAAATATTCAATTTTGTCAGGCATCTGTTGATATAAATATTTCATCTCCAAGTGCATCAACATATGAAGTTTCATCATCAACTGAAATGATGTTTTCGCACTTTGTTGATTCGCACAATGCGTTGATTCGGATGAGTAATTTGGACAATTTTGATGATTTTGTGGTTGTTGATGAAAACATGGTTTATGCAACAACTGGCAATGATTATTATGTGTTCACCAATTTGCAAAAATCACTCATGTATGAGTCAGATGCAGATGGTGGGCTCGCGGTTTATACGCAATACCCAAGAGTCAGTGTTGATTATGTTGTTGACATTCCAGAAACTTTCGATGGTGAAAGTGTAAAAGCAATAAAAATTAGTGGATTTGAAAATACAGAAATAAAGATGGTGAATATTCCATCAAGTATTTTGAATATAAGGGCTGGGGCGTTCAGAGATTGTGAACAACTTTCTCGTGTTGAATTTTCAGAAGGTCTGACAAACATTGGAAACTTTGCATTTGAAAATTGTCAGAAACTCAGAGTCTTGGAATTTCCAAATTCAGTTACCTCTTATGGTAGGCAAATTGTTGCTTATGGCGCAGAAAATTTGAAAGTGTATGTTGGATACAACAAGGATATGACGTTGTCTGCGACAACTTTTTATAATGCAAAACCAAACACTGAAATATATACTGCAATTCCATCAAACAAAACATTCTCGAGTTCAACTTGGAATATGTT
>JAZRDJ010000088.1:0-1831 GCA_045660245.1 Clostridia bacterium | reverse complement strand
GCTCTTTGAATGAACTTTCCAAAAAGTTTTGATGAGCATTATCTTGCTTTGCGCCAGTCACACTGTCCACTCTTTGTGGGTGAGAAGAATCAAACCTCGAAAGATCAAAAACATTTTCAAGATCATTTTCAAACACAGACTCATGAGTCCTTCCTTTTTCAAGAAATCTCACCAGATCCCCAGACTTTGCAAACACCTTGACGACTGAACCAATTTCTTTTCTGTTTGCATCGTTTTTGTCCTGCATAACCTTGTGACACTTGACATAAAGCCTGCCAGATTTCAAAGCGTACATAATTTCACGCCTGAATTTAACCTTGTACTCTTGATTGATTTTAACAAACAGAGAAACAATGGGTTCATCTGTGACGTCCTCGGCATAAAACTTTGCTTTGCCAGCAAGACAAACAAACTCGCTTTCATTCTTCCAAAACGATGGTTCTCTGGGCACAAAATCTTGAAAATTCTTCAAAATAATCGCAAGCCTTTGCGAGCAGTCCAAAATGTCTGCACGAGCCTCAACGAAAGTGTTTGAATCATTCTTAAAAAACTTCATGTGATTTCTTTCAAGTTCAGCATAAATCTTCGACTGCAAGACCTCTTGGTCCATATAAAATATATCATCATCAGACCATTTGCTCAAAAATTCCTGCAAAAGATAAACTTTTTCCTTTCCTGCCACAAACACTCTCCTTTTTGTACAAAATATTTTTCATACTTCACTCAAATATACCTCAAATAAAGGGCATAGTTTTTGTGCGATGCCGAGGAACCGAAAATTTGCGCACGGGCTGAACTTTCCGTTTCACCCTGTCTCACAAATTCGATGCGTTCTGACGGAGATTTGCGAAAAATCCGCCGTTATTCAACATAGTCGAAATCAAGTCCACCTATCCTTATTGTTATATCCTTGCTTCCATCTTCACGAATCGGAACAGTCTTGTCTTCTTCAGCCTGCTTCAAAATGTTCTTGATGATGCCCTTTTCCTTGATTGTTTTCTGGAAATAAGCAAATGACGTTGGGTCAGAAACCACAATTCCACGAATGAGTTCGTCAATATATCCACCAACGACCTCAAATAGCCCACAAGAATGATTGATGATTTCATATCTGTTTTTGTCAGGATCGGTGAACACAAACACTTCTTCATCAGTTCTGCCTTTCTTTGGGATTTGATCAAGCATGCTTGACACATGAGCAATGAGCGCTTCGAGCCCTTGATTTGACACTGCAGAAATCTCAAAAATTTCTGGTGCGTTTTTGAGCCTCTTGATCTTTGACTTCACGGCCTTGATTTGTTCAGGTGTTGCAAGATCACACTTATTGAGTGCCACAACTTGAGGGAGAGATGACACTGACTCACCATATTTTTTGAGTTCACTCATGATGATCTTGTAGTCATTGTATGGATCTCTGTCTTCGCTTCCAGACACGTCAATCACATGCACCAAACACCTTGTTCTTTCAATGTGACGGAGGAAATAATGCCCGAGGCCTTCCCCTTCGCTCGCACCTTCGATGAGTCCAGGAATGTCAGCAATCACAAACGACTTGTCATGCATTTTCACAACCCCAAGGTTTGGTGAAAGCGTTGTGAAATGATAGTTCGCGATTTTTGGCCTTGCATTTGTGAGCATTGAAAGCATGGTACTTTTCCCAACATTTGGGAAACCCACAAGCCCAACGTCCGCAATCGTCTTGAGTTCAAGCCACACACTTCGCTCAATGGTCTTTTGACCAGTCATTGAAAAAGCAGGTGCTTGAAGACGCGAAGACTTGAACCTTGCATTGCCTTTTCCACCAAGCCCACCTTTCAATATCACCAGTCTT
>JAZRDJ010000087.1:0-3803 GCA_045660245.1 Clostridia bacterium | reverse complement strand
CTCAAAGTTTTCTTCATCAATTCGTTGAACTTCGGTGCATCTTAATGCTTTCAAATCTGCCCACTTATCCTTGCAATTCTTTTGTAGTTGATAACTCGGAATAAGTATCATATACCTTTTGTTAAAATCATACGAATAAATATTTGCCCAAATAGTGAATTCAAGGACATTCCCCTCATCATCTTGAATCTGGACATTCCCACCATTAGTTATGTCGAGTTTATACATAAGTAAAATCACCTCATAAATTTAAAAAATCCCCAAGCATTCGCTTTGGGGCTTATTTTGGTGCAGATAACAGGAGTCGAACCTGCACGGGAGTTACCCCACATGGACCTGAACCATGCGCGTCTGCCAATTCCGCCATATCTGCATATCATTATTTTTTATTTACGCTGTCGCTTTATTCTCGTTATTGCTTCAATTTTCACAACCTCAAAACAACAAACATATTTTACAACTTTATTGCAATCTCGTCAAGAACAAAATAACAATCAAAAAAAAACCAGCAAGATTTTTTGCTGGTTTTTTAAAGAAAATTTTGAAATTATTGTAGTTATTCAGTTTTTTGCTCTGGTGTTTCATCATGTGCGATGTTGTTTTGCTTTTTCTGAGATATCTTCTTTGCTATTGCTCGAACTGCATATGTGATTCCATAAATCACCATGCAAACACCAAATACGCTTGCAACAACAATAATTGGCATCAACCATTTTGGAAAGAATGGGAATGTTGCTCCAGTGATGAAAAACCAGTCATAAGATTGATAAACAGCATTACCGAACGCTGCCCACACCAGAATTGCAAGTATGCCAAGGAGATCTTTCCAACAATTTTTGATGCTCAACTTCACATCTCCAATGGTTGCCGTCAAAAAACCCCAACAGAACAAGAATCCGTGATACATGAATGTTTGAAAAATGATATATGAAAATGGTGGTTGACCACCAAGCGCTGTTCCTGGATAACACATCCACATAAGTGATGAAGCAATGCTGAGCATTGTTACAACACCTTTGATCGGTGCAAACTTTTTGTTGAATTGAACGAATGGAACGAACACCGCCATGATTGTGCAAATATTGAATGGCAACTTCCATGCACTGATACCATTGTAACTGTCAGATAGTGGCATGATGAAAAAGTCAGCGACATAGAATCCAACGGTCAAATATGCAAAAATCTTGATTGCTCTATCCTTTGCTTTTTGACTTTTGTTTTTGAGCAAACATGAAAGCATTATTGCTGTGCCAAAAATGAGCACCAAATAAAAAATGTGCCAAAATGAAAATAATGTAATTTGCATGTTTGAATTGTTCTCACTAAACAACCACAAGAAAAAATCTCTCATAAGCATTCTCCTACCATATAGTAACTACATTATAAGAATTTTTGTATATATCTGTCAAATTAATAATGATAATTATATAAATTTTGCTGTTTTGCTCACACTGTGTTATTATGTTAATATTATCAAAGGAGATTCAATTATGGAAAAAAGTTATGTAATGATAAAACCAGGATTTGCAAACAACCCAGAAGTTATTGATTATGTCAAAAATAGACTTCAAGAAATCGGCCTCACTGTTGTGTCTGGCGACTTCAAATATTATTCAACAGAAAAGGCTCAAGATCACTATGCTGAACACTTCAGAGGAAGTTATGAAAACGCAAAACCATTCTACAAAGAACTTGAAGAGTATATCACTTCTGACAAAATTTATGGAATGGAAGTTGTTGGAGAAAACGCAATCACCAAAATTCGTGAAGCCGTTGGGTCAACAATCAAAATCGACAAAGAAACTGGCAATCAAATTCTCCCAGCAAAAGGAACCATCAGATATGAAGTTCCTGTTATGCTCGGCGAAACGCACCAAATGACACAAAATGTCATTCATGCATCTGATTCACCAGAAGCAGCAGAAAGAGAACTCGCCATTTTCAAAACATTGTAATAAAGAAAATAAAAAACTCGCGTTAACCTTAAAAATACGCGAGTTTTTTATTGTCTTTCAGATTCTTCATTTATAATATTTGTATTATCCTTTTCCACATCAACCAGCCAAGAACACCAGAAATCATCAACATCAACAGCATATTCCGTAAGTTTAACATGCAGTTGATCATAACCACTTGTTCCAGAACTATAGTATCCTTTCCCCTTATACTGCCTAAGGATTGATTTGGGAATATCAAATGAGCAAATGAACATTTTTCTTTTACTTTGTCTTTTTCTCACGAGTTTCAAATATTCAATAGATGTTCTATCCTTGAAAAAATGCAAATATCTATGCCCATACTTATACCTATGCGTGTTGTGTGAAGACCACATGGTTATTTCATCATTATAATCTCCAAGATAACGTGTGTCGCCTTTAATTATATATTTTAATTCTTCTTCTGTGGTATATCTATAGACTAACATAAGTGCCTCCTTAATTATTTTTGAAAATCTTGCAATTTCTCAGCATCCTGAACTTTTGACAAGTTGAAAACATAAACAATATGATCACTTGATCCCGAAAATTTTTTCTTCTCAATTGCAATAATATTGTTTTTGTCAAACAAACACCTTAAATAATCTTGATTAAGCCTAAATCTCCCACCACCAGCATTCATAAATTTTTGATGATCTTTGTCATCAAAAACATGATTTGACGCCATCATGACTGGGAAATATTGAAAATATAACTGCGTATTGATCGCTCCAACAACCTGTTGGGCAGTTTCCATACAAAGTGTCGGATTTTCCTTGCAAAACATTTGAAAAATTTCTTTTTCTTTTGACTCTTCGATCAAGTGGAATTCTCGTGAAATTTCTCTTAATTTGCTTATGATCCACAACGCATCTTCGCTTTGTGCAAACAAATTTTTGAGCACACCACTAGTCACTCCTTTTATGGCTTGAAAAAACTTGATCGATTCTGCCTCAGTGAGTTTGTTTGGATTAAACTTTTGATTTATAATCAATGATTCGTCATCAATTGAAACAATTTCATGTATTTTCATGGTTCCAGCACGCCCATCCAAACTTGTTCCACGTGCATAACTCTCTGCAACACAATACGAAGCAACACACAAGCACGGAACACTCATGATGTTGTTTGCATTTGCTGAATGTGAATTGTCAACATCTGTTCGCACACACCAGTCCTCTTCAGCAAAAGATGATCTTCCGTGATAAAGTTCCAAGTCGTTATATCTGATCAAAAACCCAACTTTTTTCAAAAAATTCAAACGCTTTTGCCTTTTAAAAATATTGCCACTCATATAATTTACTCCAAACTACTGGCTTATTATATCACATACATTCTCTTATTTCAATATTGATCTCAAAATAACAAAAGAGACTGGAACATTTCCAGCCTCTTTTATTTTGGTGCGGTTGAAGGGACTTGAACCCCCACGCCTCGCGGCACTAGATCCTAAGTCTAGCGTGTCTGCCATTTCACCACAACCGCATATTTTGGGGAATTAAAAAACCGCAATCTCTCGCGGTTCTTTGGTGGCTCACCCGGGATTCGAACCCGGGACCCCTTGATTAAAAGTCAAGTGCTCTACCGACTGAGCTAGTGAACCATTATTCTCTTTTCAGAAATTCGATTTGGCTGGGGTGGAAGGATTTGAACCCTCGAATGTGGGAGTCAGAATCCCATGCCTTACCACTTGGCGACACCCCAATAAAAGGGTTGTTTGGCTGGGGTAGCTGGATTCGAACCAACGAATGTCAGAGTCAAAGTCTGATGCCTTACCGCTTGGCTATACCCCATCGTTTTTTATGAAGTTTTGGGGTGAGTAGTGGG
>JAZRDJ010000086.1:0-2865 GCA_045660245.1 Clostridia bacterium | reverse complement strand
TGCTTTGCCAAAGCAATCAAATGCACCAGAAAAAATCATTCCTTCAAGCACTCTCTTGTTGACACCAAACTCAACCGTACGAGTCAAGAAATCCGCAAGATCTTTGAAATCGCCATTCTTGTTTCGCTCTTCAACAATCTGATTGCAGATCGATTCACCAAGACCACGTATCGCACAAAAACCAAACCTAATCTTCCCGTCTTTTACTTGGAAGAACGTATTGCTCTTGTTGATATCAGGAGGCAAAACTTCAATACCTCTGTCACGGGCGTGAGAAACATAGTTGATTACTTCGTCCGTGATTGAAATTCTGTTATTCAAAACCGCTGTCAAAAACTCAGGCTCATAGTGACACTTGAGATATGCCGTCTGGTATGACACATGAGCATAAGCCGCAGCATGCGACTTGTTGAACGCATAAGAACCAAATTTTTCCATTTCGTCCCAAAGTTTATTCGCAACAGCCTCATCAAGACCACGCGTAACACAGCCATCAACTGCTGGCTTTTTGCCGTCCGCTGGACAACCATAAAGGAATACTTGTCGCTCTTTCTTCAGATCATCAAGTTTCTTTTTACCCATGTACTTACGAACAGAGTCCGCACGTCCAAGAGTGTATCCCGCGAGCACCTGTACAATTTTCATAACCTGCTCTTGGTATACAATACAGCCATAAGTCACGTTGAGAACTGGCTCAAGGAGCGGACTTACATATGTGATACCTTCTGGATTGTGCTTGTTTTTCACGAATTGAGGAATTGAGTCCATTGGTCCAGGTCTGTACATTGACACACCCGCGATAATATCTTCAAGACAGGTTGGCTGAAGTTCACGCATGAACTTTTGAAACCCACCAGATTCAAGTTGGAACACCGCATGAGTGCTTCCTTCAGAAATCATTTTGTAAACTTCAGGATCATCATATTCCATCTTTGAAAAATCAATTTCCACACCATGATTTTGCTTTACAAGTTCAATGGTTTGCTTGATATCGGACAAGTTTCGAAGCCCCAAAAAGTCCATCTTGAGGAGTCCCAAATGGTCGAGTTCACCACGGACATATTGACTGGTCATGATGTGGCCGTTTTTGGCGAGAGGAATGTGTTTGTCGAGGACATCTCCACCAATGATTACACCACACGCATGGATACCAGTTTGCCTTGGTGCATCTTCAAGTTTATACGCAATGTCAACAACCCTCTTGACATTTGGGTTTGTGTTGTACATCTCCACAAGTTCAGGCACACTGAGGTCAGGATCACCCGGCTTGCGATTGAGTCCAAACACCTTTTCAATGACTGGACGCTTCACATTGTTTGGCATTGCCTTTGTGACCTTGTCCATTTCGTTATAAGGTACTCTGAACACACGCCCAACGTCCTTAATCGCGTTCTTCGCCGCCATTGTACCAAAAGTGATGATTTTGCAGATCTTTTCAGTTCCGTATTTTTCTTTTACATATTCAAAAACCTCGTGTCTTCTGCAGTCTTCAAAGTCGACGTCAAAGTCAGGCGCAGACACACGCTCAGGGTTCAAAAAACGCTCAAAGAAGAGCCCATACCTGATTGGGTCAACGTCCGTGATACCAATCAAATACGCAACAATCGAACCAACACCCGAACCACGTCCAGGCCCAACCGAAATACCACGCTCACGCGCAGCATTGATATAGTCCCAAACGATCAAATAATATTCAACATATCCAAGCCTTGAAATAACCCCAACTTCATACTCAATTCTTTCTCTGATTTCAGGAGTTTCTTCCTTGTACTTTTTCTTGAGGCCTTCTTCAATCAAATCCCTGAAATAATCCTCAGGCGATTGACCGGTCACAGGTTCATATTTTGGATACATATAGTGTCCATAAACAAGTTTGTAGTTACACTTGTCAGCAATCTCAAGCGTGGTGTCAAGAGCGTCCTCATCTTCTGGGAGCGCTTTGAGCATCTCGTCACGACTCTTGAAATACAATTGATCAGTTTCCATCTTGAATCTGTCAGGATCATCAATGGTCTTTCCCATTTGCACACACATCAAAACATCTTGAGTTTCTGCATCTTCTTTGTAGATATAGTGAACGTCGTTTGTTGCAACAGTCTTCACCCCGTGCTCTTTTGCAAGTTCACGCAACACTGGGAGAACCGTGAGTTCGTCAGCCAGTTCATGGTTTTGAATTTCAATGTAAAAATCTTCACCAAACACTTTTTTGAACCAGAGAACCATTTCACTCGCCTTTTCTCTTTGCCCATTCAAAATGAGTTGAGGAATTGTTCCAGCAACGCAGGCAGAAAGACACACCAACCCTTCTGAATGTTTTTCAAGAGTTGGATAGTCAATTCTTGGCTTGTAGTAGAAGCCTTCACGATACGCAATGGTGTTCAAAAGCGACAAATTCTTGTACCCAGTCTCGTCTTTTGCAAGCAAAATGAGGTGCTCTAATTTTTGTTTACCCTGCTTAACATTCAAATCATCAGCAACATAAAACTCACAACCAAAAATTGCCTTAATGCCCTCTTTTTCACACTCGTCAAAAAACGCAACCGAACCATACATGTTTCCATGATCAGTGATCGCAAGTGCTGGCATGTTGTGCTTTTTCGCCATTTTGACAACCTTTTTGATTCTGGCTGCCCCATCGAGCAAACTGTACTCAGTGTGCACATGCAAATGCACAAAAGGTTTTTCTTGATTCTGTTCTGCTTCTGCTGTTTTGATTTCTTCCGCCATTTTTTACTCCTGTAATTCTTTGCTTATCTCAAGTATTTTTTTGAAACGTTGACTGATTGCCCCTTTGGTGATTTTTGTTGCCAAAATCGCTTGAATGTCCAAAAGCGACCCTTCAGGATTTGCAAGCCTTGCAAGAGC
>JAZRDJ010000085.1:0-11653 GCA_045660245.1 Clostridia bacterium | reverse complement strand
TAACAATTATCATAATGTCATTTTTTTTGAGGATTATGTTTTGTTTTTTATGTTTTTGCCACAAAAAAATCAGACAACCGATCTGGTTGTCTGACATAATACTCTAATTTTACATATTGATACTGCCCTATTATTACTTGTTTTATTATTCAGATTGAAGTGATGCCCCATGCATAATTTCTGCGTTTTTGATTTGTTTTTCAGCATATGACGCCGTGTGTTTGTCATTGTTTGGTGTTGAAATTTCAAGTATACCATTTGTGATGTCGATTGTTGAATTGATGCATGGTTCCGTTGAACTCATTTTTTCTGCTGGTTTTGTCATATATTCGCGGTTTTCTCTCACAAAATAATTTGTTTTGCCAGAAACGATATCTTCTTGCTTGATCATTCCACAAACGTCATCTTTGATTGTTGCATTCAAATGTGAATCATCGACAACACTGGTGATATTCTTGCCCCAAAGTGTTTCAGAGGTGTCTTCGTTCATGATCACGTCCTGTGCCTTTTGATAAACAACAATTCCGAATCTGTTGTGTACTTCGTGTGACTTGACAGCGTGTGAGAGATTTGTTTCTTCATCAATATTTTTCGCAAGATCAGCGTGTTTTGCTGTAAAATCTGCGCTTGTGATTGGTGTTATGTATTCATATTTTCTCTCAAAATTGCCGTTTGGAAGCGTTTGTACCATGATTTTTTCGTGATTATTTTCTTCTGATCCATGGAAGAAAACAAATCTGTCTGGCTTCAAATAAAATGTGCCCAAGATTTCATCATTCCCGGCTTCCTTGAACGCAAAACCAAAATCTTTGAGTTTGTTTTGTGCAAGATAAATTTCATAGTCATTTTCTTGCAAGAATTTATATAATTTTTGAAGTTCAATTCTATAAAGCATTTGATTGATGTTTCCATCATATGCCTCTCCCACAAAATCCTGAAAATTTTCAAAAGATAATTTGAACATTTGAGTAAATCCCCCATAATTTCATTGTATATAGTATACCACAAATTGCGAAAAACGTCAAGGAATATGAGTGTGCGTTCATGAAAAAAGCAGTCCAGATTACCTGTAACTGCTTTTTGATTTTTCTACTTCTTTGTTGGATAGATAACTTCTTTTCCTCCGACATAAGGTCTGAGTGCTTTTGGAATTGTGATTGATCCATCGGCCTGAACATGGTTTTCGAGGAAAGCGATGAGTGCTCTTGGAGATGCAAGTACAGTGTTGTTCAAAGTGTGTGCAAAAATGTTGCCTGTTGGTGTTTTGATTCTGATGCCAAGTCTTCTTGCTTGCGCATCGCCAAGTGTTGAGCATGAACCAACTTCAAAATACTTCTTTTGTCTTGGTGACCATGCTTCGATGTCACAAGACTTCACTTTGAGATCTGCAAGGTCGCCAGAGCAACATTCGAGGTTTCGAACCGGAATTTCGAGATTTCTGAAGATGTCAACGGTGAATTTCCACATTTTGTCGAACCATTCCATGCTATCTTCTGGTCTGCAGATTACGATCATCTCTTGTTTTTCGAATTGGTGAACGCGGTAAATTCCCCTTTCTTCAATGCCATGTGCCCCCACTTCTTTTCTGAAACATGGAGAGTATGATGTCATCTTGATTGGAAGTTCGTCTTCTCTCACGATTTGACCTTTGAATTTTCCGATCATACTGTGTTCACTGGTTCCGATCAAATACAAATCCTCACCCTCGATTTTGTACATCATTGCTTCCATTTCAGCAAAACTCATGACACCAGTTACAACGTCGCTTCTGATCATGAAAGGTGGAATGCAGTACACAAAACCTTGTTCAATCATGTAATCACGTGCGTAATTGATGAGTGCTGTTTCAATTCTTGCAGCATCACCCATGAGATAATAGAATCCGTTTCCGCTCGTTCTTCCTGCAGAATCTTTGTCAAGGCCATTGATTGATGCCAAAATGTCTGCGTGGTATGGAACTTCAAATTCAGGAACGATTGGATCACCGAATTTTTCATTCTCAACATTTTCAGAGTCGTCTTTTCCGATTGGAACGCTGTCGTCGATTATATTTGGAATGACCATCATTCTTGTTTTGATTTCCGACTCAAGTCTTGCTTCCTCTGCTTCAGATTCAGCAATTTTTGTGTTGATTTCTTGAACTTTTGCACGCTTTTCGTTCGCTTCTTCAATGCGTTTTTCTTTCATGAGACCACCGATTTCAGCAGAAAGTGAGTTTCTCATTCCGCGAAGTTCGTTTCCGTCTTGTTTTACTTGGCGGAGTTTGCAGTCAAGTTCAAATACCTCGTCAACGAGTGGAAGTTTCGCGTCCTGGAACTTCTTTTTGATGTTTTCTTTGACGAGTTCTTTGTTGTTTCTAATCAAATCAAGTGCGATCATATTGTTATTTGCCCCTTTTTATAATTTTGTGTGACATGATTATACCCCCTTTCTTCAGTTTTTGTCAATAAAACACGGGCAAATATCAAAGAAACTATTCGCAAAACATCAAAATTGCTTGTCATGCGCGTTCAATTTCATTAAAATAAAGGTATGAGTAATCAATCTTATTTCAATGAACGCAGTGAAAAGACAACAAAAAGGATCAGAGAAATTATTTCTGAGATGCCTGATTTTATTTATGATTTTTTTGTGGGTGTCGAAAACAACACAAGCCCACTCACAAGACTCAACTATGCCTATGACCTCAGAATATTTTTTAAATTTTTGATGGAAGAAACAAATTTGTTTCCTGACAAGAAGAACGTTTTTGATTTTGAAATCGAAGACCTTGAAAAAGTCAAAACTTCACACATTGAAAGGTTTTTGAGTTTTGTTGCACACTATGAAAACGCTGAGGGCAACAAAAAAAGCAATGGCGAGCGAGGAAAGGCAAGGAAACTTTCAACCCTCCGTTCTTTTTTTAAATATTTTTATCAAAAAGATATGCTCACAAAAGACGTTGCAAGCAAGGTTCAAACACCCAAAATCCACACAAAAGAAATCATCAGGCTTGAAAACAATGAGGTTCGAAAATTTTTGAATGAAGCAGAAACCGGTTTTGATCTACAAGGTAATGCAAAAGGTTATCACAAACACACGAGTGTCAGGGATACTGCAATGCTCACCTTGATGCTTGGCACTGGAATCCGTGTGTCTGAGTGTGTGGGCTTGAACCTTGATGATATTGATTTCGCGGTGAATGGTATTTCAATCACCAGAAAAGGTGGAAATCAAGTTGTGCTTTATATTTCTGACGAAGTCAAGAATGCTCTCATTGATTGGCTCGAAGAACGTGAAAAGAACACAAAAATTCCGCCAACTGAACAGGCGCTCTTTGTTTCTCTTCAAAACAAGCGAATAACTGTAAGAGCAGTTCAGAATTTGGTGAAAAAATATGCAAAGATTACTGCCCCACTTAAAAAAATAACACCACACAAACTCAGAAGTACTTATGGTACTGCCCTGTACCGCGAAACCCAGGATATATATATCGTTGCAGATGTTCTCGGGCACAAGGACGTCAATACCACAAAAAAACACTATGCTGCAATTTCTGACGATATCAGACGCGCTGCTGCAAACAAGGTGAAACTTAGGGATAATTAAATAATTATCTTAAATTAAATATGTGTCACATAAAAAATCTCCACATTGACGTGTGGAGATTTTTTGTTGCCCTTTATTGTACCTTATGGAATCAAAAAGGAAGAATTGTTGAATTTTCCTCTCTGTACTTCGTTGTTTTTGCTCGGGTGTCCTGAATTTTGTCAATTTCTGCAATGGCTTTTTTAACTTCTGATTTGTTTTCATCCATGATTTCATGAAGTCTATTTTTTTCTGCTGGTGTCACAACAAACTCTTCGCCCTCGTGCACTGTCCAAACTCTTGATGAATCTTCAAGAAGTTCAATATATTTTTTTGCTTGCTTGGCACTGATTTGAACATTTTTGTGTTGCAGAGTTTCTTCAGATAAAAGGCTAATATAATAGAGTTGCTTTTCTTGCAAAAATTGCACTTTATTTTGCAGAGATCTCAAATAATCATCAAAGCCTTCTTCTTTGTAATCAGCCATGGTATCATACAAATTTTGTTCTTTCACAAAGTAATATCCATTGCCTATTGTGTTTTTGAATTCTGCAAATGTATTCGCTTGTTTTTCATCGGTGAAGATATATGGTGTGCATTCACCAAGTCCACGCATAATCATAAAAACTTTTTTCATGTTTATCTCCTATGCAAAATGTTCATCATTTCCTGAATTTTTGCTGGCTGATTGTGATGAATTATTTACGCGTATGTAATCAATCAAGTCCGTGTGATCATAAATGGTGAGGTGTCTTTTATTTGATTCATCCATATATTGACGAGTGAGATCTAACCACTTCCCCGTTTCGCCATATAAGCTTTGAAAATGTTCAACAATCGCATTGAGTTGACCCCAGTGTTCTGCTGTAATGTAAGTTTTGTCGTGAATTTCAGTCTTGTCATCATAGAGATATATCATTGTGTTTATTTGTTTTTTAATACAATCCAAATAATCTTTTGATTCAGAATAAGTTATTGTTTGAACAAATTCCTTGCCGGTTTTGTCGCCTATCAAATGAATGTGATAAGGAAGTTGATGTGAGTCATAAGAATAAACGTGCTCAAGGTCATCAAAATTCTTTACGAAATCTGAAATGCTTGTTGGTGAGAAAATTGTTTCGTACCTAACAACTTCTTTTCCAGTGTTATTCTGATTATCTCTAAATTTTATTGCTTCAGCCTCATCATGAAAAACTGGATATTTATCAAAGTTTCCAGAATTGTCATGTGTGCTGAGAATTACAAATTTGCATTGCATCTTATCTTTTCTCCTTTACATATAATACTCATCATCATCTTCGCCGGCTCTTCTGAGTTGTGCTCGTTCAAGGTCCTGTGCAGCCCTGTGACAATCTTCTTCCCATTTTTGTTTTGCGGTTTGAAATTTCTTTATGTCGTCAGGATATAAATACACGCTGCCTTTTCTGAAGGCTGGCTCTGAGCCATCATAAAAGACAAGAGATAGAATTGATAAATATGTTTCGATGTTGCCAATATTCATGTCATATGTTTCATAAAAACCATGATGGGCAGATTTGAGATCAATCGGGTATGTTTTTCTAGTTTTTACGTAATCAAGTCTTTCTTCAAGCATTTTGACAAAATCAAATTTAGTGTGTTCTTCGTTCACATAAGATACGTTTGAAATATATTTTTTCATAAAATCTTCAGCGGATGGTTCATAGTGGCTGGTGACCATGATGCAGTCCTCTCTGCCTCTCATGTTCAGCATATCAAGTGCCATCTTTGCCTCATTGTAATCAGTAAATTCTGCAAAGCAAGTTGTCATATTGTCTTTTAAAATAATCTTGTAAAGTTCGTTCATTATTTTTCTCCTATGTTTTTTATCTAACTGTTTCTTCTTCACTTTTAATCAATATTATAATACCACCATTAGTCTGGGTTTTCAATAGCAAAGTCTGAAATAGGCATAACTTCTTTGCAAAAAAAATTGTTTGCATTCTCAAAAAATAGTTTTTGTATGTCTGTTTGTGTATATCCAAGCGCAAAGAGATTGTTTTGAACCCTTGAAAGTGCTTTGTAGCCATGTACACCGCGAGGTAATGTTCTTGTTCCACAAAAGTCAGTTCCGAGCGCTATGTGATCAATTGAGAAGGTGTTTACCAAATGATCAATGTGTCTGACAATGTTATTCAAGTCAGCGGTTTTTTCTTCGGTTAGAAAAGATGGCACAAGACACAATCCAAAGATGCCACCGGTTTCAGTGATTATCTTGATTTGATAGTCCTTGAAATTTCTTTTGTGATCCCTAACTGCACTTGCACAAGAATGAGAACAAATCATTGGTCTTTCTGTTATTCTTGAAAAATCGAGAAATGTTTTTTCATTCATGTGCGCGGTGTCGATCTGAATATTGTTCGCCTCAAGGGTTCTGACAGCGGTTTCACCAAACTCCGTGAGACCACCAAATCCATTTGCACCACTGCCCATAATGTTGTCATCGTTCCAAGTGAGCCCAACATAGGCTGGGTTCAATTCAATCACTCTTTCAATTTCTATTGATGATTTGGCAAAATGCAAATCTTCAACCGACAAGAGAACATTGTTTTGATCCGCAAAATATCTTGCCCGTTCAAGATTGTTCCAAACGTTGTAATGATTCATTGTTGTTGTCCACACTGCAGAACATACGCCAGCAAGGCCATTCTTCCTTGCTTTTGCAAGGTATGCGGTTTGTTTTTTGTAGCCTTTGATTTCTGTCAAATAATCATTGTGTAAGTCAAAAATATTAATCATAATTCAAGTATATTGAAATCATGTCTATTATATGATATAATATTTGAAATGATTGTTGGAGAAAAGCATATGAAAAAGAAAACTATTGACGTGAGTAAAATTCGAAATAGCGATATTATTTTGCAAAATGCAGAAATATTGCTCACGCAAAAATGCAATTTGCACTGTGATCATTGTCTCAGAGGAGACGCGACAAACAAGACCATCACAAGAGATGTTTTGGATGCTTTTTTTGACAACATTTTTTACATTCAAAATCTTTCTCTTGGTGGCGGTGAAATATCACTTGAACCAGAACTCATTCGAATGGTAACAGCATCACTCAAATCAAGCAAAATAATTGGCGTTGGCCGAGTGAATATGACCACAAATGGAACAAATGTGACAGATGAGTTTGTTGATGCACTCAGAGAACTCACAGATTACGTCAAACAAGGTTTTGATGAAGATGATATGGATGACCTTGTACTGATTGGTTGCAGTATTGATGATTTTCACCTTGCTGAACTTCAAAAACGTGGATATTCGGTTGAAGATATAACAAATAATCTTGCAAAAATCAAAAAGGCAATTCCAGAGGCATATGTTGATTTTAGGCAAGAATGTGATGTTGATCTCATCGATATTGGAAGAGCAAAAGATCTTGTCGGCGTGAAAAAAGTTCGCCCTGCTCTTGACATTCTCACTCCGTTCTATCATGATGAAAAGAAAAATCGAACTTATTTGGGCGGAATCCCCTGCCTTTCGACTGACGGTGAGATAATACCAATCAATATTCCGTTTGCTGATGAAAAAACAATGTCATATGGTAGTGTACTTCATCATGATTTCATTGATATTCTCTCAAAGATGCGCCTCAAGGAAAAACAAAAGTCAACTGATATTGACAAGGCATATATTAGGTTTGCAAAATCAATGTCAGCATCTGAGAAACTTTGGAAGAAGTACAATAAAGAATATGGATATAAAAAATCATATATTTTTGAAAAAAGTCTTGAGGAATCAATGCAAAGTGAAAAATAAAAAAAAGAAAAAGGATTTTTGGTTTTTCCAGAAATCCTTTTTTTTGTTAATCCTTTGTTGTTTGTGAATGTCTTTTGATTTTTGTGAGTTTGATGCTTTTTGTGATGAACGCCGAAGCAATGGTGATTGACAAAACTTCAACAATCAAACAAAAGAGTACAAATAATGTTTTTTGCAAGTTTGTTGCAATGACTATGGCAAAAATTACAGCAGTGAGAACTGAAACAATGGACCAAATAACGGATGTATTGATATTTGCTTGAAGCAGAACAAGTTGATTGTCAGTTTTGAGCAACATTTTCTTTGATTTTATATGTTTTCTTGCAAGTTTTAAAGGGTTTCCAAATTCTGAGATAAGATCTGTTTCAAACTCATTGTTTTGAGTTTTGAATATGAAGAGGTTTTCATATTCTTGAACTATGTTTTGGATCTCCTCTTCTGAAAAAATATTTGATTTTTTCAGTTCGTCTTCCATTTGTGTCAGAAATTGTTTTTTGTCCATACCCTCACTCCCAGAATTTTGATCAATTGATAATAAAACAAGTATATCCTTTTCTTTTGCAAAAAGTCAATTTAATTTGCTTTTCATGGCAAAAAAGAAAAGATCTCACAAAACCCATGAGATCTTTTGAATGTTTGTTTTTTCTACTGACGTTCCACTGAATCAAAATACTCTTCAATTGATTGGCTATTCTGCAATTTTTGCAGAAATGCATTTTGTTTTTCTTCGGATTTTTGCACTTCTTCATGGGCGTCTTTAATTTGCCCTTCAGCAACAACCTTGATAATCCTTGAGATTGTTGTGTTGCATGGATACAACCCCTGTTTTTGCGCGAAATACAGGGCCGTGTCAACCATTTCAGGTGTGATCATAACCACGCTTCCATCAGCAACCCCAATTCCTGGGTTTGCGCTCAAATATTTTTTTGGCTGAAACTTTGTACCATATTGCACAAGTGCTGATTTGATTGGATAGACTACTTTTCTTGTGAATGCATTTTTTGTTTGCATGTCGAGTTCTTGTTTGAATGGTTTGATTGTTGATGCAAATTCTGCACCAAGATCAATTGTTGCCCCACTGCTCATTTTTTGGATTGTTTCAGAACTAGTCAAGAAACTAATTTCGTTGTTTGTGAGTCTGCTAGAAATATTTTCAAGGGTATATGATTTGTCATCCATGAGCAAACGTTCTGCAAAGTACGTTGAAATTCTGCGAACAAATTCCAATTTTTCACTTGCAGGAATTGATGTTTCAGGCATCGCAAGGATTTTTGCAAATGTTCTGTCTTTTGACGTGTTGTTTTGAATTGCTGTTTGAATGTCTCCGTTTGGGTCATTCACGGTATTCACAAATGAAAATGTTGCTTGCATGAAATTTTGTTGTGAGGTTCTGTTTTTATCTTTGAGCATTACACCCATTTCATTGTCTTGTTTTGACAATTCACCGAGCATTTCTTTGAATGTTTCAGTGTTTGAAATCTTATATTTTTTGCAGAAAGCAGGGATTGAAAGATTTGTTTCAAGAAACTTTTTTGCAATTTTTTCATAATCAGACTTGCTTGATGGCTTGAGCCCAGCAAGAGAAAAGAGAACTTTGAAATTCCCGTCATCATCAACAAAGTTTGCTCGGTTTTCTGCTTGTTGTTTTTCTTTTTCTGCTTGGATTCTTTCGTTTTCAAGTTTTCTAATTCTTTCATTTTCAAGCATTTGCAAGCGAGCGAGCCTTGCCATTTCAGTTCTTCGGCGTTTTAGATCAAGGGTTTTCTGGAACAATTCACTGAACCCCGTTGTGTTTTCACCAGTTATATACGCTTTAAGAAGAGGACTGAATTTTTCTTTCAGTTTTTCAGGAATTTTCTCATCAAGAGCAGTCGGGGTCAATATGTCCAATTCAAGAATATCTCTGAAAATTGGTTCAAAAACCTTTTTTGTTCCAAGTCTTGTGAAAACTTTTGGATCAGGGAGAACAACTGAACGCTCTGCTCTGTTTTTGAGTCTTTCAATGTTCGATTGGTTTGGATTTATGTTTTTTTCTGTTTTATAATATTTACTGAAAACATCTCTGAAAAAATCATCAACAATCTCAGAGTGGTGTTCGGCAAGGCATTTTTCAATTGATGAAGAAAGTGCAAGTTGTTCATGTGACGCAATTTTCAAAAACTCGTAAGGAACTTTGTTCGCTACCCTCATGAGCACCTCAGGACGACTGCTGAAACGCTCAAAGATTTCTTTTTCTGAAACAGTATATGTTTGATCTCCAAACTCTGCCCTAATTTCAGGCGCGAGATCTCTCCAAAATTTGTCTTTCATTGGATGATTATCAACTGAAGACAAGAACTCATCAAAGAATCTCGAAACATTTGCCCTTGACTGAGGAAATCTGTATTTATATGCAATTTCACCCAGTGAAAAGTATTTTGATTGGATCAAATTTTCAAAAACTTGAGGATTAAGCCCACTATTTCCAAAGTAATAAAGAACTTTCCACTTGTTGATGGTTTTCAATCCTTCAGTCTCTTTCATTATTTCATCAGGATCAGACAGTCTTTGCCATTTCATTTGATTTTGTTCCATGAAGTTTCTCCTTGTTTCGCACATTTTTTATTGTATATATTATACCATAAATATCGAATTTTGTAAAGAATGACAACAAAAAACCACTCACTGTTACATGAGTGGCAAAATTCAGTAAATTATGAAGCAATGTCAGATGCCCTGGTTTCTCTGATGATATTAACCTTGATTTGTCCAGGATACTCAAGTTCAGCCTCAATCTTTCGAGCAATTTCTTTTGCAAGAACGACCATTCTTGAATCATCAACTTCTTCTGGCTTCACAGCAATGCGAATTTCACGACCGGCTTGAATTGCAAATGAGTTTGCAACTCCTTTGAATGAGTTTGCAATTTCCTCGAGTTTTTCAAGACGTTTTACATATGCATCGAGCGATTCACGACGAGCGCCTGGTCTGCTGCTTGAAATTGCGTCAGCAACTTGAACGAGGATTGCCTCAATCGTTTTGAATTCAACACCGCCATGGTGTGCTTCAATTGCGTGAACAACCTCTGGACTTTCTTTGTATTTTTTTGCAACATCAACACCAATTGAAATGTGAGTTCCTTCCATCTCAAAGTCGAGAGCCTTTCCAATGTCATGCAAGAGTCCAGCACGCTTTGCAAGTTTCACATTCGCACCAAGTTCACCAGCAAGTAAGCCCGCAATGTATGATGTTTCAAGTGAGTGTTTCAAAACATTTTGACCATAAGATGTTCTGTATCTGAGACGGCCAAGAATTTTGACGAGTTCTGGGTGAAGGTTGAATACGCCTGCTTCAAAACAAGCGTTTTCACCAGCCTCTTTGATTGTCTTTTCGATATCTCTCTTCACTTTTTCGACGATATCTTCAACTCTTGCTGGGTGAATTCTTCCGTCAGTTATAAGTTTTTCGAGAGTGAGTCTTGCAACTTCTCTTCTGATTGGATCAAATGATGACAAAATCACGGCTTCTGGTGTGTCATCAACAATGAGATCAACACCTGTTGCAGTTTCGATTGCACGAATATTTCTGCCCTCTCTTCCAATAATTCTACCCTTCATTTCGTCACTTGGAAGAGGAACTGCAGTCACCGTCACTTCTGCAGTGTGATCAGTCGCGCATCTTTGGATTGCAAGAGCGATGATTTCACGAGCCTTTGTTTCCCCCTCATCTTTTGCTTTTTGCTCAATGTCACGAATGATGTTGCCAGCCTCGCGTTTTGCATCTTCTTCGATGCTTGACACAAGTTCTGATTTCGCTTGATCACGTGTGAGTCCTGCAACTTTTTCGAGTTCTTTTGTGATTTCTTCACCACGTTTTTCGAGTTGTTTTTCACGTTCGTCAAGTGCGTTTGATTGTTTTTCAAGATTTGCTTTTGCATTGTCCAAGTTGTTGATTTTTTCATCAAGGACATTTTCTTTTTTGTCAAGTGATTCCTCACGTTGGACAAGTCTGTTTTCCATTCTTTGAAGTTCGTTTCTTCTGGTTTGAATGTCAGCATCTGCCTCATTTTTGAGTTTCAAAACTTCTTCTTTTGCTTCGAGCAGTGCTTCTTTTTTTGCTGTTTTTGCTTGATTTTCAGCATCTTTCAAAATTTCTTCAGCCTTCTTGCCTGCATTCCCTAATTGTTTTTTGAGCGCTGCTTTTGTAATAAAAAACCCAGATACTCCTCCAGCAGCCAAACAACCGAGGGCAATGCCGATATATACTCCGATCATATTTTTATGCCCCTTTTTTGTTTATTTTTCTTTTTTATTCAATATATAACTTA
>JAZRDJ010000084.1:0-6428 GCA_045660245.1 Clostridia bacterium | reverse complement strand
TGTGGTATGTTTTTTATGGTCTTTGCGGGCTTGCAATTTTTGCTGTGATTTGGGTGTTTACGCACAGGTCAAGTGGCAAGAAAGTTGATGGTGAAGAATAAGCAATGCATCATTTTGAAAGGAGGAATTTTGTATGAAAATTGAATGGGTTGGGAGAAAGTTGTCTTTTGCTCAAAAGGCTGTCGTTAAAAAAAGCATAAAGGCGACAATTTTGGAACTTGAACAACCAAAGAGTATTGCGGTTTGTGTGAACATTGTGTCACCTGAAGAAATGCAAGAAATCAACAAGCGAACAAGAAACATTGACAAAGTCACTGATGTGTTGTCGTTTCCGAGTGCTTCGCTCGTGCCTTTTGAAAAGATTTCAATCGTGAGTGACGAGTCAAGAGAACTCGTGATCAAAGGTTGTTTTTTTGTGGGTGATATGGCGATTTGCATGGAAGAAGTCGCGAGGCAGGCTCAAGAATATGGCGAGTCAGAAAAAAGAGTGCTTGCGCGTCTTGTGATCCACAGCATGCTTCATTTGCTCGGGTTTGACCACATCAAGGACGAGGATTTTGCGGTGATGGAGCCTGTTCAAAACAAGATTTTGGACAAAGTCGCAAAGAACTAATATATTTTTTAAGTAATCAAAAAAAAGACACCTGAAAATTTAATTTTCAAGTGTCTTTTTTGATTGTTTCTAATTTTGCAAACACTATTGTCTTTCAGATACTATTGTCTTTCAGACGCTTTTTCGCCGAATGTCTGCTCGTAGAGTGCTCGGAGATTTTCGTCATCATTGTCATCCATGTAGCACTCTGGATTTCTTTTGATGTAGCCACTGGAATAAGCGATTTCATAGCCGAGTTTTTTCATGACTTTGTCTCTTGCGATGTTTGTTGTTTTTGAGTCAACAATCACGATGTCAAAAGTGCAAAGAGCAGCGAGGGTTTCGACATGTTTGACGATGTGTGTGACAATTTCGCTTTGGGTGAGGCCATCAAGTTCAAGTTCGATTGAGCCTGGGTGATCACGGTTCACGGTGTATGTCGCTGTTGTGATTGGTTTTTTCACGGCACCACCAAATTTTCCGATTTCTGGCATAAAGATATCGACTTGACCAGTCATGCCATCGTCAAATGTGTTGTCCTCGAGCACCAAGTATTTTTCACCAACTTTGATAATATTGTTGTATGTGTTATTGAGGTTCAATCTTGATCTCATTTTGTCAAGTGTTAATTTCTTTTTGAAAAACATAATTTTTAACTCCTTTCTGAACTTTCTTCATTTTTTAAATTTTTGATCTTTTTTGTCATTCTGCCACCGGCTTGTTTGTAGAGTTCAACAAAATCGCTTTTGAACAATGTTGGTGTGACTCTGTGTTTGATGATTTGAACTTCGGTTTCAAACACATCTTCTAGCATTGTTCCAGTGTGATAATCAAGTTTGTACAACTCTTTTGCAACTGCAGAGTTCAAATAATTCAAGTCGGAAGAAAAAACCATGCCGTTGATGTCGTTTGACCAGGCGATTGTCTCGGCGTATTTGAGCATTGCACTAAAGAGTTCGGGCTCAATGAAGCCTTTTGATGGGCTGATCTTCATGTAATTGTCTCTCGTTATTGAATATTGCATTGATGCAATTTTTTGATTGGACAGACCGCCAAAAATTGAGAGGGTTGGGACACGCGCAATTATTGTTGTTGGTCTTTCACGATTTGACTTGATGTGTCCTTGTGCGGACTTGAGGCGCAGATCCTCGAGCAATATGATTGTTCCATCAATATTGACTGTTGTGCTGGTGTGAGGCTCAAAATCCAGTTTCTTTGCGATGAATTTTTCTTGTTCTGTGGGTGCGTGTAAGATCATAATTTTTCCTTTTTGATGTTTGTGTGTTTTTTGTCTTATTTTTCCTGATTTTCACTGCTGAATTTGTTCATGGCATCAGTGTCAACATATTTTCTGCCAGTGAGTTGGCAAAACATTTTTTTGTAGTTTGTGTCGAACTCGTGGCGGGTTGGGTTTTGTTTTTTCATGTGCGCTTTGCCGGGAACGTACTCCGTTGAGTGGTCATGGGAAAAACCAAATTTTTGCAGATTGTCTGAATACATGATGTCGAGATCTGCAGTTATTGTCTTGATTCCTCTTGAAACTGCAACGTTCTCGAGTGCTTGCATCATGTAGTTTTCGAGTTGTGAGTTAGAGAAATACATCGATTGAATGTTGATGACTGGTTCTGTGCCACTGTAATCAATGGTGTAATGCAGGTCGGACACGCTTTGCTCTTTTGGTTTTTTCAAAAATTTGTGTCTTTTGGCAATGAGAGTGCGCGCACGGAGCATTCCGTGTTTCCTTTTTGAGAAAGGGGCAAATGCAATTGCGTTTGTGATGATTGTGCGATTTCGCAAGTTGTCCAAGATCTCAGAGATTGTGTTCTCTGACATGAAACCGAGTGATATGGTCGTTGGAAGCAAGAAGGTTGTCTTTGGGTTGATCCCAAGGCATCTTGCGAAATATTCGTCATGATCGTTTTTCATAATAAAAAATTTGTAAAACTCCATTTTTTGAGAGAAGGGAGATTATTCCCTTTCACTCATATTTGTTGGAATGATTTTCTCGAACTGGTCATAGAGTTCAGAGAATGAATTGTTGAACTTGCGTTCTTGGAATGCATCTTCGCGTTTCACTGCACATGATTGATTATAGTGGAATGCAGATTCATAACCAAGATTTGAGTATGGCACAAATCCATTTTTCTTTCCATCTGTGTTGGTGCCTTTGATCAAAATGAGATCAATGACTGGCTCGTTTGCGATTTTCTTGTATTCTTGATTCAAGTTGTAAGCATAGCCCTCAATATATTTGTAAATGCAATCTCTTGTAAATGCGTCAGGCAACACTCGTTCGCTGCTCACAATGATGGTTCTGATGCCATCTTGTGTTTCTTGAATGTCAAATTCAACCGCGCCAACAAGTTGTTTTGGCACGCTCTCTTTTTTGCCATCAAAGTGATAAACTGGTTTGTGCATTGTGACTCTGTATGGATATTCTTCATCCTCGTCCTCGGTGAGGTCAATCACAAAATACTTTCCGTTTTTGTCACGTGCCACAACGGCAAAGTCTGGATCAAGTCCCAAAAGTTCGATTGTGGCAAGTTCATTGCCTGTAAGTTTCCTTTTGTACATAAAAATAAGTCTCCTTTTCTCAAAAAATATTTAATTTGTAGTATTATTATATACTATAAAATTTTACTTTTCAACAGGTATTCAAAATTTCACAAAGAAAATTTCAGCGGGTTTTCATGGCAAAAAAGTTTACAATTCAGTCAAATGTGATTATAATATATCATGAAACAACAAATTTGGGAGACAAAGCATGGAAAACATTTTTGAATTGCATTTGAATGACGAATATTTTGACAAAATCCTTGAAGGCACAAAGACGATTGAACTCAGGGTCAATGATGCAAAGCGAAGAAAATATGAAGTGGGGAATATCCTTGAGTTTGTGGCAAGAAGTGATGAAAAAAAGAGGTTCAAGGCGAACATTGTTCACATGTATTATTTCCCAAGTGTGAGAGAAACAATTGAGTCGCTCGGCAAGGAAAAACTCGGTTTTTCAAAAACTCTCACAGTGGACAAGATTGAAGATATTTATCTTGCGTTTTACAAGCAGGAGGATATCGACAAAAACGGCATGGTTGCAATCGAAATTGAGATCATCAAATAAAGAATAATCAAAAATTTTGAAAAATTTGTCAAAACCACTTTACAAATGTGATGGTGTTGGTATATAATAGGCAAGTGTCAAGCAGTTGTTCACTGTTTTGACAATTGAATATTTGCGAGGATGGCGGAATCGGCAGACGCGCTCGTTTAAGGGGCGAGTTGTTAACAGCAGTGAGAGTTCAAGTCTCTTTCCTCGCACCACAACAAAGCAGGGTTATCCCTGCTTTTTTGTTGTTGTGCGAGGAAAAACTCGTGTGAAACAAGGACAGGGCAATGTGTCAGAAGAACTCAAGAAAAGTCAAATGTGAGGAATATGGTTGAAGTACTCAGAGTTCAGAAATCTCGCGGAGAGATTGCGTAGTCTCTTTTCTGATTAAAAAAGCAAGCAGTTTTGTACGTGAAAGATAATTTTGCATGTCAAAAGACAAAGCAGGGTTTATCCCTGCTTTTTTGTTGTTGTGCGAGGAAAAACTCGTGTGAAACAAGGACAGGGTAATGTGTAAAAAGAACTCAAGAAAAGTCAAATGTGATGAATATGGTTGAAGTACTCAGAGTTCAGCAATCTCGCGGAGAGATTGCGTAGTCTCTTTTTTGATTGAAAGAGCAAACGCTTTTGTACGTGAAAGATAATTTTGCATGTCAAAAGACAAAGCAGGGTTTATCCCTGCTTTTTTGTTGTGGTGTGAGGAAATGAACTTTGGTTTTTGAAACAAAAATATGGCAATTGGGGAAATGAGGTAAAAGGCAGTGTCATTGTTGTTCTTTTTGTGGTTGAAAAAATATTTGTGTTGTGATATAATAACATCACTAGAACAAAATCTGAAGCGATTTGAGTTTTTTTGTGAGGAGAAAATTATGAGCCATGAAAAGGTGCTTGATCTCGGGCAAAAACTTGCGGGGTTGATCCATGCGCTTGAAAGTGCAAACAAAAACATTGAAGCCATTGACAATGACAAGTTCCTTGAAATGTATGAGGGGTGTGACACTCATGAGTCAAGGGCGTTTTTCTTGCGCAGGCTCATGAGGCAATCAATTGGTGAACTTTTTGAGTTTGGGGCAAAGATTTCTGACGAGGATATCATGAACATGGTGTTTCCGATGAGTGTCTGCTGTTTTTCGCAGGACTGGGACATGGTGTTTGAGGCCGTCACAAATGGCACAGACGACAGGGATTTTGAGTTTGTGAATGACACAAAGGCTTTTGACGAAGTCGTGAAGGTCAAGAATTGGGGATCAGTTGATCCGAGGTTTGATGTCAAATTTTTGAAGCACATGAGGAATGGTATTGCTCACTCAAAGTATGAGTATGATTTTGAAAAGCAACAAATTGAACTATGTCAATATCGAGGATCTTTTGTGGTGGACATGCCGATGAAATTTTTTGCTGGCCTCCCAGAAAGCATTTGGGGGCTTGCGGAAAACTCAAATCACGAGTCTGCCGTGCACAGAATCAATTTGCTCGGAAAATATCCTTTTGACAGTGCGTTTTCCGTTGTTGTCAAAAACAATTTTGATCTTGCTGAAAAACCAAAAATCAAACTCAAAAAAGAAACAAAAGAATTTTTGGACAATGTGAGGAGAAAGATTGAAGGCGGACTCAAAATGCCACTCATTGGGCGTTTGAGGATCTTGCAGATTGCTGTTGAATATGAAATGAATGTTGATCACAACATGACTAAAGCCGATCAAAAAAGGGTTTTGGATTTGATATCTTATCTCGGATTTGACGTTGTGGAAGCAGAAGAACTCGATGTGTTTTTTCACGTTCACAAATCAAGTGAATTTTTGAGCGCTGTCACGGACTATCTCTTTTCAACTGAGATTGAAAAAATGTCTGTTGATGAACGAAAAAAAGCCATCACGCAAGTGATGTCGATCCGTGTTGATGACAGGAACAAAAATTTCTACCCTTATTTCTTCACATACATGATGATGCGAACATTGAAGAGCAAGTCGCAAGGTGGTTTTGCAAAAAATTTCATGGCGACAGCAGTACCTTATGTTCTCGACGAGGTTCAGGAATTTGTTGAAAGATCATATATGAATTTCTGCTTTAATTATGCAATTGAAAAGTACGGAATACCTGAAAAGGTGCTCGAAAAACCAATTGAGAGTGTCTTTGGTGAAGATGCCGTGATTTGGGACAATGACGTCAAGAATTTTTTGAGTCATATGCGAAATTCTGTCGTTCACCCAACAAGAGCAGTCAAGTCAGGAGCCAACTACATGATCACAGACAAAAAGAAAGGTGAGGTGTCGTTCTTTGCGGAACTTGACACAAAAAAACTCATGGATTATGCTGGGTTTGTGCTCGAGGAATGTGTGAATGAGGGCAAAAAAGAAGCCACAAAAGATGAAATAAAAATGTAATCAAAGTTGTAACACAAAATTGTGTTTTTTATTTGGCGTCAAGGGATAATATATCCTTGGCGTTTTTTGTTGTCAGAAATTATTTTTTGGTGGTTGATTTTTTGTCAATTCAGCACATTTTCATTTTGGTGGGTTGTGGAAATCACTTGAATGGTTTTGCCGAGTTTTTTCGCTTTTTCAAGAGTTGAAAAAGTGCCACCAGATGTCTTGCCTGAAAAACCAGCAATCACGTGTGAGCAGTGAGAAAGCATGAAATCATTGCGTTTTTGCATGCACCAAGGAGTGAATTGTTCTGACACGAGTGTCGTTTTGTCGAGTTTTGAGAGAAGACAATGATATCTTTCTCTCG
>JAZRDJ010000083.1:0-3726 GCA_045660245.1 Clostridia bacterium | reverse complement strand
GACAAAAACCGTGTTGACACTGAAATCATGCTCACAACTCTCAAAAATGGTGGGTATGGATTTACTTCAGATCCATCAAAAGCGGACATAATCGTTGTGAACACTTGTGGTTTTATCAAAAATGCAAGAAATGAGTCAATGGATGCAATTGTTGAAATGAGTGAGTACAAAAGACTCGGAACTTGCAAAAAACTCATTGTTACTGGTTGTATGCCACAACTTTGGATCAAGGAAATGCGAAATGAACTTCCAGAGGTTGATATTTTTCTCGGTATTGATCAATATGCAAATATTTGTGAAATTATTGATCAATCATTTTCAAACAAAAAGAAAGTGGTGAAGTGTTCATCTTGTGATGAAATGCCATATGTCAAAAACAGAATCGTGACAACTCCAGCACATTATGCTTACCTCAAAATTGCCGATGGTTGTGACAACTTCTGCACGTTCTGCACGATACCTTATATCCGTGGCAGATACAAATCAAAACCAATGGATATTTTGATTGAAGAAGCACAGGATCTTGTGAACAATGGGGCAACCGAACTCATTTTGGTTGCGCAAGATATCACAAGATATGGTACAGACATGGAGGATAAGAAACCAAAACTTGTCACGCTCATCAAAAAACTTTCAAAGATCAAAGATCTCAAATGGATCAGACTTCTTTATTGCTATCCAGAGCAGGTTACAGATGAACTTCTTTCCGAAATTGAAAACAATCCAAAAGTCTGCAAATACATTGATATTCCACTTCAACACATTTCAGATCCAATTTTGAAAAGAATGAACAGAAAAATCAATCACGAGGGAATTATCACTCTGATCGAAAAAATCAAAAAACTCAAAACTTTTGTTGCGGTGCGAACAACATTTATGGTTGGTTTCCCTGGTGAGACGGAGAATGATCACAAAGAACTTGTTGCGTTTGTAAAAAAATACAAACTTACTCACGTTGGTTTCTTCACTTACTCAAGAGAAGAATTCACACCTTCATTCAAGTTTGAAAATCAAGTCCCAGAAAAGACAAAACAAAAAAGATTGATTGAACTTGTGAAGGTTCAAAAGAAAGTTAATCGCGAAAACAACAAAAAAATGATCGGGTCTGTACATGAAGTATGTTATGAGGGTATTGATTATGAAAAATCATTGTTCTTTGGCAGAAGCATGTATGAAGCACCTGAAATTGACACAATTACATACTTCAAATCTGCAGACATTGCAGAAATTGGAAAACACTATAATATAAAAATTACAAAGGTTAGAGGATATGACCTGCAAGGAGAAAAAATTTATGAATAAGAACGTACCAAATATACTCACAATGATCAGAATTGCATTTACGCCACTAATAATTTTGATGTTTTTGCTCCCATTTTCAAACGGCGTGGGAGTGTTTGTGGCGCTTGGGCTTTATGTTCTTGGTTGCTTCACAGATTTTCTTGATGGAAAAATTGCGAGAAAGTATAATTTGATTTCAGATTTTGGCAAATTCATGGATCAAATTGCCGACAAATTCATCACAACAACAGCAATGATCCTGGTTCTTTTTTCTGGACTTATCTTTCCTGCACACAACTGGATCAATATTTTGATGGTTTTGGTTGTTGTTCTTCGTGACATTTTGGTCAGCGGAATCAGAATGTTTGCTGCAAGCAAAGGTGTTGTGATTGCAGCAGATATCTTTGGCAAAATCAAATCATTCTTTTTGGACGTTGGTTCAATGATCTTGATGCTTGTAATTGGTCTTGCAAAAACACTTGCGCCAATCAAAGCAAACCTTGAACTCATTCAAATCTTTGCATATATCGGAATTGGTGTTCTCGCTGTTGGTGTTGTACTGTGCTTGCTTTCTTGCGTGAACTATTCAATCAAGGGGTTCAATGCCATCAAAAATGCAAATGAAGGAAAGGCAGAATAATAGTGGAACAAATCATCAAAACATACGGCCTTTCAAAAGAAGAAATTTTTGAGAAGATAAGTGATATTGCAGAAAAATACTCCGATCAGGTCAAAATATCTGTAAAAGAGAAATATAACGACGCAACTATTGACATTTTGGGTATTTTGGATAATACTATTGCTGATGCGACAAGAGAAATAGTGGTCAAACTCAAGGACAATATTTATGCTGAAAATTATTCAACACTCTATGAAAGGCTTGCGGAACTCTTGATTTTGAGAAACAAAAAGATTTGCATCTTTGAACAAGGGGCTGGTGGTGTGATAACTTCGAACCTCATGAGTATTGATGGTGCTGGGAAACATATTGCTGAAAGTATTGTTCTTCCGAACGCAGACTCATGGCTCACAAAGTTTGATATTGATCCGAGAGTTCTGCGTGAAAACAGCGGAATTTCAAGCAAACTCGTGTTCATGCTTGCCTCAGCAATGAGACGAACAATCCTCGCGGATTATTATATCGTCGCAGTATCATCAGACGCAAATGGTCTTGAGGTATACAACCTTGGCGAAAAAGCAAATGAGGGCATTGTTTCACTCATTGCAATCGGTGACGATTCAGGTGTCGAGATTTACAAACAAACACTTTCTGGAACAACTCGTGATCGTATCAATCAAACAGCAAAAAGCATTGCATACAAACTCATTCGTGAGTTAAAGAAATAGACAAAGGTAGGGAATTTTTATGGACGACAAACAAAAAGCATTGGAACAGGCCATTCTCCAAATTGAAAAACAATTCGGGAAAGGCTCAATCATGAAACTCGGGGAGGCAACTCAAGCAGAAGTTGAAGTTATTCCAACTGGGTGCTTGACACTCGACATGGCTCTCGGAATCGGAGGTATTCCAAGAGGCAGAATTGTGGAGATCTATGGACCTGAATCTTCAGGAAAAACAACAGTATCTCTCCACATTATTGCAGAAGCACAAAAAATGGGTGGCACTGCAGCGTTCATTGATGCAGAACACGCACTTGATCCAGTTTATGCCGCAAGACTTGGCGTGGATACAAAAAACCTTTATGTTTCACAACCAGATAATGGTGAACAAGGTCTTGAAATTGCTGAAAGTTTGGTTCGTTCTGGATCTGTTGACATTGTTGTCATTGACTCTGTTGCAGCCCTCACACCAAAGGCTGAAATTGATGGAGAAATGGGCGACAGTCACGTTGGTCTTCAAGCAAGACTCATGTCTCAAGCGCTCCGAAAACTCGCTGCAATCACAAACAAGACAAAAACCTGTGTTGTATTCATCAACCAACTTCGTGAAAAAGTGGGTGTAATGTTCGGAAACCCTGAAACCACCCCTGGTGGAAAGGCACTCAAGTTCTATGCGTCAGTAAGGCTCGATGTCAGAAAGAGCGAAGTTATCAAAGATGGAGCAGATGCAACAGGTGCAAGAACAAAAGTCAAGGTTGTAAAAAACAAAATGGCCCCTCCATTCAAGACTGCTGAATTTGATATTGTCTTTGGTCTTGGAATTTCAAAAGAAGGTTGCATTTTGGATCTTGCTGTTGAACGCGATATTATTCAAAAGAGCGGTGCTTGGTTCTCATATAACGGCGAAAAGATTGGGCAGGGCAAGGAAAACACAAAACAATATCTTGCAAACAATCCTGATTTTACAAAAGAAATCGAAAATAAGATAAAAGAAACAATTATTGCGGAATAAAAACATACGCTTGACATGATTGTTTTGCTTATGTTAATATGGGTCTAGATGGTTAAATATCATCTAGACTTTTTTTATAGTATATAATAAGT
>JAZRDJ010000082.1:0-5488 GCA_045660245.1 Clostridia bacterium | reverse complement strand
GATGATATGAGTAGTCTTACAATCACTAATATAACTATGTATGGTAATAAAGCAGATAGATTTAACAAAGATGCTTCCACGAATATCAATACTCGTGGTGGTGCAATTTATGTTGCTGGAGTGCTAAATTTTCATGATGGAGAGATTTGTAACAACAGTGCTGCGTCTGGTGGTGCAATTAATGCAATTGCGGGATCAACAGTCAATATTATGGGCGGAACAATTTCTTCAAATTTTGCTTATCGTCACGGCGGAGCCATTCTTACAAGTGGCGACCTTAATATTAGTGGAGATACATTAATATCTCAAAATTATCTCACTGGACATGTGGCTGAAGGTGTTGAATATACAAGTGGAAGTGGGGGGGCCATTGCTATTGCAAAATCTTCAATATTCACTATGACAGGTGGAACAATTGAAGGTAACTATATAAAATCTGCGACTAATACTATGTTTGGTGCCGGGGTTTTTGTTACGGATACATCGTTCTTTGATTTTCGAGGAGGAATTATAAAGGAAAATTATTTTGAAAATTTAGAAAACTTCGATTTTTCAACATCGCCAAACAAATGCCTTGGAGGAGCTATTTGTTTGAATTTTGGAACTAGAATGCATATGGAAGGCGGTAGAATTGAAAACTCCCACGCTTTTAAGGGGGGAGCAATATATGTGTTCTATAATGGTGATCTTGAATCACAGGGATTACGTTCGGTTGACATAGATAGAGGTGTTATAAAAAATTGCACAGCAGCATATGGTGGTGGGATTTTTATTGGAAAAGATACAAGATATTCTGATGTGGAAATACCGGAAACACCTGTGTCAACATCAATGTATATCTCGGCAGTTCTTTTGGATTGTTCAGCCACTGAAGCTGGTGGTGGCGTTTTTGCTTCTGATGTTAGGATTGAACTGGCTTTTTCGTATTTTCAAAATTGTTGGACACAAAAAAATGGTGGTTTTGTTGCACTTGAAAATGCCGAATGTGATGTTGCATCTTTCCAATTCAAAAACAATCGATATATGATGAGTGAAAAGTGGGGAATGCTTGAACAAAATGTTGACTATGATGAAATGAAAGAAAAGGGCTGGACATTTTCGCCTTGTGGTTGGATGCAGAATGCTCAAAATGGTGGTATTTTTTATTTAAACGATCAATCAACACTTGAGATTGGCAGTGGTGTCAATGTTGATTATGTCAATGTTTTTGGAGATGGAGCAGTGACTTACTGTGAAGATGAAGAGTCAGAGGTTGTTGGAGAATGTGAAGTGATAAGCAAGGCTTGTGTGCATGAAAATGAAGAGTATATCTTCAGTAAAGATAGAAAAATAACAGTAAACGTAAATGTTGATGGTATAAATAAGATGACTTTTGACTATGTTCCAGCCAATCAATATACATATGTGGATGTACTAAATGGAAAATTATTCAATTATGCGCCTGATAAAATAGAAGATACTGCATATCCAGATGCTCAAAAACAGTGTAAGATTGCGTATTTTTCAATAACATTTGTGGCTTCTTATTCCTCGTATTCACCAACATTTACTGTGGGTGGAAAAGAATTTGCAATGACCTCGAGCAATGTAGGCTATAATTTTAACAGATGGCATTTGGAAAGTCCAGAAGTTGGTTTGTCTCACTCATCAACATCAGGATCTTTAAACAAAACTGTTTCGTTTGATTTTAATCTTGATGCTATTAACTTTAATATTACAACAGAGCGTGTTTATACCATTCGCATTCGAGTGGATGGATCAACGAAGCAGACTCTTGAAGTTGTGGGCGAAGGAAAAGATCATCAAGAAAGTATTAATGTTTCTGCAGATAAAACTAACAGTTCGTTAACTATTGGAAACCAAGATGTTTATAAAACCGTGAACATAAATTCAAATTATTTAGGGTACAATATTATCGGTTGGGTTTTGTCTGGACCTGGATTAGCGAGTGAGCGTGTGCCATCATCCGAGCTTCCATCATCTTGGAATGTTGAATTAAACAATTCAGTAGTGAATAATTATATCGATTTTGATATTGAAACAAAAAAAGAAGCAACAATTAATGTTAATATAGATGAAACGTTGGCAAGGTCGTTCACAATACAGTATATTGATGGTTTTTATATTTCTGCGGAAGATAAATGTTTTATTGTTGATGGAAATAGAATTAATATAACAGCGCCTGATTCTTATAATGCCACATATACATGGACTTTGTCTGGATGGAACATTATAAATTATTTAAAACTAAGTCAAATTGGTACGGAGAAGTTTGTTTCTCTTGGTGCTAGAGAAAATGTAAATCAAATAATTGTTTATGATATTACTACACACGACTATCCAGAAATAACCTATACTATCATAAAAAATGCTTCTACAGAATATGAAAATCGAACAATAACAATTGAAAAAGAACCGTTTGATAACAATGTTATAGAAGTTTCCGCAAAAGTAAGCGCTACGGAGGTTCAGGAAATGACTGGTAGAGCAACTTTTAATTTTGTAATTACTTATTGTGATAGAGAATTGTATAGTTATAGTAATATTGGAGATATTACTAATATATGGGTAGCTGGTTATAAAATCTCTGGTGATTATTGGGCTCAAAACCAACTAGAAATAAGCTCAGTAGGAGAAGTTAGTAAAATTTATGAAGTTTTTGATAATACAAATTTTGTAATAGAAATTACTATAAGAGTTTATGAACAATAAAAATTAAAAACACGAAAAGATAAAAAAGAAAGGATGGAAGAATTTCCATCCTTTCTTCTATTCCACAGTGACGGATTTTGCAAGGTTTCGGGGTTTGTCGGGATTATATCCTTTGTGTATGCTGGAAAAATAAGCAATGAGTTGAAGTGGAATGATTGAAATCAGTGGGTACAAGATTTCATCATCAAGTGCGGGGAGATAATAGAGCATGTCAATGTTTGTGTCCTGTGTGATAAATTTGAAAGGGGTGACCACCAGAACATTTCCGCCTCTTGCTTTGATCTCGTGAACGGCATTCATGGTTTTTTCAATGATTGATTTTTGTGTGATGATTGCAATCGTTAAGGAATTTTGGTCCACAAGAGAAAGTGTGCCGTGTTTGAGTTCGCCTGCTGGATAACTCTCTGTTGGAATGTATGTGATTTCTTTGAGTTTGAGTGAACCTTCACTTGCTGTGAGTGAGTCTTGTCCACGACCAATGAAAAAGATCTTTTTGAAGTCTACAACTTTTTTTGAAATTTGAGAAAGTTGTGGGATATTTTGTAGAATTTGACTTATTTTTAGATCATTAATTACAAAATTAATTTTATTTTCGAATAATTGACTGGCGAGCAAGTAAAATATCAAGCACTGGCAGTTGTATGCTTTTGTGCTGGCTACTGCCACTTCAGTTCCGGCTTTTGTGAAGATTATGTTTTCTGAAATTTGAGCGATCGAAGAAGACTCGACGTTTGTGATTGAGATAAAGGGAATGTTTTTGCTCTTGACGTATTTGATTGAACCAATTGTGTCTGCGGTTTCACCACTTTGGCTGACGAAAATGCAAAGTGAGTCATCTCCCATGCAGGGTGGAAAATATTTGAATTCGCTTGCGATATGGCATGAGCAATCAAAGCCGATTTTGTTCAAGATGTTTGCACCCACCAAGCATGCGTGATATGCAGTACCACAGGCTATGAGGTGAATTCTTTTGTGGTCAGCAAAAAGTTTCATGATTTTTTGCAATTTTGTGTTTTGTATGTTTGTGAAATATTCAAAAGTGTTTTGAAGTGCCTGTTCTTCTTCAAAAATCTCTTTGAGCATAAAGTGATCAAACGTGTGATTTTTTGTAAAAATTTGATCGGGGGTGTAAGGAATACTTTTTCTATTCATCAATTGATCATTATTCCAGACTTGAGTTGACTCGAGTGATATTGTTGCGATATCATTGTCTTCGAGAGAAATATAGGATTTTGCATTTTCTGGCAGACCGACAACGGCACTTGCCAGGCACAAAAAATTGTTGCCACATCCAACAAAGAGAGGCATTTCTTTTTTTGTTGCAAAGATTGTGTCAGGGGTGTTTTTGTCCAAAATTGCAATTGACCATGCACCTTTCAGCATTTTTGTGGTTAATTTTATGTTTTCTGTGACGGATTTTGCGCATTTCGCGTTTTCTTGCAAGAGCATGGCAATGACTTCTGAGTCTGTCTGGCTTGAAAATTCGTAGCCTTTGGATTCAAGTTTGTTTTTTATTTCTGCATAATTTTCAATAATTCCATTGTGGACGATGGCAAATCTTTTGTTTTGAGAAGCGTGAGGGTGTGCATTTTGTTTGGTGACTTTGCCGGTTGTTGCCCACCTTGTATGTCCGATACCGACAGTTGCGTTTTTGTGTTTGTCATGTGATATGTTTTCAAGATCTGCAACAAAACCTGTGTTTTTGACAATTTGAATATTTTTGCCATCAAATACTGCAAATCCACTGCTATCATAGCCCCTGTATTCGAGTTTTTTGAGATTTTTGATGATATTTTCTTTTGCGTCTTTTCCAAGGTATCCAACTATTCCACACATAAACTATCCCCTGATCCCGAAATAATTGAGCATTATTTTTTTGATTTGTTGTTTGCTTTTGTTTGAAAGCGGGCAAAGTGGTTCGCGCAAATAATTTTTTGTGAGTCCCAATCTTGAAAGCATGAATTTGACTGGAATTGGGTTTGTTTCAACAAAGCAAGCCTCAAAGAGTGGGAGCAATATTTCGTGAACAATTCTTGCTGATGAAAAGTTGCCACGATCCGCGTATTTGACCATCAAATCAAGTTCATGAGGAACAATGTTTGATGCGACAGAAATGACGCCACTTGCGCCAAGTGCCATCATTGAGATTGTTTGATTGTCATTTCCGGAAAGTACTGAAAATTTGTCTGATCTCAAAGTCATGAGTTTTGTCACTTGATCAAAATTGCAACTGGCATCTTTGATGCCAACAATGTTTGGATGTTCACTCAGTATTTTGACTGTGTCGAAATTCAGGTTTGTGCCTGTTCTTGATGGAACGTTATACAAAATGATTGGTTTGTACGACTCATTTGCGATTTTTGTGAAGTGGTCAATCAGTCCTTTTTGCGTTGGTTTGTTGTAAGCCGGTGTGCCGACCAAGAATGCTTTTGCTTTTGATCCACTGAAACCTTTGATTTCGTTCACCGTCTTTTTTGTGTCATTTGATGAAATGCCAATGATAATATCGAGTTTGTCTTTCACAATATCTTCAACAACTTTGAGGATTTTGTGTTTTTCGAATGTGTCAATTGTTGGGCTTTCTCCAGTTGTTCCAAATAGCACAATGCCTTGCACGCCAGCATCAATTTGCAAGTTCAACAGTTTTTCTAACGATTTGTAATCGATGCTTTTGTCTTTTTTGAATGGTGTCACGAGTGCGGTGTAAGTTCCTTTGATTTTCATAACTATTTTCTCCTCTTCTATACAAGATTTTTATATATATTCCATTTTTCAT
>JAZRDJ010000081.1:0-14365 GCA_045660245.1 Clostridia bacterium | reverse complement strand
CCTACAATACCAAACCGTATCATCTCATATTCCTCCTTTAAATATCCTGTTTGCATTCTGATAAAAATCATCAAACGTCAGATCTCTGTCACGCACTATCGTAGGCGGACATACCAATCCCACCTCATACATCCAAACTCCGTCATAGCCTATCTGATTAAATTCTGTCATAAACTCTTTCCAGTCGACCTTACCTTCGCCCGGCAGCCAATGCCGTTCATTGATAAAATCATAATCTGATACGTGTACTGTGATGATCTTATCCCCCAGCGTTCTCATGAAATTCACATTATTGTCGCTCAACAAATGGTTTGTATCAAAGCATACCCTTAACTTATCATTGACGCTTATGATTTTCGCCAGTTCATCTGCCGTATTTCCCAGACAGGTTCTGGGCAAATCCTCAACCGCAATGGTTATGGCGATCTCATTGCAACAATCGTTGTTGAAATGCCAAAAACTCTTGGAAAACGCGAAAAAGAACTAATCGCAGAACTCGACAAGAGTATTTCAAAAAACAGTTATACAAAACGCAAAAATTTTGCTGATAGTGTGAAATAACAAATATATAAAAAAGATGCGAATTTTCGTGTCTTTTTTTTTGTTTTGTATTGAATTTGTATCAAGCATTGTGCTATTATGTTTGTATAAATATTTTGGGAGATAAATTTATGATCGCAATTGATGAAGAACAACAAGGTGCTTACAACGTTTTGACTTATGCTGAAATTGAAAAACACACACATGGTGTGGTTTTGAGCGTGATTATTGAGGCATATACAAACAACAACAAGTGGAATCAAGAAGGCGTGCTTTCGGACAAGCATGTGATTCGCGCGGCTTATGACCATGAAGATTTGTGGAGACTTGGCATTAATCCAGCAGTTTTTGAAGATTATTTGAATGAAAGGGTGTTTGGGGACAGCAGCCCTTATCCGTTTTTGAACGCACTACTTTCAAACTCAAAATGCGTGAATGAAATTCAAGTTTCTCTTCCTGTTCGCCATAAGGCTGGGTTCAATGATGAACTCCAAATCAGACCATATATCAACACATTTTATCCAGTTTCAGTTGAACTCAATGGCAGAGATATATCAGGATTGTTTGAAACGTTCGATTCATTCGGTTATGAGATTGTTCAAAATGCAACTGATGCGCTTGTTGGCAATCATGCTTTTGAGATGAGTGATGATTTCTTTGGTCATCTTGAGCAAATCAGGATTTATCGAAAAACGGTTGAGAATTCAGAAAATATAACAGTTGGAAAACCATTGCATACAGATGAAAACCAAAAGTAATGCAGAAAAATAAAAGATGTGAAAACTGCTTCACATCTTTTTTTATATGTGGTAAAATATAATTATGAAAAACAAAAGATATTATGTAAATCAAGATATACAAGTTGGCGAAAATGTCAAACTTGAAGGTGAGGAATTTGTGCACCTTTCTTCTGTGATGAGATCAAGAGTTGGAGAGAGTGTGACACTTTTTTGTGGTGACACATTTGACTATGATGGAACAATCACAGAGATTGCCAAAAAGTACGCAATAGTTCACGTTCACAAAAAAGAAAAAGGCGTTGGTTTTCCGCAAAAAAAAGTGACACTTTTTCAGGCGCTCATGAAAGGCGACAAACTCTCAACAGTTGTTCAAAAATGCACTGAACTTGGGGTGTATGAAATTGTGCATTTTGAAAGTCAATTTTCTGATGTGAAAGTGGGCAACAAGAATATTGAAAAACTAGAAAAAATTGTAATTTCTGCCTGCAAACAATGTGGCGCAAGCGTGATCACAAAAACAGACAGGGAACTCAAATTTGATCAAATGCTTGATTGTATCAAAAACTATGACATGGTGCTCTTTGCATATGAGTGTGAGGCGGAAAATCAAATTGCTTCAGTTCTTCAAAAAACGCAAAATTTAATGAATATTGCCGTAATTGTTGGCGCAGAAGGCGGTTTTTCGGCAGAAGAAGCACAAAAAATCGTTGATTCAGGTGCTGTTCCGGTTGGCCTTGGAGAGAGAATCCTCAGGGCAGAAACTGCGGGGATTGTTCTCCCTGCACTTGTTCTTTTGGGGGCGAAGTAATGAAACAAAAACAAATTAAAAAAGTTGCGTTTTTGACTCTTGGTTGCAAAGTGAATACATACGAGGCAGAGTCAATTTCTGCATATCTTGAAGCAAAAGGTTTTGAATGTCAAAATGGACTTGTGGTTTCAGATATTTATGTCATCTCAACCTGTGCAGTCACGAACGAAGCAGAGAGAAAAAGCAGGGGGCTCATTGCAAAGATTTTGAAACTCAATCCTCATGCGGAAATTTATGTCTGTGGTTGCGCGAGTGAACACAATTCAGACCAGTTCTTGAAGTTTGAAAATGTGAAATATGTGCTTGGCACAAACAACAAACTCAAACTCGCAAAACTCATTTCTGGTGAAGAAATGACAACAGTTCGATCAAGCAAAACTGTTGAAAAAGTTTACAACGATTCATATTCTTCAAAACACACAAGAGCGCGTGCAGTCATCAAAATTCAGGACGGTTGCAACAACTTTTGTTCATATTGCTTGATTCCTTATCTTCGTGGGCGTGAGAGGAGCAGAAGTTTGACTTCAATTCTCTCTGAAATTGAAAATCTCGAAAAGACAACAAACGAAATTGTGATTACTGGCATCAATGTTTCAGCATATGGCAAAGATCTTGAAAATCAAAATGTTTCGCTCGTTGATGTTGTCAAGTTGTTTGCAGGCAGAACTGTCAAATTCAGGTTCTCGAGCCTTGAGGTTCGTGTCATCACGAAAGAACTTTTGGACGAACTCGGAAAACACTTGAACTTTCAACCACACTTTCATCTTTCAATGCAGAGCGGGTGTGATGAGACACTCATGAAAATGAACAGAAAATATACAATTGCTGAGTACATGGAAAAAGTCGAAATGATCAGATCTTATTTCCCAGATGCTGCAATCACAACCGATGTGATCGTTGGTTTTCCGACAGAAACCGCTGATCAGTTCGAAACTACATTTGAAAATTGCAAAAAGATTGGTTTTGCATGGATGCATGTGTTCCCATTCTCAAAGCGTGATGGAACGGTGGCATCAAAGATGACGAGCGTTGTGACTGGAGAAGAGGCAAAGGAAAGGGCAAAGAGGCTTGGCGTTCTTGCGTGCATGATGCGTGATTCTTTCACAAAGAGAATGATTGGCTCTGTTCAAGATGTGATTGTAGAGCAAGAAAAAGATGGTTTTTTTGTGGGGCACTCTGGAAACTTTGTCAAATGCTACATTCAAACTCAAGAAAAACTCAAGGCAAATGATCTCGTGAAAGTTGAAATCAAGGAAGTGTTCAAAGATGGTGCAAAGGCAACGTTGTGGACACCGGTCAAATAAAAGTAAAAAAAGGAGAAATTTGAAAATGGAAAATTGTTTGTTCTGCAAAATCGCAAATGGAGAAATCCCATGCTACAAAATTTATGAAGATGAAGAGGTGCTTGCATTTTTGGACATCACTAATGATCCAGAGGGACACACTCTTGTGATACCAAAAAAGCATGCTGAAAATCTCGTGGACGCTGACAGCGACACATTTGCTTATACCCTTCAAATTGCGCAGGAGATTGCTCAGCATTATGTGAACATTGGTTATGCTGATGGAATCAATATTTACATCAATTCAGGCTCTTCAGCAGGGCAGGAAGTTATGCATTTGCACATTCACATTTTGCCAAGGAAAGTGGGTGATGGAATCAACTTTGCAAGACCAGAAAAACCATCAACTGAAGACCTTGCAGTTGTGGCTGAAAAACTCAGGCTTCAGATAATGGAATAATTTTTGTTTTTCCGGTTGACACCTGTGTTTTTTTGTGATATTATCTATTCAAATTTATGTGCTAGGGAGGTGAAAAAGTCATGTCAACAATCAAAGTAGGCGAAAATGAAAACTTGGAAAGTGCTATCAAGAGATTCAAGAGAAAATGCCAAAAAGATGGTATCATCGGTGATATCAGAAAGAAAGAATTTTATGTATCTCCTAGCGTGAAGAGAAAAAAGAAATCAGAGGCTGCTCAAAAGAGAAACCGCAAAGGTTAATATTGGTCAAAGCATTCAAAATTTCACCCAGACAATTGTTTGTTGTCTGGGTTTTTTGTTGCCTGTTTTTTTGAAATATCGACAATGTTTTTACATTTTGTTATGTGATTTGCACTTTCATGTCAAAAATGTTGTTACTTTTGCGAAAAGTGGTTTGTTTTGCGTGAGTGATCAAAAGTGATCGATCGTTTGATATAGTCGTAACTGTTGTCCTTTGCACATTTTGTTTGTGAGTGGACAATATATAAAAAACAATATGGGGAATAATGGTTATGACATTCAAAAATTTGGCAAAACGTGCGAAAAATAGATTGCAAATGGCAAGTGAAACAAAAGAAAAGACAACGAGCAAAGCACTTTCTGTTCGGGCGTCTTATTTCATCAGTGCAGGCAAAATGAAACCAGTGGAGGAGGATCCACTGTTTCCAAAAGTCAAAAAGATGCTCGAGAGCAATCCGGACATTTTCTCGCCAATCGGGAAACTCATTGATCATGAGGTTTTTGATGATCTTTCTGATGCTGAAAAGGACAAATACCTTTTGGATCTCACAAAGCGTTATGGACTGATCAAAAAGAAATTGCAGTCTTGATTTTTTGGTTCAAAATGATGCTTGAATTGCTTTGAAATTTTTGATTTTTTGTGGTATACTTGTCCTTGAAAGTATGAAATCTTGAAAAGGATAAAAATTTTTTATGTTAGACAGCAAAATTCTTGACAATTTGAATGAAGAACAACGCGCTCCAGCATCGGTACAGACTGGTCCAGTTTTGGTCACTGCGGGCGCGGGGTCTGGAAAGACCAGAATGCTCACACACAGAATTGCTCATTTGGTTCGAGATCTTGGGGTTCAACCATCAAATATTCTCGCAATAACCTTCACAAACAAGGCAGCAAATGAAATGAAAGAACGCCTTGCTTTGATGATTGAAAACGCGAGTGAAATGTGGGTTTGCACTTTCCATGCAATGTGTGCGAGAATTTTGAGACGCGAGGCAGACAAGATTGGTTATACAAAGAGTTTTTCCATTTATTCCGATACAGATTCTGAAAAAATCATCAAAAAGATTGTTGATGAGGTAGGAACAACTCTTGGGGCAGACTCGATTGCATACCACATTTCAAATGCAAAAAACCATCTTTTGCTTCCAGACTCATATGGTGAGTTTGTCACGTTCAGGTCAAAGAGGAACGATATTGTTGAATGCTACAAACGCTACGAGGCAGAACTCAAAAAGTCAAATGCCATGGACTTTGATGATCTCTTGAACAAGACATACATGCTCTTTGCAAACAGTCCAGAAACGTTGGCTTATTATCAAAATATGTTCAAATATATTCATGTTGACGAGTTTCAAGACACCAACACTGTGCAGTATGAACTCGTGAAACTCCTTGGCGGGGAAAATATGAATGTTTTTGCTGTTGGTGATGAGGATCAGTGCATTTATTCTTGGCGCGGTGCTGAGGTTGGAAATATTCTTTCTTTCTCAAAAGACTTTGCCGGGACAAAAGTGTTCAAACTTGAACAAAATTATAGATCTACAAAAAATATCCTCACAATCGCAAACAAACTCATCAAAAAGAATTTCAATCGCATGGAGAAAAATCTCTGGACAAAACAGGGCAGTGGTGCAAGAGTTGAGGAATACACTTCATACAACGAGACCGAAGAGGCAGAATATGTCGCCGAGACAATCAAAAGCCTTTGCGCTTATTCTGGTTACAATTACCGCGACTTTGCGATCCTCATGCGTGTGAACTCGCTCTCTCGTGTGGTTGAAGAAAAGATGATAACTTATGGCATTCCATACAAGGTGTATGGTGGCCACAAGTTCTTTGAAAGAAAGGAAATCAAGGACGTCACTGCATATTTGAGACTTCTTGTCAATCCTCTTGACAATGATGCAGTGAGGAGAGTACTCGCTTTCCCGAAAAAAGGCATTGGTGATGTCAGCATGGGAAACATTGAAATGGTTGCAGAACAATGCAGAGTGAGTATGTTTGAAGTGTTGATTAATGATGAATTTGACGTTGGTGCGCTCCGCAAAAAACTCGCACCAGTTGCCGAGATGTATGACGACTTCAACAAAAAACAATCCGAACTCTCACTTTATGAGTTCACCAAATACGTGATTGAAAAATCTGGCATCAAGGCTGCACTTTCAGGAGAGTCAGAAGAAGATCTTGCAAGACGCATGAACATCGATGACTTTTTGATTTCAGTCAAAGAGTTTGAAGATGCAAATGAAAATCCAACAATGGAAGATTATTTGTCATCGATCACACTTTATCGTGACATTGACTCAATGGATGATGAGGACAATTCTGTGTCATTGATCACTGTGCACGCGGCAAAAGGACTTGAGTTCAAAGTTGTCTTTGTGATTGGTCTGAATGAACACTTGTTTCCGCTTTCACGTGCGATCAACAGTGATGATGACAATGAACTCGAGGAAGAACGAAGACTCATGTATGTCGCAATCACAAGGGCAAAGGAGCGACTTTTCTTGACACGTCCTCGCACAAAATTTTCGTTTGAAAGCAAAAGATCGGATTATACCGTGCCATCGAGATTTCTCGCTGAATGCAAGAGTGATGATGGCGTGACACACAGCGCGAGGGCTGGTGACACACTTTCAGATAGAGAGCGAATTCTCAAGAAATTCCGCGACAATCCAGACGCAGAACCAGAGGAAGAAAAGCCACAAGAAAAGTGTCTCGCAAGTTCTCTCACTGGTGTTCCAAAAACTGCGTACAAGAGTTTCCAAAAAGGGACAATTGTTGAGCATCCGCATCTTGGGCGCGGTGAGGTGATCATTCCTGTGACTGACATGAATTCGGGGTACATCACAATCAAGTTTGACTCATGCGGAAACAAGACACTTTCATTGAAATTCGCAAATTTGAAGATAATTCAATAGAAAATCAATCAAAAAACAAATAAATCGAGGTGATTTTATGACTTTAATTCGAGAAGAAGACAAAAAAAGAATAGACGAACTCGTGCAGGAAGTGAACAAACATTCCTACAATTATTATTGCCTCGACAATCCAACCATTTCAGACAAAGAGTGGGACAAGATGTACGCAGAACTTCTCGATCTCGAGCAAAAAACGGGGTACATAAGGAGCGATTCTCCGAGTCAAAAAGTTGGTGGTGATCCACTCGATTTTTTCAAAAAAGTCACTCATGAGTTCCCGCTTTTCAGCCTTGCAAAAGCACAAACATTTGATGAAATTGTTGACTGGAAAACAAGAAACAAAAAACTGCATGATTACTCCGAAGAATATTCAGTTGAGTATAAGTTTGATGGACTTTCTATATCATTGACTTATGACGGAGGAACTCTTTTGCAAGCCGCCACTCGAGGCAACGGAAGCGTGGGTGAGGACGTGACTGCACAAGTCAAAACCATCAGGAGCATTCCGCTTTCGATCCCATCAAAAAACCATGTCGTGGTTCAAGGTGAGGTCATCATGAAACGCTCTGAACTTGAAAAATACAACTCTCATGCCGAAGAAAAACTCAAAAATCCAAGAAATGCGGCTGCGGGAGGACTGAGGAACCTTGATCCCAAAGTTACAGCATCGAGAAATCTCGATTTCTTTGCATACAACATTGCAAACCCTCTTGAAAACAATATTTCCACTCAAAAAGAAATCCATGAGTTTTTGAAGAACAATGGCTTTTTGGTTGAAAAGTTTTTTTGCATCATCACAAGTTTGGACGAACTCAAAAAGATTATTGAAAAAGTTGACAAAGCACGCCATCACTTTGATTTTGATATCGATGGCCTTGTTTTGAAGATCAACAACATCAAGGACAGAAATGAACTTGGGTTCACTGCAAAATTTCCGAGAGGAATGCTCGCCTTCAAGTTTGAGGCAGAAGAAGTCACAACAATCCTTGAAGATATCATTTGGCAGGTTGGGCGAACTGGCAAACTCACGCCAGTTGCGTGCCTTGAACCTGTTGAACTTGCAGGTGCAACCATCAAAAGGGCAACTCTCAACAACTTTGACGATATCAAACGCAAAGGCGTCAAGATTGGCGCAAGAGTGCTTCTGAGAAGGAGCAATGAGGTAATCCCTGAAGTTCTCGGCACGGTTGAGTACCATGACACAGACAGGGCAATCAGTTATCCAAACAATTGCCCAGTGTGTGGCACTGAAACCGTGTTTGACGGTGTTCACCTTTTCTGTCCAAATCACGAGGGGTGCAAAAAGCAGGCGGTTGAACGCCTCACACACTTTGCGTCAAGAAATGCCATGAATATTGAAACACTCAGTCGAAAGACAATTGAGTGGCTCATGGAAAATTTTGAAATTTCTTCTTTTTCGGATCTTTTCACCTTTGATTACAAACAACTCATTGGCATGCCTGGCTTTGGCGAAAAAAAGGTGCAGAATATTATTGATAGTTTGAACGCAAGCAAAAATCCAAAACTTGCGAATTTTATTTTTGCGCTTGGCATTGATAGTGTGGGTGAAAAAACTGCAAAAATGCTTGCAAAAAAATTCAAGACTTTTGACATGATCATGAATGCGACAGAACATGAACTTGTGCTCATGGATGACATTGCCGAGATCACGGCAAACGATATTGTTTCGTTCTTTGCGAGTGAGTATTACAGGGCTGAAATTCAAAAACTTGCGCACTGTGGCGTAATTCCTCAAGAAGAACAGGAGAGGAAAATCGAGGGGACATTCTTTGCTGGTGGCAAGTTTGTTTTGACAGGAACGCTTGCATCAATGGGAAGAAACGATGCTTCTGCAAAAATTGAAGCACTTGGTGGCGAGATGAGTTCAGCAGTCTCAAAAAACACCACTGCAGTCATCGTGGGGGAAAATCCTGGGAGCAAATTTGACAAGGCAAAAGCACTTGGTGTTCGCGTTATTTTTGAACCGGAATTTTTGGAACTTTTGAACGCAAAGCAATAACTTTGGTCAAAAAAAATAAAATTTCAAAAAACACTTGATTTTTGACCATACACCTGGGGTATAATACCAGTGTTTAAAAAATAAACCAAAGAATTTTTGAGGAGAACATTTTTTTATGGCAATGATCGATCCACCAATTGAAAGACTTATTGACAAAGCAGGCAATAGATATGCTTTGGTGACTGTTATTTCAAAGAGAGCAAAAGAACTCTTGCTTGAAAAGACAGAGTTTTTCAAGGAAAATCAAAAAATCAAACCTATTGAATATGCAAGTGCAGAATTTTATGCTGGAAAGTTCCACATTGCAAAAATTTCTGACGATGTTTAATTTCAGAGGAACAATTTAGTTTTGTTTGAAGTGAGCCATTTTTTTTGTGGCTCACTTCTTTTTTTTTCTCAAAATTTCCACAATGTAGTGCTGGGGATCATTCCAAAAAAACGAAAACAAACCACCTCGAAATATTTTACTTTTGTGGTAAAGTATAGTATATTTATCTTGCAATACTATATTTTTACTAGGAGAGAGTTTGAAAAAATGCTTGCACAGGTAATCGTTGATATTTCAAGTAGTGCAGTTGACAAGGTCTTTGATTATGACCTTGGCGATTTTTCTGTGTGCGTTGGGACAAGAGTTCTCGTTCCTTTTGGCTCAAGGGTGATTGAGGGAATTGTGGTGGACAAAAATCAAAATCCGTCATATGATGCTTCAAAAATAAAAAAGATCATCAAACCTCTTGAGGATTTTCCAGTTGTGACTTCTGATCAGTTTGAGGTCATGGAATTTTTGGGCAAGACCTTTCATATTGGCAGAGCAGATGCCTTGAGACTTTTTTTGCCGTCAGAAATGAGACAGGGCAAGGTCAAAGACTTGGTGGTTCGCGAGGTGGTGCTTGCTCCTGACGCGGAAAGCAAACTTGCAGACATTTCAGATCGAGCAGTCAAGCAGAGAGAACTCGCGTCTTATCTTCTTTCTACAGGAAAAGATAATCACGCCAGACTTGCTGAAAAGTTTGGGGCATCAGCGCTCAAGAGTATTTTGCAAAAAGGGTTTGCGACTGTTCAAGAAAAGGTGGTGCTGAGAAAACCATATGAAGATTTGAAAATTGAAAGAAAACAGGTCACTCTCACAGACACTCAGGCAAATGCTGTGCAGGCAATCACAGAAAAACCAGACAAATATCTTTTGTTTGGAGTGACTGGAAGTGGAAAGACCGAAGTTTATATGTCTGCAATGGAAAGAGCAATCGAGAGCGGAAAAACTGGAATCATGCTTGTTCCTGAAATTTCACTCACTCCTCAGACCCTTGCAGCGTTTCGTGCAAGGTTTGGCTCAACCGTTGCACTTTTGCACTCTGGACTTTCAAGCGGTGAACGCTTTGATGAGTGGAAACGAATCTTGATGGGTGATGCAAAGATCGTGATCGGTGCAAGATCTGCAATTTTTGCACCAATCAAAAACTTGGGACTCATTGTGGTTGATGAAGAACATGACTCGTCATATACGAGTGACTCAAACCCAAGATACAACACAATTGAGGTTGCGTTGAAACGCGGAGAGATTGCAGGGTGCTCTGTGGTTTTGGGGTCTGCAACTCCATCGCTTGAATCATATTCAAGAGCCATGAACCATGAATACACACTCATTGAAATGAAGGACAGAATCAACAAGCGCGAAATGCCACCAATCAAAATTGTGGACATGAGTCATGAGTACAGAATGGGAAACACCGGTATCTTTTCAAACGTTCTCAAAAATAGTCTTGATCTTGCAATCAAGGACGGGAAACAGGCAATGCTATTTATCAATCGCAGAGGGTTTTCGTCATTCTTGATGTGCAAGGAATGTGGATACACCGCAAAGTGTGATGCTTGTGATGTTTCACTGGTGTACCACAAGCATGAAAAATCACTCAAATGTCATTATTGCGGGAATAGATATCGAATGCTCGATGTTTGCCCAGAGTGTCATTCAAAAAACCTGAAACTTGGAAGTGTTGGCACTGAACAAGTCGTTGAGGAACTCCAGAAACTTTATCCGGGGATAAAGGTCCTCAGAATGGACAATGACACCACGAGAACAAAAGGCGCTCACCAAAAATTGGTTGAAGATTTCAAGGCTGGCAAGGCTCAAGTTTTGGTGGGAACTCAAATGATTGTGAAGGGACACGATTTTCCGCAGGTCACAGTTGTTGGAATTGTTGATGCAGACATCAGTTTGTATCAGTCGTCATATCTAGCCTCCGAGCGCACTTTTGCACTGATCACTCAGGTGGCAGGCAGAGCGGGCAGGGCAGATGCACCGGGCGAAGTCGTTTTGCAGACAAATGTGCCACGCCATTATATTTACAGACTGGCAGCGGCTTATGACTATACTTCATTTTTCAAAAAAGAAGCAAATCTCAGGGAGGTCACGAACTTTCCACCATACGCGGACATTATTCGAATACTTTTTTCAAGTGAGTCCGAAGAACTTGTCAAAACGGCAACAAAAGAGTATTATGATGCAGTGAGAGAAATTGCAAACGAAAAAAGAGATGACTTTGTCTATTTGGGCGTCATGAAATCGCCAGTCGGCAGAATTCAAAACAAGTTCAGGTATCAAGTCTTGATGCGAATCAAAAAACAAAACGCACAAGATATTATTGACGAATTGTTTGCCCTTGTGGACAAGTGCAAGAAAAACAACCTTTCAATCTTTGTGGAAGTCAATCCTCAAAGTTTGAGTTAACCCTAGAAGAGGAGAAGAATATTGATGGCTATCAGAAGAATTTTATCAATAAAAACGGACGAAGAAACGTTGCGAAAAAAATCAAAACCCGTTGAGAAGTTTGATGGGAAACTCCATGAACTTTTGGACGATATGGCAGAAACAATGTACAAAGCGCCAGGCGCTGGAATTTCAGCCGTTCAAGTCGGGGTGCTCAGGCGTGCCTTTGTGATTGACACAGGGAAACGCAAACTCGAGTTTATAAATCCAGAAATCGTGAGGACGAGTGGTGAAAACAAGATCGTGAATGAAGGGTGCTTGTCTGTTCCATATGATTACATGGAAGAAAGCCTCTACAAAGTGCGTAGGCCAAACATTGTGCGTGCAAAATATTTTGACCGCAATGGAAACCCGCAAGAAATCAAACTCACGGGTTATGAAGCAAAGGCCTTTTGCCATGAATACGATCACCTCGAGGGGATTTTGTTCGTTGATTGGGCAAAAAAGCAAAAAGGTGGCAAGTATATCAACGCTGATGGGAACTTTGTGAGTCAAACAGTGCTTTAAAAATATTTTATAATCTATTCAAGGAGAAGATTTTATGAGAATTGTGTTTTTGGGAACTCCAGAGTTCGCTGTCGTGTCACTCAAAAAACTTGTTGAGTCACATGAGCATGAAATTTTGGCAGTGGTAACACAGCCAGACAAACCAGCGGGCAGAGGCAAAAAACTCGAATCGTCAGAAGTGAAAAAATATGCAGAGAGCGTGGGAATCCCTGTTTTTGATTATATCAAGGTTTCAAGAGATGGGGTTGAGACCCTCAAAAAACTCGCTCCAGACATCATGATTACTGCGGCTTATGGCCAAATTTTAAGTCAAGAAATCATTGATATTCCAAGATATGGCATCATCAATGTTCATGCTTCACTTTTGCCAAAGTTCAGGGGAGCATCTCCGATCCAGACAGCAATCATCGAGGGTGAAACTGTGACTGGTGTGACAATCATGCAAACTGAGGCTGGACTTGACACTGGTGACATTTTGAGCACAGTCGAAACTCAAATTGGCGAGTACGAAACAGCGGGTGAACTTGCCGGCAGACTTGCTTTGCTTGGAGCAGACCTTTTGCTTGATACTCTTGATGCAATCGCAAATGGTTTCACAAGACCAGAAAAACAATCACAGGTTGATGCAACCATTACAAAAAAAATCAATCGCGAAGATTGTGTGATCAACTTTGGCAAATCTGCAAAACAGGTCAAGAATCTCGTGTTTGGTGCAAATCCAGAGCCAGTGGCATCTGCAATCTTTGAGTCTGATGAAACAGTCCTCAAGGTTTACAAGGTGCGCATCGTGGGTGATGATGAAATCCATGGAACTGGCGTTCCTGGTGAGGTCATTGAGCCAACAAGTGCAAAACGCGGAGTATTTGTGCAGTGTGCAAATGGAGTTGTTGAACTTTTGGAGGTTCAACTTCCTGGCAAAAAAGTGATGGAAGCAAAGGCTCTCGTTGCGGGCAGAAAAATTAATGTTGGTGACAAATTCAAATTCAAAGTCGCTATTTTGAAACAATAAAGAAGAAAGGATAATTATGGCAAAGAAAAATTTACAGGATTTCACTCTTGAGGAACTTGCTGTTGAACTTGAACCATTCAGGCTCAAAAAGTTCCGCTTTCAGCAGATTTTTGAGTGGATGCAGAATTATACTGATATCATGGACATGACAAACCTTCCGCTTGATCTCCGCGAGACGTTGGACAGGGATTACACTTCAACTCCCGTCAAGATTGAAAAAGAGTTTGTGAGCAAAGATGGAACAAAAAAGTATCTTTTGCGCCTTGATGATAACAATTTGATTGAATGTGTTTTGATGGAGTACAAGTACGGCAACACTCTCTGCATTTCGACACAGGTTGGTTGCAGAATGGGCTGTGCATTTTGCGCAAGTGGCATTGATGGACTTGAGCGCAATCTCTCTGCTGGTGAAATGCTCTCAGAGGTGCTTGCTGTCAATCATCACATCGGTGGAACTTTGGAAGACCGAAAAATAACAAACATTGTGCTGATGGGAAGCGGTGAACCACTCGACAATTACGACAATGTTGTCAAGTTTGTTCGAATGGTGAGTGCACCAAAAGGCATCAATATTTCGCAAAGAAACATTTCGCTTTCAACCTGCGGGATTGCTCCAAAAATCAAAAAACTTGCTGATGAAGATCTTGCGATCACTCTCACGATCTCTCTCCATGCCTCAAATGATGAAACCAGAAAAGAAATGATGAAAATCGCAAATGCTTACTCATTGGACGAACTCATGGAGGCAATCAGATATTATTTCAAAAAAACCAACAGACGTGTTGTGTTTGAATACATTATGCTCGGAAACAACACGGGTTATGCTGATGCACTTCGTCTCAAACATATGCTCTCTGGAATTCAGTCGCACATCAACTTGATCCCAGTAAATAACACTGCAAATGGGGTGAAAGGCATCTCAAAAGAACGTCAAACAAAATTCTGGGAACATCTCAAAGCACAAGGGATTTCGGCAACCACAAGACGAACCTTGGGGAGCGACATTGAAGGCGCGTGCGGACAACTCAAAAGACGATATTTGAAGGAGG
>JAZRDJ010000080.1:0-3274 GCA_045660245.1 Clostridia bacterium | reverse complement strand
CTATAAAACGAAAAAAGCCCAGGCAGGCGCGTACTTCTCGTACGTAACTGTCTGGACTTCTTTGAAATTTTAGACGCAATATGGTGAAAATAACACCTGAAATTATTTGGACATGTTACTCAAAGCATATGTTATACATTGAGCAACGACCTTGTTGAAAGAGATACCATTCTTTGTTGCAAGGTCTGAAAGCATATCATAAGTATCTGGAGAGAACCTGATACTGCGATTTACTGACTTTCTGTTTGCCTTAGACGCATCAATTTTGAACTTTGCCATCAAACTTCTCCTTTGAACCCATGATTAATTTTTAAAAAAAGCAACTATCAAATAAATAATAATTGCTTGAAGATTTTTCAAAAAAGGGTTGAGCCAGGAGCGCATATGTTGGGGAGAAGCCCCTGGCAAAATCCTTATGGTCATATCATATACCATTTTGATGAGTTTTGCAAGTACTTTTTGAAATTTTTTTGAAATATTTTTTTGGCATGAAGTTATCAACATACTTATCAACAGTGTTGAAAACTCAATTTTGACCAGATTTTATGGCTCATATTGCACCATTCATTGCACTGCCAAAAGATCACCAAAAATAATTTTCAAAGCAAGCCACAAATCAAATCACTAATTATTGCCCGAATTATTGATTACAATGTTGTAACCACTCCATCACCCACTTTCGAAACAAACAACAAACCACCAAAATGATCACCTCACAAATTTCACAAAGGGTATTGAAAACTTATATATATAGTGGTATAATATGACATGAAGTTAGCAAAACAAAAAACAGGTGGAAATATGTTTACTGCAAATTTGCCACACACTCTTCTCAAAAAAGCGACGAGAACATCGGGTTTTGGGATTGTGACAGGCATTGAATACAAAGAGAATGAAAAAAGAACCATAACGCTCGTGCACACACAAAGGCCAAACAGCGCTTGCCTTACCCTTTGGCTTGACGATCATGGTGTGGTCAATTTGTCAGTTTCAGACATTGTTGCTTTTGATGATTGCTCACCAAGTGAAGTGATTTACCTGATGCCTGAGTGCAAAAAATTCAACACAGCACTTTTCGACACAAATCTGCAATTTTATGGCGATACTTTTGGTGACCAAACATTGAAGTTCATCAACAAAGAAATCCGATTTTTGAGAGAAAAAATCATCTCACAAAAAACAAAACAAAACGAACTTTCTGACAAACTTTATCAACTTGAAAATTTGGGATTTTCTTCGAAACTTTTGGACGATACTTTTGAGGACATTCAGCAAATTACAAAAAAAATATCAATAAATCAAAGTTACATGAAATACCTCAACTCACTCGAAGAATACGCAATCGAGAAACTCTCCCTTGACAACTTTTGGATCAATTACGCACAGTGCTTGAAACAGGTTGAACGCCTCAAAGTGTCAAGAGATATCACAGACCACGTCATCGCTCAAAAAAAGCGACTCAAAAAATCTGCCACCCACTTCAGCCCCCACAAAAAACAAACCACAACCGAGGACGAAAACCAAGGTCAAAGTTAGTCAAATATTTTCAATGATATATTGACATAAAACCACACAAGGAAAAAACATTATGATTTTCAAAATGCAACAAATCACAAGAGGCGAAGCACAAAACGCCTTCAAGAAATATCTCCCAACCATTCCTGTCCGCGTGAATGCTGTTGAGTTCATTCCAGAAGACGAACATATTGCAGAAACAAGGTTCGATGGCGTGCTCTTGATGCACCTCACGACACCATATTCCAAGAATGATGAAATCTTTTGCTTCAACATGACTGGTCTTGTGAACATCATCGCAAATGACTACATTCTCCTGCCTGAAGGCAATGACTTTTTGGCATCTCAAAAGTTCAACGATGCGACCAAATTCACCAGAGTTTTTTACCACTTGATGACTGACAAGTTTGGACTAGACTTTTATAGTTATCCAAAAAAATATCAACTTGAACAACTCAAAAAGACACGCATGGCTCTTGATATTAAAAAATCACAAGCAATGTCAAGAATTTATTCTCTCAAAAAATCAATTTCACAAGAGGCAAAGAACCTCAAAAAGCGCGCCCTTGCTGGCGAGGACGTGAGAGCCGAAGTCCAAACACTCCGTGAAAAAACAAACATGATGATTGATGCAAAAAAGAACCCTGACACACTGTGGGAGACCGAACAAGCACACTTCAACTACCACAAACAAATGTCACTCTGGCTGAACGATATCAAAAAATCAACCATCAAATCACACAACGAAAAACAGTCTGAATCAGAGTGATTTGACAAAAACAAAAAAAATAAAATTCGACAAATTTTGAATAAAAAAAACAAAAAAAGGAACTTAATTATGGAAAGTCTTTTCTACTCACTCTCCCCTGATCAAATCCACTCAATGTGCAAGAAATTGAACCTTGGTGACTTTCAGGATTTTTATATCATTCCATCGCAAAAAGTTGATCTTTCACCAGAACCTTGCGACTTGCTTGCAGTTGTGATTGGTTGTGGCGTTCACTCATCGTCAAACAACAACGTCACAATCTTGTTTGATCATTTGGGCATCGTGAACACAGTCACAAACGGAGAGAATCTTCTCCCTGTCCACTCTGAATACGCACACGTTCTCGAACTCCCTGCATCAAAGACAATCAACAAAAATTTTGTGCATCACATGACAGATTTGCTCGGAAGCCGTTATCTCGCAAAGGTCAATTCCACCCGAAGAAACATGGTTGATTTCAACAACGAGGTCATGAAACACTGGTTCGACGCGTCAAAAAAGGCACTCCATGAACAAGAAAAAATCGAACATGCAATCAAACAAATCCCATGGGACGAGCCATGTCCAATCGAGATCAGAGACATTTACGCTCAAATCCTGATGAAAGTCGACAAAGCCAAATACGCCCTCAAAACATTTTCAGAAAAACAAGAATACTTGACCGAAATGCTCGAACACTCACTCAGTGAGGCTCGTGAATGGTCAAGGGCGAACAAACAACAGCAAACACAAATCACAACAGAAACCACTGAAGAATCAACAACGCAACAATCATAGAGAAAAATGGAGGATTTAAAAAACCATGAAAAACTATCTTCAAGACCTAACCGAAGAACATATTGAAAAACTCTGCTATGACCTCAAATTGGGTTCATTTGATTATGCTGAACTCATCGCACCATCAAACGGCGAGATTTATTTCAATCTTTCAGTGACAGACGCACCACCAAAAGGGATCGACCTCACCTACTCATTTTCAAACCATGGCCT
>JAZRDJ010000079.1:0-5714 GCA_045660245.1 Clostridia bacterium | reverse complement strand
CTGTCCTGAAGTTTCACGAGCACATCATCAATTTCCTCAGCATTAAGGTTCGAAAAACGCTCAGAAACTTCTTCAATGGTGATGCCACCTTTTTGAAGCCCAATTTGAGTGACTTTTTCAATCTCCTCCAAGAGCCTTTCTTTTTTGCTTGGCTTTACTTCTTCTTTGTCTGCTTTTTTTCTTGTTTGTCTTTTTTCGCCAATTTCTTCAGCGAGAGAATCAGCATCATTCTTCTTTTTTGTTGCCATTATAAATCCACCTTTTTGCTTTTTATTTTCATTATGAGTTCATTGATTTCACTCATGATTTGTCTTCGTTTGTCGTTTTCAACAACGGTTGAAAGTTCTTTTGTTTTTTGATCAACCAGTGATTGGAGATGCCTTTTTGCAAGGATCCACAAACAGTCTTTGAAATATGCATTTTCGTGTGCCTCATCACCTTCACTCATCGAGAGCGAAATAATCTCACTCGGCACGTCAGAACCATTCTCGTTCTGCTCTCCCGAAAACGCGTCATAAAAAATTGAAATAAGTTCTGATTTTTCCTTGTCCTTGTTTTCAAAAAGGAACTCAAAAATCCTCACCCTCTCACCAGAAAAGAGATGTGAGTAGTTGCTTGTTGGATAGGCATATGGCTTTTTCTGCAAAATGCTCGAAAGCACCATCTTTTCCGCCTTGATGACAGAACTGTCCACAGGCAAGGCTTCTCTCTGGATTGTTGTATTTGGCAGGATTTTTGGGGCATTTTCGGCATCTTTTGGAGAGTTTGCCACTTGTCCCTCTTCTCCTTTCATCATTCGCCTCAAAAAGTCAATGTTGAGCCCCGAAACACGAGATACCACCGGCAAATACAATTCTCTCTCCACCTCACTGGCTTTTGAGAGTTCTGCGAGCGCACTGTTTGCATACTTCGTCTTTCCGTCAAGGTTTGAAAGATCAAATGCCGTGCCAAGATGCTCAATCTTGAACTCCAAAAGAGGCTTTGCTTGATCGAGGAGACGCTGATAGCCTTCGGCACCATACTTATTGATCACATCGTCAGGATCGAGAGGATCTGGGAGCGACACAATGAACACATCGAGGTCATGCTCGCGCAAAATCTCAAGCCCACGGATCGTCGCATTTTTACCCGCACTGTCCCCGTCATAACAAATGAATACTTTTGTTGTGTACCTCTTGATGAGTTTTGCCTGTTCAACGGTGAGCGCTGTCCCCATTGACGCCACTGCTGTTGTGAACCCCGCTTTGTGGAGCGAGATCACATCAGCATACCCCTCAACAATGATCATGTGATCAATTGGGCCTTGTTGCTTTTGTTTTCTCACCAAATTGATTGCATAAAGATTTTTTGATTTTGAGAACACCGGAGTTTCCTGCGTGTTCAAATACTTTGCAAAGTTCGGCTTTTTTTCCAAACTTCTTCCGCCAAACGCCACCACATCGCCATAATTGTTGAAGATCGGGAATATCACACGCCCACCGAGCGCGTCATATGCTCTGCCGTCCTTGGTCTTGATGACACCGGCCTCGAGCATTTCGTCACGGTTGTATCCAAGCGACAAAAGATGCTTTTCAAGGTCCAAAAACCCCAGACTTGCTCCGAGCCCAAACCTGTTGATGACCGCTTGCCCCATGCCACGAGATTCAAAATAATCTCTTTGTGCTTTTGCCTCTGGCTTTTTGAGGTTCGCGAAGTAATATCTTGCCGTATCTTTGAGGAGCGCCTTCAATCTGTCTTGATGCTCTTTTTGCTTCCTGATTGACTCCGCACTTGCTTGCATGCCCTTGTCTTCAGGAACTTCCATGTGAGCCATCTCAGCGAGGATCTTGATCGCTTCACCAAAATCAACCGACTCAATTTCTCTCACAAACTTGATCACATCGCCACCCGCGTGACACCCAAAACAGTGATAGAATTGATCATATTCATTCACGGCAAAAGACGGCGTTTTTTCACCATGAAAAGGACATCTCCCCCAAAGGAGCCTGCCTTTTCTGGTGAGCGAAACATACCTTGAAATCACACTTGCAATGTCACACTTCGCCTTGAGTTCGTCCATCCATTCTTTCGGAAAAGCCAACTTTTTACCTCACAAAAACCAATTTTTATTTAAAATGAAAAAATATAATAATTAATTAATAATTTATTACAAATAGCCACAAAAATAAACAACTATCAATACTTAATTCGAAAATGAACCTCCAATTTACTCTTTTTTTTGAAAATTTTTTAATTTTTTTTGATTTTCACCCATCACAAGCGAAATTCTCCCCTTTTTGCCCAACAAAAAAAAGTTCACTTGAATTTTCCACTCAAGCGAACTTTTTACATTCTTTAACACAAAAATCAAAACAATTTTTTCAACTTAACCAAAATAATATAATCTAAAATATGTTTGTCGATCCGGTAGATAATCACACCACCCCTCTCCATAATACCAATTATCATCAGGGAATTCAGGGAAACACTCTTCAAACGATCCATGCTCATTCACAAATTCTTCATCGTCAAATTTTTCAAAAAATTGATTAGGAAAGTATACAGTAATTCCAGAAGACCCAGAACCAAAAGCATGTTCCCCTATATAATATACTGATTCCGGCACAAAGATATGTTCATAATAACGACTAGCAAAAGCATAGTCGCCAATGCCCTCAAGAGTTTCTGGGAGAATTATCAATCCAAGACCGTCATAATCTGAAAAAGCACCAGAATAAACTTCTTTTACACCCTCACCAATGAAAAGTCGATACAAATTATAATTATTCCCTCTCATTACTGCTTCCACTGGTGCCCAAGAAGCATCAGCATATAGATAATATCCAGGGACAGCCAGTGTCTCATATCCAGCACGATACCTGCTTTCAATGCCATCTGCATAAATACAATAGCCATCAAAATAAAAATCATTATCGCCTTCACCCGTAAAGAATGAAATTTTCATGTCATAATACGCATACATTTCAGCCAACAATACCCCCGCTTCTGTCCCACAGTCATTTGAATTGAAACATATTGTTGTTGCTAAAGAATTTGGGAAAATTTCTGCCAATGCCCCAGCAATGTTCCCAAAATACCCATCAATTGGTGTTGTCTCATCAAGGCTCATTTCCAAAAAGCATTTAAACTCACTACTTACAAGTTCTTTAAAAGCCATAGAATTCAAATTCCAATTTGCATTCATCAAAAACAATTCTTCAACACTTGAATATGCGAACGCATAATTTCCTATCTCAACATAATCAGATTGATAACCACATAAAACCCTCTTGATATTTTCACAACCATAAAAAGCATAAGGGTTCACTGCTCCAATATTTGTTATATTGAGATCAAAAGTGTTGTCTGAGTAATATGAAAATTTACCTGTTGGGTCACCAAGATATTGATTCCCCTTGCTCCAATAATATATCATCAACTTTTTTGTATTCGCTTCAGCAAGAGGGTTTGATGACCAATCAGCAAACTCAATTTCAAGCCAGTTTGAAGTGGCATAAACAACATTCAACCCACTACACCCAAGAAAAGCCCCCACACCAATTGTTTGAACTGCTGTATCAATCCTCACATCATGCAAAGCATCAAATCCAGCATATGTATATTGCTTGATCTCTGCCCTTGCGATTGTCAAATAAACACCACTCACAATCTCCGTATTGTTGAAGATTGTCGTTTCCCCTTGAACTGGAAACATCGGATTTGAATACTCATCTGAAAGTTCAACATTGTCCCAGTCATTCAAACTCACAAATTCAACTCTTGTGATCGCACTGCAACCATAAAAAGCGTTGGCTCCAATCGTTTTCACCCCTGACCCAACAATAAGAGTTTTGAGTCCAGAACAAGAATGGAACGCTTCTTTGTTAATTGCTGTCACACTGTCTGGGATAGTTACACTTTCAAGAACATAACATTTTTTGAAAGCATAAGACCCAATGGTCGCAAGACTTGCTTTTCCTGTTGACGAATTTTTTTCAAACGTAACAGTCTTCAAAGCCTCACAAGTGTTAAATGCCGAAACTCCGAGTGTTGTCACTGTGCAAGGAATACTAACTTGTGGAATACTCTTGCATCGCTGGAACGCATAGTCCCCAATGCTTGTCAAAGCCGAAAGCCCAGTGCTCGAATTTTTCTCAAAAACAAGAGATGTGATCGCAGCATCTTCCGTAAATGATGAGTTACCAATAGTTTCAACTTTTGGTCCAACAACAACAGTTTTGAGACTTGTGCAACTGTAGAATGCATAAGTCTTTACCGTGATCACATTTTCAAGATCAATCGAAGTTATTGATGATGCATAAAAAGCATAATCTTCAATTGTCTCAACATTTTTTGTCGCAATTGCCCCCATACCCGAGCGATAAGCAAACGCAGAAAATCCAATGATCTTCGCAGTTTCTGGTATCACCGTGTTTTTGCACCCCACAAGCAACGTGTGAGTTCCTGTTTCCATGATTGCATTGCAATTGCCTCTACTGTCAAAAACAGTGTTGCTTTCGTCAACCACAATAGTTGATAATACTCGTCCAAAAGGCACATTGTTTGAAATGCTGGTAATCTTGTTTGATATTACCAAATTCGAAATATTTGTCAAATCAAAAGCAGTTGCTTCAATGGTTTGAATTTCAGATGAAAGGACAATGTTCGTCACATTAGATTTGTTTGCAAACCCCTCATTTGCTATCGTATGAACAGGTTTATTGTTATATTGCGCCGGAAAAACAAGTGTTCCAGAAACTGAGAAAGACGAACTTGCAGAAACTGAATACCCGTTACCCAACTCAGAAAATACAAAGTTGGACGAATTGCTCGAAGTTCGTGTATACACAGAGTCTTTCTCGCCAGGGAAAATTTCTGAAGCAGGTTCAAAATTACTATCAAGGACATGGGAATAATTACTGGTTGAGAACCAGCCAGAACAAGTGTTCAATGATTTCAATGTCATCACGCTCGGAGTGACATCATCATAACTCATAAAAGTAAATGTTTTCAAGACATTACCATCAACCAAGCAATCAAGATTATACCATTTGTTCACCACAACTCCTGAGTCATAGTTGAATACATGATCAAAAGAACCATCTCCAAAATTAGAACAAGTAGTTCCCAAATCAAAGTTTATTGTTCCAAACCCATTCGTTGCCCGTCCGAGTGAACCTTGACCGCTTGAACCATTGCCATCAAAAGTACAGAATGAAAAATTTATGGTATTATTGTCACCCGTTCCATTGGCATTGATCACTGTTCCATCAAAAGAAGTTTCATTAACATTCAAATCCCCATCTTCAACTTCAACTGTTCCGCCAAAAAATTCACAGTTTGAAATATTAAAAACTTCATTTTTCTTGACCTCAATATGCATTGAATTGCCAGAAAACGTGGTATCTGAAATAACAATCACAACATTGTTCGTGTCACCTGCAACATCAATATTATTCAAAACAAGCGCCGTATCAACATCAATGGCTTCACGTCTTGAAGACACCAAACAAATCAATCCAACACAAAAAAAGCAAATTGCACTCAAAATTGCAATCCAAAACCTTTTCTTCCCTTGACTAAAAACACCAAATTTTTGTCCCAAAACCTTTTCTCCCCTTTCAAAAGCCTTTCCTGACAGTATATGCAGGAGCATACAAAACATTCTCATTTTTTCGAAAAAATAAGGGCGCAAAATGCGCCCTTATTTAAAGTCGGAGGCCAAGCGGTCTTAG
>JAZRDJ010000078.1:0-11202 GCA_045660245.1 Clostridia bacterium | reverse complement strand
TTTCAACGTTCTCTGCACTTGTGAATGATTTTTATGGAATCTATTACTGGCGAAAACTCCAAAAGAAATCAAGACCCACTACGGGTGTTCTTCTTGCAAAGCGCGAGGTGAATATTTCGAGAGTGATCAAGATCAGAAGGCAACTGTCAACCCTCAAATGGGACAAAAATGTCGATGTGAACAAAAACTCATAATTTTGCAAAAAAAATGAGAAAAATCTAATTGTGAATAGGAATTTTAATGTTATGGACAACAAAATTGCGAATAATTATACTTTGCATCAAAGCAAAACGCGAAAACTTATTGGGGGAACTGTGGCGGCAACAATGGGCATCAACAGTCCATCAGCCTTTGCTCATATGTATGGCAAAAACATGAACAGACTTGAACTCATGCGAATGTTTGAGAGTCAGTCAAAATTTAAACTTGTCTGGTATTCTGTGTTTGTGACTTTTGCACTTGTGTTCTTGTGTTTTGTACCATCAAGTTACATCACGGTCATTGATCTTTTGATTGTGCTTGTCAACATTGATCTTGTGAGTCGTGGAAAAGTTGTCGGGATTTATATTGGTATTGCCGAATGTGTGCTGTATGGTTTCATTTGTTTGTCTTCAGGGCTTTATGGTGAAGTTTTCAAAATGTGTGCAATCAGCATTCCGATCAACATCTACTCAATTGTTTCATGGACAAAAAACATGCGTGCACAAAAGATGAAAAAGTACTCAAAGAGCAGTTCTGATGCTGACATTGAAATCAAGAAACTTGGTGGAAAGGGGCTCATGATTGCAATCCTTTCAATTTTTGGTGCGATTGGCGTTTCATATCTTGCACTCAGGTTTGTGCTTGGGCAAAAGGTTTCATTGTTGCTTGGGTCTTGCACTCTCGGGATTTCGATTGTGTACAAAATTCTTTCTGGTGCAAGATACATGGAGTCATGGATGTTTGGACTTGTTCAATCATCGATTAGTTTGTGTATGTGGATGTCAACAATTTTGACTGCATCTGGTTCTCTCACAGATTTGCCAGTCGTGGCGTCAATCCTTGCTGTGATCTCAAACAATATTTTTGGTTTTGCGCTTTGGAGATCGATCTACAAAAAGGCGGCAGTCAATGGTGCGACATATCTTGCAAAAAGACCACTTCAGATCAAAAGAATAATCAAACTTCGCAGAAGATACAAAAATCTCAGATGGAACAAAACACGTGAAGAGTCTCATCAAGCAAAACTTTTTCTTGAAAGCAAGTAGAACTTAAATTCGCTCTTGAATGAAACACCCCCGAGGGAAAATCCCTTGGGGGTTTGTTTTTTTTGTGTGTTTGGATTAAACATATTTTGCGAAATCAAATTTGATTTTTTGAATCGTTTGGCTGTGATTGATCAGTTTTTCTGAAATGGTGCAGGGTGAAAGGGCAAGGATACTTGGTCTTTTTTCAATCGCGTTGATGATTTGTTCACGAGGTATACCTGCGTTTTTCAGCAGTTCAATGATGCTCACGATTGAACATGGTTCAACAAAGTTTGGCAAATTCTTTTTGATGACTTTCGCAAAGTGACTTTCAACACCAAGCATTTCAAGAATTGTTTGGATTGCCTTTTTGTGCGATTGTTCAGATTTTGCAACTTGGTCTGATTGTTTGGCTCGGTTTGTGACGATCTTGATTTCTGTCAGATAGTTTTGGTTGAACATTTTTGCAAAGTGGCATTTTTTGAGTGATCCATTGATTTTGTTCAAAATGTTCTTGATTTCAATTGCAAAGATTTGTTGGTCTAGTGAATGTGAAGTGTTTGCACCATATTTCTCTTCAAAAGATTTTTCATCCATTACAGCATCAGAAAGAGCGTGTTTTGAAAGCCCCAAAAATTTGAGTCTTGAGATCAAAAGTTTGTAGTCAATGCCTGATGCGTGAGCAATCAAATATCCAAGACCAAAGAGGGAAAGCAGAGTGTTTTTGATTGCAATGGTGTTTTTGTTTTCAGAAAGCAGTGCTGGATAAGCATTGATGTCTGCAAGCGAAATGTCATTTTTGTCCAAGAATACGAGTTTGCTTTTGAGGTTGTTAGAAAAGAGTGCTCGAGGGGCTTCTCTCAAAAACTCAGACACCTGTTTTTTGTCCTTGAGATCAAAAACTCGTGCAAGATCCAAAATGTTGTTTGCAATATCTTTTGGGGTTGTTTCAATGGCAAGAGGGTATTTTTTGATGAGTGACTTGAGGTCAAGTTTTGCGAACAATTTGCTTGAGTAGAGTGCGGTCAAAGTTTCCTCAATATTTTTTGTGGCGGTTTTGAGGATCCATGGGTATCTCAAAACAATTTCTTTTGTTTCAGCACTGCTCAACCCGAGAGTTGTAGACAGCGTTTTTTGAAACTCTGTGATTTGCTCTGTTTTTTTTGTGATCAGTTCTGGGAAAGCACGAAAGATTGCGGAAAGTTCGTCGTCAGAAAACGCAAATGTTTTGTACAAAAAATCAACCATTGTTTGAGTTCTTTGTGGTGATACGAAGAGCAATTGTTGGTGCGAAGACACAAATGGTTCAATTTCAGACGAAGAGAGGTTGAAGATTGTTTTGATTGTGTCAATTCTGAACGCAAGGCTTGGGGTGAAGAGCAGTTTTGGACTTTGCAAGAATATTTCACGTGTGAGACAAGGCTTGAACTTGAATGTGTCTGAAAAGAGGCTGATGTTTGCACTCATGAGCATCAGGTCAGATGACAAGATTTGCCTCGTGCCTTTGATCAAGTCTTGGGTTTCAAGAGGAGAGAGTGAAAGTGCTTTGAAGATTGAATTCAAACTCTTCACAAATGTTTCTGGAGAATGTGACTTGATACACTTTGAAGAAGCAATGAGTGGCAAACAAAAACTTGGTTCAAGATTGAATTTTTCAGCCACATGGTTCGCTGAACAAATCAAACGGCTCGCGTCCTCAAAGTTTGAGAAATATGCAGTGAACAAAACTTGCTTTTGCTCTGTTGTTTGAGGGATCATGCTTAACACTTGCTTGATTGCAGAGAGGTTTTGTTTTTTCAAGAATGTGTCAGGTGTGTCGAGATTTTTGATCATGAGGTTTTGGATTTTGTTGGTTTCAATTCCCGTGATCCTTGAAAGTTCCAAAATATCTTCAGTCATGTTTGTTTCTCCTTGTTTGCAATTTGTTTTGTTGATTTTAAAGTGGAGCAGTGAAGAAAATGATTTTCAAATCAAATTCAAGTATATGTCAGCCTGTATGCTTTGTCAATTGTCTTGTGTGAAAATTTGTACAATTTTGTTTAAATTTGAAAAAGTGTGAAATTTTGTGAATTCAATCATGTGACCTTGCATTCAAACTGGTTATGTGATAATATAACTATGCGTGCGTTATTTCTCATGCACGCGCGCATAATTCGCGCACTCGCTCGCGCGTTTGCGTAAAAATATATTTATTTTAAATAAATTTTAAATTAGGTATTGACATTTGATTGCCATCGGTGTATAATGAAGCCATAAACAAGATATATTGCCCGAAAAAAGGATATGTTGGAGGAAAAAATTATGAAAGATAAGAAGATTATCGCAATGTTCGTTACATCATGTGTTGCACTTGTTGCATCACTCGTGATCACTCTTGGTGTGGCTCTCACACTCGCTGATCCAGTTCCTGTACATGATGTCTTGAGAACATCATTCAACTTTGGCGCTGAGGTGACCAACAGTGAAACAATTACAGGAACTTATGACGATGCTCTTGTGTTTGAGAACGCAATCGTTCTTCAACCAACAGGATCACTTCACGTTGAAAACTGGGATGTTGAAACAATGAACTCTGATCATGTTGACAACCTCAAAGAAGACGCTGAAGGCAACAAGATTTGGAAAACTGCATCTCCACTTTATTTCAGTGAGACAGAAGCAGAAAACCCAACTTTTGAATCTGAAATTATGTACGAAAATGAATCTCTTCCTGGAAAGGTTGAGTTCGTAACAATCAGAGTTACAAACAGCACAGGTTCTGCAATGAGAGTTGCTGTTGACACAATCCACTCAACAGAATCAACACTCGGAAAATTCGCAAAGACTGTTGTGTTTGATTGCGAAACTTATGCTTATTATTCTTATGACGAATTTATGCTTGCAAACCCAGAGTTTGACATCGCTGCTGGTGAGTCAAGAGATTTCATCTTGATGGTATATGTTGACGAAACAACAAACTTTGAAGGTGCTGAAATTGCTTATGGCATGGACACTGAAAATGTGAGCATCGTTATCAGAAACATCACAATGTAATTTTCGGGTTTTCATTAAATAAAAAAGTTTTTGACCACATGGCTTTTGCTGTGTGGTTTTTTTGTGATCAAATTTTGGAGAGTTGGGGGAAGCGGTTATATGCTTTGGAGTATTTGATTGTTTTCTGTTATCAATGATGTTTGGTTGCGTTCATTTGTTTTTTGGTGGGAAAGGGGAGAAAATTTTTTTCATTCCAAACAAAAAAATCAACCACGATTTTGTGGTTGATTTTCAATGCTTTCATGTTGGTTTTGATTGAAGAGATTTATTTTATAAATTATTTTTCAATGCCAATTGTCTTTGGGTCAATGCCGTCATAAATGATGTTGCTTGTGCAAGATTTCACGCGGTCGAGAGTTTCTGGATCTGACACTTTCCAAGCAAGGATTGGTGTGCCTGGGAACTTTTTCACAAATCTGTTTGGAAGATCATCAGCGTCGTATGAAATGAAGTTTGGTTCTGACACATGAGCACAGAGCATCAATCTTTTGAGTTTGAATTTGTTTTTGAATGAAAGGTCTTTGCCTTTTTCGCCTTTGAAGAATGATGCGAGTTGTCCACGCTTCACCGCTGGGGCGTTGCACTTGAACCATTCGAGGGTATAAGGATTTACAGATTGAATTGCATAATCACCCTTATAAGGTTTCAAGATTTTCCAGACATTTTTTTCAATTCCGATCATATCAATGTTTCTGATGTCAAAGATGACTGGAACTGCGCCGTCAATTACTTTCAAAACCTCAACTAGAGTTGGAATGTGCTCGCTAGACTTCAAGAGAGTGAGATCCTTGATGTCGTCATAAGAGCAGTTTGAAAGGAAGCCATCAGTCTTTGTCATGCGTCCGAGTCTTTCGTCATGGAACACAACGATTGTGCCATCTGTGAGCATGCGAAGATCGAGTTCCAACGCAAATCCTTTTTCGATTGCTTTTTTGATTGCACCGATTGAGTTTTCTGGTGAAATGTTGTCATGAAGACCGCGGTATACAATTGTGCTGTTTGTTATGAATGAATCCAAAATATCCATAATGTTTTCTCCAAAAAATTGATTGTTGTTTCAGCCTGAAAATAGCAGGGCAACTCGATTGCCCCTCAAACTAATTCAAATTTAATATACAATAAATATATTTCAAAAGCAATAAAATCAGACTTATTTTTTACAAATAAACCAAAAAAAATGAAAATTTTGTGAGATTTTGCCCAGAAATTTACTGGCTTTTCAAAAAAATGTGGCTTACGGTCATGAATTTTCTTGTATTTTTGGCTGAAATATTGTATTATAATAAGCAGGAGAAAGACTTATATTATGAAAAATAAAACTAGCAACTCAAAACTGGAAAATATTAGAAATTTTTCAATCATTGCCCATATCGATCACGGCAAAAGTACTCTTGCTGACAGACTGATGGAGGTCACTGGAACAATCGCAAAACGCGACAGCAAGGATCAACTTTTGGATTCAATGGAACTCGAGAGAGAAAGAGGCATCACAATCAAACTCACACCTGTCACAATGAAATACACCAAAGATGGGAAAGAGTATATCATGAACCTCATTGACACTCCTGGACATGTTGACTTTACTTATGAAGTCAGCAGATCTCTTGCGGCTTGCGAGGGGGCAATTTTGGTTGTTGACGCATCACAAGGTGTTGAGGCTCAAACGCTCGCCAATGTGTATTTGGCGCTCGAAAATGATCTTTTCATTTTGCCTGTCATCAACAAAATTGATTTGCCATCAGCAAGACCAGACGAGGTCAAGGAAGAAGTGGAGGACGTCATCGGACTTGACACTTCTTATGCTCCGCTTGTGTCAGCAAAAATGGGAACAAACATTGAACAGATTTTGGAACTTGTTGTGGACAAGGTTCCATGCCCGGAGGGTGATCCAAATGAACCACTGCAGGCACTTATCTTTGACAGTTATTATGACAATTACAAGGGTGCAATTTGCTTGGTTCGAATTGTGAATGGTACTGTGAAAACTGGAACAAAGATCAAGATGCTTCAGACTGGAAAGATTTATGAAGTGGTGGAGGTTGGTGTGTTCACACCAAAACCACAAGAAAGGGAGTGCCTTTCAGCGGGCGAAGTTGGTTATATCGCTGCGAGCATCAAGACTGTGTCTGACATTCGTGTTGGTGACACCATTGCAGAGGTTGGGAAAGAGTGTGACAAACTCGATGGATACAAGCAGGTCATGCCTGTGGTGTACAGCGGAATTTTCCCTGTTGATGGATCAAAGTACAATCTTTTGAAAGACGCGCTTGAAAAACTCAAACTTTCAGATGCGTCACTTATTTACAATCCAGAAACATCTTCAGCACTTGGCTATGGATTCAGGTGTGGTTTCTTGGGACTTTTGCACATGGAAATCGTGACCGAAAGACTTGAGCGTGAATTCAATCTTGACATCATCACAACGGCACCATCAGTGTCATACAACGTCTACAAAACGAATGGAGAAATGCTCGAGGTTTCAAACCCATCATTCTTGCCACCAATGCAGAATATTGACAGAATTGAAGAACCAATCATCAATGCAAGCATTTATTCACCACCAGAGTATGTCGGTGCGATCATGGAAATTGCACAAAACAAACGCGGTGAATTTGTGGACATGCAATATCTTGAGGAAAAGCGCGTCAAGATGTCATACGTTCTTCCACTTTCTGAAATTGTGTATGACTTTTTTGACAAACTCAAAAGCGCATCACATGGATATGCCAGTTTTGATTACGAAATGGCAGGATACAAAGAGAGCAACATGGTCAAACTTGACATTCTCTTGAACGGCGATGTTTGTGACGCACTGTCACTGATTGTTCATCGTGACAAGGCTTATGAACGTGGCAGAGGAATCACCGAAAAACTCAAAGAGGTCGTTCCTCGTCAACTTTTTGAAATTCCGATCCAAGCAACAATCGGTGGAAAAGTCATTGCTCGTGAAACTGTGAGAGCCATGCGAAAAGACGTCATTGCAAAGTGTTATGGCGGTGATATTTCAAGAAAAAGAAAACTTTTGGAAAAACAAAAAGAGGGCAAAAAGAAGATGAGAATGCTTGGAAGTGTTGAACTTCCGAGTGAAGCATTTATGTCTATTTTGAAGATTGATTAGTGTTTTTCAAAAAAACGCAAAAACAGGAGGGAAAATCATGAAAAATGCATTAAGTTTGTATATTCACATACCTTTTTGCAATTCAAAGTGCAATTATTGTAGTTTTGTTTCTGAGGTTCGTGATGACGAACAAAAACGAAAATATGTTGATGCTTTGATTCGTGAAATCCAAATTCAAGGGAAGAAATACAACAAGCATTTTGACATCTCAACCATCTTTATTGGTGGTGGAACGCCATCATGCTTGCCTGAAGGCATGATCCGTGAAATCTTGAGTGCTGTCTACAAAAACTTTTCTGTGAGATCGGATTCAGAGATCACAATTGAACTCAATCCAAATTCCGCAAGCGACAAAAAGATCAATGAGTATGTGCTTGCAGGTGTGAACAGGTTTTCAATCGGACTCCAATGCACAAGCGGAAAGGTTCTTGAAAAAATGGGCAGAACTCACACTGTTGGTGATTTTGACAGTATGATCAGGATCATTCGTGATTATGGCATTTCAAACATCAATGCGGATATCATGCTCGGATATCCTGGTCAAACACTTGCTGATGTCAAAGACACACTTGCTTATTTGATCAAACTCAAACTCCCACACATTTCGTCATACATGCTTTCAGTTGAGGAGGGAACAAAACTTGAAACCATGGTTGACAAGGGAGTTGTGTATCTCCCATCTGAAAAACAAGTGATCAATATGTACAACACTGTTGTGACCATGCTTGCAAAAAATGGTTATGAAAGATACGAAATTTCAAATTTCGCAAGACCGGGTTTTGCGTCAAAACACAACAATGTTTATTGGAACAGAACCGACTATCTTGGTGTTGGGGCTTCGAGTCACTCATTTGTTGGTGGTGTGAGGTTTGCAAACACAAGCAGGATTGATGAGTACATCAAAATCATTGAAACAATGGACAAGCCTCCAGTGTCACACGCAAAGAAAATCACAAAACAAGAAAAACAGGAAGAGGCGATCATGCTTTCTCTTCGAACCATGAATGGCTTGAATGTTGATGAATACAAAGCGGAGTTTGGTGTGAACATTTTGCAGACAAAAAACAAAGAACTCACAAATCTCGTCAAAAATGGATTTTTGGTGATTGACAAAAACAACAATATCAAGGCAACTGACAAAGGTTATTTGGTACTCAATCGCATTATTGTTGAACTTATTTAACTATTCATAAGTATTCGTTATCTTATTTCATATATTATCAATAATTATCCCCGAAAGTTTGATCTTCGGGGATTTCTTATTTTTGGCCAAAAAAACCAAAAATAGGTGACATAAACCCTTGACTTTGGGGTTTAGCAGTGATATATTTGTGATTGTTAGCAGTCAAGTGTAATGATTGCTAAAATTGATGAATAAAAGTCGAAAATTTGAATATAATTACAATGCAGAGATTTTTATTTTGAAAGAATGAAAATTATATCAAATTCAGAGAGGAAACACAAAAACGATATGGATTTGAGTCAAAGAAAGAAAAATATCCTCAAAGCCGTTGTTTCTGAAAACATAAAGACGGCTGAGCCAGTGTCAAGTGCAGAACTTGCTCGTGAGTACTTGTCTGACATTTCGTCAGCGACCATCAGGAACGAACTCGCTGCGCTTGAGGAAATGGGGTATCTTGTGCAACCACACACGTCAAGTGGTCGTGTTCCAACTCTTCAGGGTTTCAAAAAATATATTGAAGAATTGATGCCGGAACAAAAACTTTCAAAACATGAGAGTGACAGGATCAGAGGTGAGATTGCTGGGCGCATGAACAACATTTCAGACATTGTTGAAAAGACAGCGGAAGTTATTTCAAACGCGTCGAATTATGCAAGTGTGGTGTCGTTTGGGCTTTCGGATAATGCGGTGATTGAAAAACTCATCATCATGCCAACTGCTTTGAGCAAGGCTCTTGTGGTTGTGGTGACAGATATTGGAACAATCAAGGAGACAATTGACACTCATGGGATTGTTGACAGTGAACTTGGCAGTGCTGAAAAATTCTGTCAAGACAGGCTTGTTGGCAAGACTCTCGGTACAATTCATGAACTCCAGCAAATGCTCCCTGACGAAATTCAAAAGTACAAAATCCTTTTTGATGCTGTGCTCGAAGTTATTTCCGAAAAATCAGATAGTGACTCGTCAGCCATGGCGGTTAGGGGCAGAGAAAAGTTGCTTGATTATCCAGAATATCAAGACGCGCAGAAATTCAAGCAAACGCTCAAGACTTTGGGAAACAAGGAAAAACTCAAAAGCATCATTGACGATGACAGTGAACTCGAGATTTCGATCAAGATCGGCACAGATGATGAAACGGGGATTGAAAACTCTTCAGTGGTTACAGCAAAGTACAAGGTGAACGGCAAGATTGCGGGCACTGCAAGTGTTGTTGGACCTGTTCGAATGGATTATGCAAGGGTTATTTCAATCTTGAAAGACGTGACAAAAAATCTTGAAGATAATATTGGGAACTAAGAATACAAGGAGAATATTATGGGAAAAGACAAGAAAGAAAAAGAAAAAAAATCATGCGGTTGCTCAGGAAATTGCACTTGCGGTGATGATTGCAATTGCACTGAGGATCACAAATGCAATCCTGATTGCACATGCCACGAACATGATCATGAATGTGATTGCGGTGATGATTGCCACTGTGATCATCATGAATGTGATTGCGGGTGCGAGGGCGATGATGACATTGCAAAACAGTTCAAGGCATACCAACAGGCTTTTGATCAGTTCGAAAGAGCGCTTGAGCAAGTTGACCGCGAACTCACGCAGGAGCGAGAAAAATCAGCGAGGGCAGAACATCTTGCGGATACTTACAAAAAAGACCTCGACCGAGTGAAAGAAAGAAGCAAAGATATTGAGAGAGAATCAAAAGTGAATGCGAGCATAATGATGGGCGAAAAGATCTTGCCAATCCTCGACAACTTTGAGCAGGCTCTCAAAACAGTGAAAGATGAAAACGTATTGGTTGGTTTCAGAATGATTCAAACCGGAATCAAAAACATTCTTGCGGATATGGACATTGTTGAAATGAATGACATTGTTGGCAAGACATTTGATCCAGCGTTCCATGATGCGGTGAACAGAATCCCAACAGATCAAAGTGAACTTGATCAAACAGTTGCAAATGTTTACAAAACTGGATATTATTTGTCATCAGACAATACAAAAGTCATCAGACACGCTCAAGTTGAGATATTTGTGGTAAATAAATAATAAAATTGAAAAGGTAAAAAGGAGATATAAATTATGAGTAAGATTTTAGGAATTGACCTTGGTACAACAAATTCATGTGTTGCTATCATGGAAGGTGGCGAGGCGGTAGTCCTTGCAAACGCAGAAGGAGCGAGAACAACTCCATCTGTTATCGGTTTTTCAAAAGATGGTGAAAGACATGTGGGAGCAACTGCAAAGCGTCAAGCAGTTGCAAACCCAGAGGGAACTGTGATCTCAATCAAAAGAGATATGGGATCAGACAAAAAAGTTGAAATCAACGGAAAGAGTTACACACCACCAGAACTTTCAGCAATGATCCTTTCAAAACTCAAAAGTGATGCTGAAAAATATCTTGGTGAAAAGGTGACAAAGGCAGTTATCACTGTTCCAGCATACTTCACTGACGCTCAACGTCAAGCAACAAAAGATGCAGGCAAAATCGCTGGTCTTGAAGTGCTCCGAATTATCAACGAGCCAACAGCAGCGGCACTTGCTTATGGCCTTGACAAAGCGGATTCTGCAGACTCTCACAAAATACTTGTGTATGACCTTGGTGGTGGAACATTTGATATTTCTGTGCTTGAAATTGCTGATGG
>JAZRDJ010000077.1:0-14604 GCA_045660245.1 Clostridia bacterium | reverse complement strand
CATACGTCATTCCACATTTTTCCATCACTCTGCCACTTGCTGGATTAATATCAAAATATCTTGCAATTATGCTATGTAAACCTAATTTTTTAAATCCAAAATGAAGCATACCTTTTGCAGCCTCTGTTGCAATTCCTTGTTTCCAATACTTTCTTGCCACCCAATACCCCATTTCAGCACGTTTTGCTCGTGGGTTGATATCCATGAGTGAAACACAGCCAATGATTTTATTTGGGTTTTCTTTCAAACAAATTGCAAATTCATAAGATGAACCCGATTCCTCTCTTTGTGCATGTTTTGAGATCCAACCTTCAGCCATTTCTTTTGTATATGGCCAAGGCAATCCAAGTGTTGTTTTCACCATTTCATAATCATTACATGCTTCATAAACATCATTTGCATCGTCAGCAGTAAAACGCCTAATGATTAGTCTTTCCGTTTCAAACATATCATTTCTCCTATGCTTGCATGATAACATAAAAATAAAAAAATGTATACGCTTTGATTGCAATTTGTATACATTTTTAATAAAAAATTTCAGATTTGAGTTTTACGCGATTGTCGGTCGACATTCAGCACAACCCCAATCGCACTCATGAAAACTAGCAAACTTGTTGAGCCGGCAGAGATAAACGGCAACGGAAGCCCTGTTGGCGGGATTGAGCCTGTGACCACTGCGACATTCAAGAGCACTTGAATGGCAATCAAACATGCAATGCCAGAGCATAAATAGCAGCCAAAGCGATCTTTTGCGCGTTTGCCGATCGCAATGATTTTTACAATCAAAATCACGAATAATGCGAGAAGCAACAAACATCCGACAAACCCTGTTTCTTCCGCTATTATTGAAAAAATAAAATCACTTTCGGCAAAGGGCAAGAAAAGATATTTTTGCCTTGAATTAAACAATCCAACACCAAACCAACATCCCGATGCAATTGAGTAAAGCGACTGAACAAGTTGGAACCCTTCTCCTTTTGCTGATGCCCATGGATCCAAGAATGCGACCAAACGTTTCATTCTGTATGGTTCCATGATTATGAGTGCTGGAACAAGCAACAATGCCGGTATCATGAGCCACAAAAAGTGTTTGAAACTCGCACCACCAACAAAGAGCATTGCGATCATCAAGAGCCCCATACACATGGTGATTGACATGTTGGGCTCTGCAATGATCAAAAGACAAAACAACGCTCCAACACACAGCACCGGCAAAATATCTTTGAAGTTTTTGACTTTTGTTGTTTTTTCAGCAAGCAGACTCGCAGAAAAAACAATGAATGCAAATTTGGCAATTTCTGATGGTTGAATTGTTGTGACTCCAAGGTTTATCCAGCGCTTTGCCCCATAGTTTTCAACACCAATACCAGGCAAAAAAACAGCCAAGAGCAAAACAACTGAAACCGCAATCAAGGGCCATTTCATTTTTTTGAGTTTTTGATAAGGGAAAAAAGTCATGAAAAAAAGTCCACAAAGTCCCATGAATACACCAACAATTTGCTTCCTCAAAAAGAACGTGCTGCTTTTGTATGTGAGTTCGGCGGAATATGAACTTGCACTGTACACCATGACACAGCCAAACACAACAAGCAAGAGAACCGTTACAAGCAAAACAATGTCCGGAAGCGTTTTATTTTTTTTGAGTAATTTTACTTTTGAGTTTGTCTTCATGTTTTGCCATTTCCCTCACAATATTCGTGAAAATCTTTCCACGTTCTTCATATGAAGAGAACATATCAAAACTAGCACACGCTGGTGACAAAAGCACATTGTCTCCCACTTTTGACAAAGACACCCCGAGTTCAACAGCCTTTTTGAGACTTTCTGCCTCATAAACGTTCTTTGCATTGCACCTTTTTGCAGACTCAATAAGTTTGTTCTTTGTTTCTCCAATGCAAACAAAATTGACGATTTTTTCAGGCACATTCATGAACAGTTCATCAAAGTCAAGCCCCTTGTCGCTTCCACCGAGAATAATTGTTGTGTCACTTGTCATTGCATTCATTGCAACAATTGTGCTTGCAATGTTTGTCGCCTTGCTGTCATTGAAAAAACTCACACCACCAAAATCCATGATCCACTCAAGCCTGTGCGAAACGCCTTTGAACAAATACAAGTTTTCCTCGATTTTTTCAATATTTTGCCCCGCAAGCACAGCAGCCAGAACTGATGCCAAGGCATTTTGCAGGTTGTGATTTCCAAGGATTTTGATGTTTTTTGTTTCTGCAATTTTTGTTATGTTCTTTTCATCATTAAAGTATATGCTCCCATTTTCCACATAACACCCTTTCACTTTGTTTTGAATTGAAAAATAATATTTTTGAGCCTTTATTTGTTTTGTTTTTTCAACGAGTACTTTGTCGTCAAAGTTGATAACCGCAAAATCACTTTCTGTTTGTCCTTCAAAAATCTTGAGTTTTGCATTCAAATACTTTTCCATAGTTCCATGCCTACTCAAATGGTCTGGCGCAATGTTCAAAAATACAGCAATATTTGGCGCTGATCTTTTTTTGTATTCAAGTTGAAAACTTGATGCCTCAAGCACAGCAATATCCCTGGCTGTCGCATCAAGTGCAAATGATGACACAGGAATTCCCACATTTCCACCCATAAACACACGCTCAAACTTTGACTTTTCCATCAATTTGTGTGTGAGCATGGTTGTTGTTGTCTTTCCGTTTGTACCCGTTATCATAATTGTTTTTGTTTGCAAAAACAGAGTCCCAAGTTCAAACTCGCACAAAAAATCAATCCCATAATACTTTGCAAGTTCCACAACTTTGTGGTTTGCTGGAATACCTGGGCTCAAAACAATAAGAGATAGGCTTTGCATGAACCTATCTCTATAAACCCTATTTAAATTTTTTTGTTTGTCTTCTGTTACATAAACCATATACCCCAACTTTTCAAGCATTTTGCAAGCGCTTTTCCCGCTCTTTCCATTTCCAACAACCAGTGCCCTTCGCATAAACTCTCCTACTTTTTATTTTCAAAAGAGTAATTCGAGAAGCACTGTCAAAAGTCCAACAATTGAGGTTATGACTGAATAACACATCACAATTCGCCCTTCAAACACACCTTTTTTTTCAAAATGGTGGTGAAGCGGTGCCATCAAAAATACTCTTTTCTTTGTTAGTTTATAGTATGCAACTTGAATTATTACTGACACGGTCGAAAGAACAAACATTATACCAAGAACAGGAATGAACAATGTGTTTCTTGTGAAAATGCAAACGCATGCAACAAGTCCTCCGAGTGCAAGAGATCCGGTATCCCCCATGAAAATTTTTGCAGGAAAACAATTAAAGAGCAAAAAACAAAGCATTGCCCCCACACATGAGCAAGCAAGAACAATAATGTTTTTGTACTCAAAAGCAAGAATTGTTGACATCGCATCAAACCTGCCACTCATCATCACAAGAATCAAAAAAACAAAAGAGAGCATGTAGCACATAACCGTCGAAGATGCAAGACCATCAAGACCATCCGTCAAATTCACACTGTTCGTGCAAGCAAGAAACACAACAATCACAATTGGAATTATCCAAAAACCAACATCGACAGAAATGTTTGTGAAAGGCACATTCAAAACCGATCCAACAAGCGATGACGTATATACAAAATATGCCACAACTCCAGCAATCAAGAGTTGAAAAATTAGTTTTTGATATGGTTTGAGCCCCAAATTTCTTTTGAACTTGAACTTGATGAAATCATCCAAAAAACCATTGATGCCATAAGCCAAAAAAACAAGGATTGATACACCTGCAAGAGTATAACTATTTTGAAAAAACACAAACGCCATGATACTGATGCTCAAAAGAAAAATAATCCCACCCATTGTTGGCGTTCCGGCCTTGCTTTGATGATTTTCAACATAATGCAAAATCACCTGCTTGACTTTTTCACGCTTTATTAGTGAAATGATAATTGGCGACAAAATAAGTGAAAGCAAAAATGTCGAAACACATGCCTGAATAAAAAACAAAAAATCCAACATAATCTTCTCCCGAAAAATTGACTATAATTCATTGATTGTTTCTTCATCTGAATAATGAGTTTTTTCTCCATTTTGATCAATATAATCTTCTGCCCCTTTGCCTGAAATCACAATAATATCTTTGTCCGTTGCATAAGCAAATGCAAGTGCGATCGCATCTTTTCTGTTTGGCTCAATGACAAAATTACTGCCACCAATTGCGCCTGTTTCAATGTCTGCAATGATATCCAACGGATCTTCAAGCCTTGGATTGTCACTTGTAAAAATAGACAGATCTGCAAGCGTTGTTGAAATTTGCCCCATCAACGGCCTTTTGGTTTTGTCGCGATTGCCACCACAACCAAACACGGAAATCAACTTTCCACCTTGTTTCAATAGTTCCCGAGTTGACGACAAAATATTCACAAGCCCATCTGGCGAGTGAGCATAATCAATGACAAAATTCTTTCCGTGCCTTGAATAACAATTGAACCTGCCGGGAACATATTCAAGGGCTTTGATCCCTCTTTTTATTGTCTCAAAATCAACCCCACAAACATGCGTTGCCACAATTGCAGACAATGCGTTTGAAACATTGAAAAGCCCAGACATGTTGATTTCAAATTGCACAGATTTATTTTTGAAGACCACATCAAAGTTTTGCACTCCAAAATTTGAAACAATATTTGTCGCATAGTAGTCAGCATCCGCTCTTTTGCCATATGTCAAAAATGGAATATTGATGCCATCAATGATCTTTTTTGAGAAGTCGTCATCGCTATTTAGTACTGCAAACTTTGAGTGCTTTGAATCAAACAAAAGTTTCTTTGCTTCACCATATTTTTCCATGGTTGAAAAGAAATCCAAATGGTCTTGTGTGAGGTTTGAAAAGATACTTATGTCTGACATAACACCCCAATTTTTCTGATAAAACAGCGCATGAGCCGACATTTCCATGAGCACAACTTGCACCCCATCATTCTTCATGTCCCGCAATATGTTTTGAAGCGAAATCGGGTCTGGAGTGGTCATTCCGGTGTGATAATTTTTGCCACCAAAAAACACTCCGTTTGTTCCAACAACCCCCACTTTTTTATTTGCTTCTTCAAAGATCTTTTTCAAAAAATAAGTTGTAGTTGTCTTGCCATTTGTTCCAGTCACCATGATGGTCGTCATGTCTTTTGATGGATTGCCAAAAAACATACTCGCAAACTCCGCCATTGCTCTTCTGGTACTACCAACAATCACATTTGCGATGCCCTCAGGAACATTCAATCGTTTTTCAGAGACGATTACTTTTGCCCCTTTCTGGATTGCCTCATGTGCCTTTTCATGACCATCAACATTCTCCCCCTTCAAACAAAAAAACATGTCTCCTTCTTTTGTTTCCCTCGTATCATGCGAAAGACCTTTTACTTCAATATTCTCATCACCAAACACAACGGCTTCTTTGCCATCAATTATTTGACATAGTGTCATGATTGCTCTCCTCTTCAAAAATCAAAAGAATTATATCCCCTGCACAAACATAAGTTCCTGGTGGAGATATTTGACCAGTTACTTTTTTGCCATTTCCTTGTGTCAAATACTGAAGCCCCAAAGCGTTCAAAATCGTCACTGACTCAGTCAGGCTTTTGCCAGTCAAATTTGGAACTTCAATTTTGGGCTTCAATGCCTCTTTGTCTTTTTCAAAATTGTCATTTCGCTCAATCTGCTTTGCTTCAAAAATTCGTTCAAAAATATTTTTTGCAACAGGCGATGCAACTGTTCCACCATAATATGCGCCTTTGGGTTCATCAACAATCACGAGCAGGATATAGTCTGGTTTGTTTGATGGAGCATAACCCAAAAATGATGCAATATATTTCCCTGATGCAATCGCCCCATTTTCATACTTTTGCGCTGTTCCCGTTTTCCCTGCAATTGAGTATCCAGCAACTGATGCTTTTTTTCCACCACCTTTACTCACCACTTCTTCAAGCATCTTGTTGATTGATTGACTAACAGTTTTACCCACAACTTCTCTCAACATTGTGCTATGCGATGAATACAATACGTTGCCAGATTTGTCATATATTTCTTTCATGAGATATGGTTGCATGAGATTCCCACCATTCACAATACATGAAACACTGGTCAAAAGCCCGAGTGGTGTGATCGCAATACTTTGCCCAAACCCCATGCGAAGCAAATCTCCCGCGGTTACTGCAGATTCTGGCATCAAAATCCCCTTGCCTTCTCCAGGGAAATCCAAATGATATCCAGTAGAGAGCCCAAAGTTTTCGAGATAATCATAAAATTTTGAAAGTCCAATTCTATTCACCAGTTCCATGAACACGCAGTTGCAACTGTTGCAAAGCCCCTGAGTCAAACTTTGTGATCCATGACCAGATCTCCTGTGACAATTGATGCGAACTCCGTTTGCGACCCTGAACCCAGGACAGTAAAAATAATCATGCACACTCGTGAGACCTTCTTGCATAGCAATGGCTGTTGTGATGATTTTGAAGGTTGATCCAGGTTCATATGCGTCAGTGATTGCAGTTGCTTTTGAAAGTTTCATCAAGAGTTCAACATCATCTCTTGGCAGGTTTGAAAGATCGACCGATGGCTTTGTCACTATCCCCAAAATTTCACCAGTATTCGGATCCATCACAATGCCTGTCGCCGATGTTGCATTGTTTGTGAGATATGCACTCTGTATTTCTTCTTCCAAAATGCGTTGTATTCCATAGTCAATTGTAAGTTTCACCGAAAGCCCATCAATCGCATCCAAATACGTTGTTGTTGAGGAATCAAGTGTTGTTCCCTTTAGGTCACTCTCGACAAAACTTTTGCCATCAATCCCCTCGAGATATTTGTTATAGAACTTTTCAAGTCCAGTCTGTCCAATGCCGTCACCAGAGACAAATCCCAAAATCTGTGACAACAACTCACCATATTCATATTCCCGCGTGGTATTTTCTGCAAAAAACACTCCCGGCAAATAATTTGTGAGCATCTCTTGAACAACTGATTTTGATACTCCTGTCGCAACCTTGATTTCTGAATAGTTCTTTTTATAGATCTTTTCATAAATCCACTCTTGACTTTTGTTGACATAACGCGAGAGATAAACACTCATTTCAAAAGCGTCAGCCATGTCAGCGGGCCGAACATAAACGTCATATGTTGTGTAACTCGATGCAAGCACAACACCATTTCTGTCCGTGATGCTACCTCGATTTGCGGAAAGCGGAAGTCCTCTCATCCACTGCGACAGACCTTTCCCCACAATTTCTCCAGAATTCACAATTGTGAGCATGAAGATTTTGATCAAAAGCAAAAAAACAAAAAAGGCTATTGCGATTGTCGTCGCAAATAGCCTTTTTGATAAACTTCTTGTTGTATATTTGATATCCATACTTTGAGCGATCCCTGAACCCCTTGTCATGACAAAGTGACCAAATTTCGCTAGTACTTCATGGATTTTGTGATCAACTGAACAAATTGCTCAAAAATTCACAAAGATCTTCGAACCAGTTTGATTCAACATCAGTTGATTCTCTTGACTCCATCTCTTCCCTTGAAACACGGACAATGTCATTTTCTGTTGACAGGATGAATCCATTTCCATATGCCTTGTCCATGATTGTTTCATCCATGCCTAGTTCATTATACTCGCTTTGAAGGGCATTTATGTCAGCAAGCGCTGAAATATAAGTTTGGTTTTGTGTTGCAATTTGTCCACTGATTGAACCAATTGCAACCGCGTTGTAAATCGCAAAAGTAATGAGTGCCACAAGAATGATTGAATAAACTGTGATAGCAATCTTGCCTCTTGCTCTGAGTTTGATTTTGCTTGTTGCTTGAGGTTTTTCGAGAGTTCTTTCTTTTCTCTCAACATTTGGCATTGCCATAACTCTGGTTTGCTCTTCGCGTGCAATGTCTTCATCATTGCCAAAAGCATAGTTTTGTTGAACTTCAAACGCAGTGTCTTCATTGTCTTCGAGTTCAACAAAAGATTGTGGCTCTTCAATAGTCGTGCCAAAATTCATTCCATATTGATAACCACCATATCTGTCTGTTCTAGTTCTGGTTTGTGTCTCAAAAGTTGTTGCCATTGCCAAATTACCTCCTTGTCAAAATTATAGTTTTTCTGCCACCCTGAGTTTCGCACTCGCTGATCTTGAATTGTTTCCAAGTTCATCGTCGCTCGCAATTATTGGGTGATTTGTTATTATTTTCATTGTTGCCCTGTGATTGCACACACAGATCGGAAAATCATGTGGACAAACACAATCGCACGCCATATCCTTGAATGTGTTTTTTACGATCCTGTCTTCGAGTGAATGGAATGAGATGATCGCGAGTCTTCCACCTGGTTTCAAGGTTGAAGCAGCGTCCCTGATTGCATTTTCAAGAGCCCCAAGTTCGTTGTTGACCTCGATTCTGATCGCTTGAAACACTCGTGTCACATTTGTTTTTCCGTCATGCCCCTTGTATCTCGGAACACTCGACAAAATTATGTCACGAAGTTCAAATGTTGTCTCTATTGGCTTTGCCTTCCTTGCGTTCACAATTTTTCTTGCAATGCTTCCAGCAAACTTTTCCTCGCCATATTCCTTGAAAATTCTTTTGAGTTTATCTTCGTCATAAGTATTGACCACTTCATATGCTGACAAACTCTGCGTCCTGTCCATTCTCATGTCAAGTTTGCTGTCAAACCTGAATGAAAATCCACGCTCAGCACTGTCGAGTTGATATGAACTCACACCAAGATCAATGAGAATACCATCAACATTTCCATCAATGCCGTTTTCTCCAGCAACAACCTTGATTGCATTGAAGTTCGAATGAACAAGTTCAAATCGTCCGTCAAATTCAACAAGTCTTGCACGGCTCGCAGCAAGCGCCTCAGTGTCTCTGTCAATACCAACAAGTTTTGAGTTTTGAGTTCTCTTCAAAATTTCGCTTGAATGTCCAGCCCCACCGATCGTTCCATCAATATAATTCCCGCCGTTTTTGAGTGCAAGACCATTCATGCATTCTTCAAGGAGAACTGGCACATGTGAAAACTCCATTGCCTTATACTCCGTAGTCTTTGAGAGCCTTGAGACTTGCATCAAAGTCATCATCTTCATCTTGAGCGTCCCATGCTTCTTCCGCCCAAATTTCCACTCTGTTTCCCGCACCAACAAAAACGACGTTCTTTGTGATGTTCGCAAACTTCTTGAGTTCCTTTGGGAGAAGAATTCTTGATTGACCGTCTTCTTCAGTTTCAAATGCTGATGACAAGAATTTTCTCACTGGCTTTTGTGCCTCTTCATCAAAAAGTGGAATCATTGAAACTTTTTTGTAAAGTTCCTCAAACCCCTCGCTTGAAAAGGCAAAAAGACAACCACCAACACCCTTGGTAATTATAAAATTACTTCCGAGTTCGGCTTTGAGTTTGGTTGGAACACGAAATCTGTTTTTTGCGTCAAGTTGATGCCTGTAACTTCCAATCAGCATACCTTTCCCCTTTCCTCCTTTTGATGATAATATGATTATATACAATATAAAATTAAAAATCAACCACTTTTGACCACTTTTTAACAAAATTATTAACAAATGTTGAAAACTTGAAAAAAATCACACAATCAACAAAAGCAAAACAACTCACTTATTCTCGCAAAAAAGAAGAATCGTCATCCGATTCTTCTTTTAAATCGATTTATTTTAATTTAGGACATCTATGTCAGTTTCAACACCTTCACACTCAAATTCAATTAAAGTGTCCTTGTCAATCACAATTTCAATATTTTTATAAATTACACTTGATGTATAATTTCCACAGTTAAGGATTTCTTCATCATTGATGTAAACCCTAAGCCATTCTGTGCGAATATACACCAAGTTGTCATCATTCCAATATTCATCTGCAGGTATTTCAACGTTAATCACAAGCAATGTATAAGGCAAATACACAACATCTACCGACAACAACCAACCACTATGACCTGTGTCATCCGTAATCGAGATAGGAGTAATATACGATATTGTGTTTCCTACATTTCGAATATTCAATTCAACACGATACCCTAAATAATTAACATCATAAATTACGACGCCATTTTGTTCCGAGTAGGCATAATCAAAGTTGCTATAATCATGAAACAACAAGTTTTCTTCATCGAAACTCCTATCGATAGTTATATAATACTCCCCAACACAAAAGTATAAATCTTTCAGAGAGTCATCAAACCAAACATCGCCAAAATCAATAAATTTTCCTGGAAAATCAATATATTCCTCATGTCCATGGTTTGTAATTTTTCTGAGTTTAATTTCACTTAGTTGCATTTCTTGATCAACCAAAATCAAATAACAACCATAATTATCCAGTTTGCATCCAAGTTTTGCACCATTAACAACAATCTTTTCACAATCGAACAACGGACTATCAGAAAAAATAATTGACTCATAATATGATTGTTTTTGATTGTACAAATACCTTGAGAAAACAAAATCAGATGACGAATTAACAACTTCATAGCTCACAACATCACCGACATCATCCAACACAAAAGCACCAGAGCAATATGAAACAACGAGATCACTTTGAATTGATGTGCCCACGATATTCAATGTTGGAAAGATGTCTGAATAACCTCCTGTTGCACCAGTGGCACTCATTACAACATCAAAATATGAAAAAGCTTCACCGCCGTAATTTATTGTTATGTCATTTGCTGTGAACAATGATGATGCATACTCTGCATCACAACTTACGATTGCAGTGTTATGAAGCGTGAGACTCACTGGATAACCACTTCCCATATATTCAGTTCCACCACAACTCGCAATGCCACCACCCACAATTGCAACACAATTCCAAAGATAAGCACTACCACTAATAATTGTTTCTCCCATGTTGAAAATTCCACCGCCAATTCTCGCTTGTACTGTTTCACCATCGCCAGAAACACTTCCACCTGTCATATTAAAATCACTTTCATGTGTCACAAAAACATTTCCACCAGCACTTTTCTCGTGATTTGGTGACGAAATATTTCCACTGATAGAGCCACCACTCATGTTTACAACTGCACCATTGTTCACATAAATTCCCCCGCCATAAGGTTCACCAATCACAGTATTTCCCGTGGTTTTATAAAACTCATGATTTGGATCCAATAATCCACCAGATGTATTATTTGAAATTGAACCACCTGTCATGTTCAAAACACCGCCATTCATTGCGATTCCTGCACCACGACCAGCAGAACTTTTATTACACAATTCATAATCTTCTATACTTACATAAACTTGGTTATTTGTTATTTTTGTTCCTGAAAGATTTATTGTTCCGCTTTGCAGCATCACACCTGCACCATAATCAATTGCTTTATTGTTCTGGATTACTCCACCTTCAAGATTCAAAACTGTTGCTGCCATAGACGCATAAATACCTGCACCAAATTGAGCAGAGTTCCCTTCAATTTTTGCGTTCTCTTGCAAGTAAAATTGAGTTTGTTGTAAATACACTCCATTTCCTTGATTGTTTGAAATTTCTGTGTCTCCCTTAATAATAAATGTTCCGTGCTGAGCAAAAACCGCACTGCCGATATTGTTCGATATCTCCCCTGAACTGATGGTAACATTTGTTTTGCTTTTGACATAAAAACCAGAACCTCCGACTGCTTCATTATTTGAAATCCTTCCACCAGACATGTTGATTGTTGATCCTTCTGCTGAAACTCCACCACCATATGACGCTTTATTTCCATCAATTATTGCTGTACTTTCAATATTCAATAAAGAATTTTTGATGAAAATACCACCCCCAAAAGTTTGTGAGTTGTCAGATAATAAATAGTTACCTCCAAGAATCCCAGCAAATGTCAAAAACTTAATTCCACTTGCATATATTCCTGCTCCATACGCTGTTGAATTTCTACTTAAAGATCTGTTATCTGCAATATATGTTAAACTTAGGTTTTCAATTGATGCAGATTTTCCACTTGCATAAATCCCTGTTCCCATTCCACGATTGTTTTCCGCATTATATTCTTCTTGAGATCCTGCGATTTCGTGATATTGTATGTAATTGAAATAAATGCCTGCATCATTCAATTTCAATGCAACATTTTCAATATAGATTCCTGCACCACAATAAGCCGCAGTGTTTGAAGAAATATTACATTTGAAGTCTCCTGCCCCTTCTTCATGCTCAACAAGCGCAATGTTTAATTGTGGAACATTTTCTGATTCTTGTGCCTTAAAATAAATACCACCACCCCAAAGTGCAATATTTTGATTTATATCGCAATATTCAAAATTTAATACCATGCATTTTGCATCAGCAAAGAATGCACCGCCAGCATTTTTCGCAGTGTTAAAACTGAAAACACCATTCGTGTTCAAAGTTCTTTTTGAAGAATAAAACAAACCACCACCATTAATTTCTGCAGTATTTGATGAAATTTCCACGCTTTGTGCAATTGTCATTGCATTTTCAGCATTACTTACACTTTCAATCAAATAAATACCCGCACCACTTTGAGCGCTGTTTTCATAGATTTTCAAGTCTTGCATCAAAAATCCTTTCTCTGAATAGATCCCTCCACCATACATTGCAGCATTATCAGATATTTCTGATTTTGTTGAAAATTCTTCGAACGTCATGTTCCCAAGTGTTAAATTATAAATTCCACCACCTTTTCCCGAAACACTATTTTCAGAAATTTTTGTGTTTTTGATTATTACAGTTCCGGCATTACCAATTCCACCACCATTTCTTGCAGTATTGTTTGAGATATCTGATTTTATTGAAGATTCTTCAAATGTGAGACTTCCACTTGAAGCGCTGTAAATTCCACCACCATCCAAAGTTGAAGTGTTTTCATTAATTGATATATTTTGCATCACTATTGTTCCAGAATTATGAATCCCACCGCCATATAATGAACTACTATTATCAAAGATCTTTGTATTTTTGATTGTTGCTGTTCCTGTATTATTGTGAATTCCACCACCATTTTGTGAAACACTATTTTCAACAATATTTGCATTTTTGATTGTTGCTGTTCCTGTGTTGTAAATCCCACCACCATGCACCGCTACATTAAATGATATTGTTGCAGAATCAATTTCCAGAACACCACCTTCATTGCAAATTCCACCACCCTTAGTTCCATTCGTACAAATATTTTTGCTAATCAAAGCCCCACCTGAAATTCGAACGATCCCTTGCGAATTTATTCCTGCACTATTGATTGCAGTATTTTCACAAATTTCACCACCATTCATAACAAAAGTCGAGTTAGAACCAACATGAATTGCCCCCCCACGATCAGCATGATTAAATGACATTTTCCCAGAAATCATCTCAACAGATGCTCCACCATTCAAATAAAATGCACCACCAGTGCTTGAAATACCATTTCCAACTTCAGCAGTATTGCCAACAACTTCTCCTCCATTTATGACAAAACATGCTCCAGCCTGATGCAAAAATGCTGCGCCACCTTGCTCAGCTTTGTTTGGACCAAATTCAACTCCGTTAAATGTCGTTGCACCAATGACTCCACTGTTAAGATTCACAACGCTTGAACCTAGGAAAAAAGCCCCGCCTTGTTTAAAAGCTTCATTCTCTGCAATCACACCAGAAAACTCTTTTTCTTTCGTTCCGATATTAATCTCAGAACTTGAAAGCACAATTCCACCACCAGCAGAACTTGTTGTTCCCAAAGTAGTATAATTACAAACAACAAGGCTTTCTCCGGTGATGTTCACAGTTGCTGAATCAAAATAAGCACCGCCACCTCTTTCTGATGCAAAGTTGCCCAATCCTTTCTCTCCAATGTGTGCACCATCAATATTCACAGTTCCACCAGTATAAAGCGCCCCACCTCTCTTGTATGCATTACACTCAACAATTCTTCCTCCATTCATGGAAAAATTAATGTCTTTTGTTCCAAAAATTCCACCACCATACAAACTTGCCGAACATTGAGAAATGTTTCCATCATTCATCAAAAATGAACTTTGTTGATCCAGATATATCGCGCCACCCGAATTGGTTGCCGTATTGTTTGAGATGATTGCTCCATCAACAATCAACGATCCTCCTGCAGAAACATAAATTGCCCCACCATTGTTTGCTGAACACTTCTCAATTGTTGTGTTTCCTTCAATATTCACTATACCACCTGAATTGAAAACCGCCCCACCATTTCCTATTTTGTTTTGACAATCAAAAATTTTTGAATCAATAAGTGTCAATGTCCCTCCAGTGACCACAATAGCTGAATTTATTGATCCCTCAAACGAGCAATTTTTCACAATAACATTATCATTCTCTTTTACTTGAATGAATGTTTCTGCTCCCAAAAAATTCGTGTCTTCAATCACAACTTCACGAGTGTTTTCAGAAGATGGATACCCACTTTCAAGTTGTAGTTGTTTGATATTCTCTTTACTTTTGTCACCAAAAAAAGAAAATGCACACAATGAAACAAGTGCAACAATCACTGCAATCACACTTACGATTATAAAATGTTTTTTCTTTATTTTAGATTTCATTTTCTCCCCCGAAGTTTTATATACGTCTACTTACCCTAGTTTATCTTTTTACGCATATATTATATATTACCCCCCGC
>JAZRDJ010000076.1:0-9720 GCA_045660245.1 Clostridia bacterium | reverse complement strand
GCAAATTTGGCTTCCTTTGTTTGATTTGCTTCAAACTCCTCCCACAAGTCAAGCATATCTGCAAAACCGTGGGTAGAAGCAAATCTTTCAACACAAATTTTTTCGAGAGCATATTTGTTGACACGTCTTGCAGTATCAATCACTGGGATATCTCCGGTGTCAATTTCCCCAATTTCATGATAAAGGATCATTTTGAGAACTTTTTCTGTGTCAAGATCGAGTTTTTCTTCATTAATGATTTTGAGCGCGAGCATGCAACAACTGAAAATGTGCTCACCGTCACTCTCAAGTCTGAAATCACCATCACCAAATCTAATTGTCCAACCTGTTCGAACCAAATTCTTGAGTTCAATCAATTCATCATAAAAACTCTTCATCATTTCACCTCTCCTTTCATTATATAACTATCAATCGACAAAATGTCATTCATTCAATATTTTTTTGTAGATCGCTTCTGCCACCTTGATTCCGTCCTGTGCACTTGACATAATTCCGCCGGCATATCCAGCGCCTTCACCAACTGGGAACAGTCCTGAAATATTGCTTTCAAAATTTTCATTGCGCACAATCGTCACTGGAGAACTCGATCTTGATTCAATGGCAATGAGCAAATTTGAGTCTTTTGCAAAACCATTGAGTTTTCTGTTTAAACGAGGCAGTCCAATTTTTAAACTTTCAACAACAATTTCAGGTAAACAATCTTTAATTTTGCAGAATTTCAAGTTTGGCCTGTATGAGTGGCAAATATCTGCCTTGCATTCATCATCGTTCAAAAAACTTCCAACGCTTTCAGCAGGTGCAGAAAAATCTCCGCCTCCAATCTCAAATGCAAGTTTTTCATATTTTTCTTGAAACAAAACTCCAGCGAGTGGATCATTTGATTCAAAGTCTGATGGCAAAATATTGACCAACACCGCTGAATTTGCGTTTTCTTTGTTTCTCGCAAAATTGCTCATTCCGTTTGTCACAATTTCCGAATCCCCCGAACTTGATGCAACAACTTCACCGCCAGGACACATGCAAAAAGTAAAAATAGATCTCCCGTTTTCAAGGTGTTCAACAAGTTTGTAATCTGCGTTTGGGAGTCCATCAATCTTTTCTTTTCCATATTGAGCCATGTTGATATCTTGTTGTTTTTGTTCAATTCGAACCCCCATAGCAAATGGCTTTTGCTCAATTTTTGCTTTTTTGCTTTCAAGCAATGAGAATGTATCTCTTGCACTATGCCCAACACAAAGCAAAACAAAATCCACATCTTCCTCAAAAACTTCATTTGTTAAAACATTTTGTAATTTTATACCACTTACCACATTGTTTTTTACAAAAATATCAATCATTTTTGTTGAAAACTTGAATTCTCCCCCAAGAGCAATAATTTCTTCTCGAATGTTTTTTACCACTATTTTGAGTTTGTCGCTTCCAATATGCGGTTTTGCAACATAACCAATCTCTTCCGGAGCACCCATTTTTAAAAATTCATTTGTTACAATTTTGCAATATTCATTGTTCAAATTTGTATTGAGTTTTCCATCACTGAAAGTTCCCGCACCACCTTCTCCAAACTGAACATTTGAGAACTTATTCAGTTTGCGATTTTGCCAAAAATCGAGAACATCTTTCTCACGCTCATCAACTCTTTTCCCTTGTTCAATTATGAGTGGACAAAGCCTCATTCTCGCAAGCGCAAGTCCAGCAAACATTCCACTTGGTCCAAACCCGATTATTGCAATTTTCTTGTTTGATGGGATTTGGGGGTATTCAAGATATTTTTTTGTATTATCATACGCCAAATTTGCAAATTTTTGTTCAATACTTTCAGGCAAACAAACAGCAACTGACGCAATATACTTTATGTTTGGTTTTCTTCTTGCATCAATTGACAACTTCACAATTTCAAAATCTGTGATGTCACTACTTTTGATCTTCAGTTTTTCAGCAACTGCTTTTTTGATATCACCATTATCATATTTGAGCGGCAAACTCACTTGTTCAAGTTTTATCATAGGCAATCTCCAACAATTTTCCCACTTGTCCACGCCCATTGCAGATTGTATCCACCACAAACGCCATCAACATCACAAACTTCACCGCAAAAATACAAATTTTTGATCTTTTTGCTCATCAACTTTTGATCAAGTTCACCAAGATCCACCCCACCAGAAAACACTTGATTGTTTTCATAGCGCCCACATACTTCAAAATGTAAGCATTTGATGGCTTTTGCCAGTTTTGCAAAATCTAAATTGTCGAGATCACAAGTGCTTCTGTTTGTGTTGACTTTTGATTGCATGAAAATCTGATTTGCAACAGCATTTGCAAACATGCCAACAAACAATTTGTCGGCATTCATTGAACGCACACACCTTGAGTTCAAAAGATCAACAACTTGTTTTTCAGATAGGTTTGGCAATAAATCAATATCGACACACCCCTCAAATTTTTGTTCTCTTGCAAACAATGCCGATAGGTTGAAAACAACAATACCACTCAATCCACAATCCTTGAAGAGAACCTCGCCATATTCTGATTGCTTTGTTCCTTTTGATGTTCTTGCTGTCACTTTCACATTTGAAACCTTGACACCATCAAGTTCTTTCGTGCTTTGTGTTTTGAGAGCCACCAAACTTGGACAATTCTTCTTGCTTTTCACCCCAAGACCTTCAATATTTTCATGCAATGAATTTCCGCCTGATGCAATCACGAGTTTTTTACATTCAAAAACTTCACCTTTTGTGGTCACCTTGAATGTCGTTCCATTGTGTTCTATATTTGTTACCACATGCTCAAGATATGAATCAACCTTGCTTTTCAATGCATTATTTATAACATCGACAACGGATTTTGCAGAATTCGATATTGGATACACCCTGCCTTCCTCGTCGGAAAAACAGACAAGACCGAGGCTTTCAAAAAACTTCAATGTTTGCTCTTGATCAAATTTTTGCAAAAAAGAATCAATATTTTGATTAAAATATGATGAATTCATGTGTTTATTTGTCAAATTGCATCTGCCATTTCCTGTGACCATGATCTTTTTTGCAAGCCCTTTCCCAGCGTCAAGAACAGCCACACTCTTGCTCTTTGCTTGGAGCGCACACATGCATCCACTTGCCCCCGCTCCAATAATTACCACTTCGTACTTCTTCATTGCTTTCTCCACACAATTTTTTACAACAATATTTTATCAAACTCAAACAAAAAAAGCAATATATAATATCATGTTCATACATAATGTATATTGACTTATATTAAGGAATAGTTTATTCTTAATAAACAACTCAAAAAATGGAGAAATTTTATGAAGAACTACAATACATGTTTTGACGCACTCACAAAAGAATTTGACTTTTATGATGAAGAAGCCGAACAAATTTTGAAAAAACTCCCTCAACTTGCCGACCAATCATACTGGAACAAATATGGTCACAATATCATGCAGGCAATTGATATTGGTCTTTATTTTGAAAACACTCAAGAACAAATTGTCAAAAATCCACAATTTATAGTAATGCATCCAAAAGATCTTCTCTCAAAAGCTGCTCTCAAAATTTTGAAAGACCCTGACGCCACTGTTGTGGACACATGGAATCTTTCTCACAAGACTTTTTTTGATGGAACGGCCTCAACAATGAATGCAATTTTGCAAGGTGATCTTCCTGCTGGCTATGACATTTTCACACACACAAACGAATCAGAAAAGTTGCTGAACATGAATAAAGGTGAATTTGTTGAAAAATACAAACCTGAAACGTCATCTTATGATTTCATAATGCAAAATCTCAAAAATTATAGACCTGAAGTGTTTGATAAACTGTCTGCTGATTTTCCAGCATATTTTGAAAGCATCACGAAATCTGATGTGTTGGCTGAAAATCACCAATCTGAAGAACCAGCAGACAATATTCAACCAGAAAAAATTGTTGAGCCTCAAAAGAAAATGAATCAACCAGCTTCCATAGCGATTTTGGGAGCCAAAACCAGTGACAATATTGCAGATCTCAGCACCACTCTTCCTGAAGGCATCAAAACTACAAGCCCTGAAACACAATCCACAAGCAAAAGCATGGACGTTTACTCACAGATTTGCGCAAAATATAATGTTGCTCCAAAAGTGCTCAAAGAAAGATTGGATTTCCTAAAAAGGGAGTTCCCTGGCATCAATATGCAAAAAATTCAAGACTATTTGCTTGAATCTCCAAATCTAATCAATTGTTCAGAACAAACAATTCAAAAAGCGAAAATGTTTGTACAAATCACATTCAAAGCGAAACCCGAGCAACTCAAATATTTTGTAAAATCAAGTTTGAACTTTCCATTTTTCAACCTCGAAGAAATGACAAATTCTTTTGAACTTCTCGCGCGATATAATTTACCAATCATACTTGCAAACTATCATCCCAAAATTTACACAATTCCATCAGATGAACTCGAAAAACGCATCAAACTTGCACAAATCATCAATATTTCTTCAAATGACTTTTTTAATAGAATGTACAAATTTCCATCAGACCTCGTTTTTGCAAGATTGCAAGCATTCAAAAGTGGCGAGCTTGAAAAACCATTGATGTACGCAACAAATTCTTCTTTCTTCGAAGAAACTGGCCTCACGACTGAATATCTCCTTGAGAAATATCCATTCAATGACACCAAGCAAAAAGATATTGATGATCAATTTGAAATCATCAAAAATACTTATGGCGTGTTCTGGCCAAAAAATGAATGTAATTACAGTAGACTTAGAAATGGACTGACAATTTATGATCGAATGGGTGGAACAAATGAAAGAAATTCCATGAAACAAAAATTTGCAATGCTCATCAAACATGGATTCAACATTGATGACATCAATCCATATTCGTCAATTTTCTGCCACGACATCAACAGGCTTGAACTCAGACTCAAGTTTGCAAGATTAAATGGCATTTCCGACAAAGATTTTGTGACCGACAAATTCTCTTTTTCTGAAAATGAAATTTTTGCCAGAATGATGGCTGAAGAAAACGATGAAATTCGCCCAGGAATTGCAAAATATATTTCTACAAGCAAACTCAAAAATATTACGGGAATCAACATGAGCGATCTCACAGCAAAATACCCACTGACCGATGTGGCACGAGCAGAAATAAACAAAAGGTACGCAGCGCTTGTTCATGCATCACAAACAACTCAAACAAAGCAAGACAAACCAAAAACTTTTGATGAAGGCAAAATTCCAAATTTTGACTTTTCAGAAGAAGATAAAACACTTTTCAAAACAGTTAAGTCTTTTGATGCAAAATCTACAGACATCCACACTGAAAATCTCACTCCCGAAAAGACAAATTTCATTTGCAATCTTTTTGATGTGTCAGAAACTGAACTTGCAAAAATGATCAAACGTAGTCCACTCGTTACTGCAATTACCCCTGAAATCATCAAAGAAAAAAGTTCATATCTGTTTGAACACTACAACCTCTCATACGATGATTTTATTTCAGGCGTCCAAAACTATCCATATCTCGCACTCAAAACTCCAGAAGAATATGACGCATTTTTCAAGTTCTGTGACCAATTTTTGATGCTCGACATTGATCACTCGAGACAACTCTTGGTCAATCATCCTTATTCCATTGGAACAAGTCCTGAACTTCTTTTGAAAAAATGTAAAACCATTGCAGAGTCGTTGAATGTTCCTTTTGAGGATACAACCGCCGCAATCTCAGAAAAACCACGGGTCACACTCAATGCTCTTGGGACACTTGAGAGCAAGGTTCAAACAGCCCTTGGACTTGGCATTACTCGTGAGCAACTGCTTCAGGGACTCAACTTCCTGGCATCAAACCCTCTTGACATGAAACTCAAATTCATGCTCAACAGCATTGCTGGCGCAAGCGTTGAAGATCTGCTCGCGCGAAATTATCTCATAAATCCAGCAAAGATGTATGCAAGAATCAGGTTTAATCTTGAATATGACATGGAAATTAGTTTCGGAACATCTGAGAAGAAACTTGCTCAATATTTAAATGGATTTGATGATCCAAGAATTCCAAGTGAACTTGGGAAAGCAACTTCTCCAACTGAAATTTTGATGGAAATGTATCCTCTCGACAAAAATGCGTTGAAACAAATTGAAATCATGTATAATCTTCAACGACCAAAAAACAAAATGAAATTCACACAAGAGGAAATTGAACATGAACGAAATTAATTTCAGACATATTCTCTATCCATTAGGATTAGATGATGAAGAAATCGATGAACTTGTTGGATTTTGCCCAAAGCTCGAATTCGCTGACACAAAACGCATTAGCACGAATATCAGCTTGCTTGTAACTCATGGTTATCCAGAATGTGATTTGAAAGAACTCTTTCTTGTCAATCCACGCATACTGGTTTATGATAACAAAAAACTTCTCCAAAAACTCATCAATCTTGGCGATGACATCGAAGAAAAAATTAAAGATAATCCACACTTTATCTAAAATTAAAAAATTTCTTCAAAAACAAAAAGCACAGACCAAAAATTCTGTGCTTTTTTGTTGTTTTCAAGATTCGTGTCTTAAAAACATATTTTTGGCGACCCCAACAGGACTCGAACCTGTAATGTCGACTTAGGAGGTCGAAGGTATATCCCTTTACCTATGAGGTCACAAAACTAGAAGTAGTATAACATATGCAGATTGATTTTGCAATTCTTAAATTTAAATTTAATTGCTGATTTTGAAGATTTACACAATTACTAATTGAAAAAATTCTTAAAATGTATAAATCTCACAGCAAAATAATGCTTTCTTGCCAATTAAAATTTTGCATCAAAAAGATCTTGTTTCTTCCTTTTCCTGTCAACATTTTTTTGAATCAATAATAAGTTTATGTAAAATAAACAAAAACACAATATATGTAAATACGTCCATTGACTAGACACAATATATTGTAGTAATGTAGGTACTGTACAATATCGGTCATGTGGCCAAAAATCATTTTTACTTAGGAGGAAAAACTTATGAAAATTATCAAAAGAAGTGGTGCGGAAGAAAACTTTGATATGAACAAAATCATCAACGCTCTCTCAAAAGCACACGCTTCTGTTGACGAAAATGTAAGACTTTCGAACATGCAAATCAACACAATTGCAAACAATGTTGAACAAGCATGTGAAGAAAGAAAAAGAGCATCAAGTGTTGAAGAAATTCAAGATATGGTTGAAAACCAAATCATGCAAATGGGTGCATACGCCGTTGCAAGAAATTATATTACATATAGATACACGCGCGCGATTGTTCGCCAAAGCAATACAACCGATAAGCAAATCCTAAGCCTGATTGATTGCAATAACGAAGAAGTAAAGCAAGAAAACTCAAACAAGAACCCAACTGTCAACTCTGTTCAAAGAGACTATATGGCTGGTGAAGTTTCAAAAGACCTCTGTCGCAGATTTTTGGTTCCTGAAGAAGTAATGAATGCACACGATGCTGGTCTTCTTCATTTCCATGACGCTGACTACTTTGCTCAACGTATGCACAACTGCGATCTTGTGAACCTTGAAGACATGCTTCAAAACGGAACAGTCATCAGTGGAACAATGATCGAAACACCACATTCATTCTCTACAGCCTGCAACATTGCGACACAAATCATTGCTCAAGTCGCAAGTTCTCAATATGGTGGACAAAGTATTAGTCTTGCTCACCTTGCCCCATTTGTTGATGTTTCAAGACGCAAATTCAGAAAAGAAATTATGCAATCATTCAACAGACTTCAAATCCCAGCAAGTGACGAGCAAATCGACAGAATGGTTGAAGATCGAGTTCGCGACGAGATTAACAAAGGAATTCAAACAATTCAGTATCAAGTTGTTACTCTCATGACAACAAATGGTCAAGCACCATTCATTACAGTCTTCATGTATTTGGGTGAAGCAAAGAATGAAAGAGAAAGAAAAGACCTCGCTCTTATGATCGAAGAAACCTTAAGACAAAGGATCAAGGGTGTCAAAAACCAAAAGGGTGTTTATGTTACACCAGCATTCCCAAAACTCATTTATGTACTTGAAGAACAAAACATTCACGAAGATAGCCCATATTATTACCTCACAAAAATCGCTGCAGAATGTACAGCAAAAAGAATGGTTCCAGACTATATTTCTGAAAAGAAGATGCTTGAACTCAAAGTTGACAAAAATGGTCACGGCAACTGCTACACTTGCATGGGTTGCAGAAGTTTCTTGACTCCATTCATTGACGAAGACGGAAACCCAAAATATTACGGAAGATTCAACCAAGGCGTTGTAACTGTGAACCTCATCGATATTGCCCTCTCTGCAAACAAAGATATGGAAAAATTCTGGGAAATCTTTGATGAAAGAATGGAACTTTGTCACAAGGGGCTTCAGTGCAGACACGAACGTCTCACAGGAACACTTTCTGACGCATCTCCAATCCTCTGGCAACATGGTGCACTCGCTCGTCTTGCTCCAGGTGAGAAAATTGACAAACTTCTCCATGGTGGATATTCAACAATTTCTCTTGGTTATGCTGGTCTTTGGGAAACTGTGTTTGCTCTTTCAGGCAAAAAACTCACGGAACCAGAGGGCAAAGAACTCGGTCTTGAGATCATGAAAAAACTCAACGAATACACAAAAAAATGGAAAGAGGCTGAAAATATTGACTACTCACTTTATGGCACGCCACTTGAAAGCACAACATACAAATTTGCAAAATGTCTTCAAAAGAGATTTGGCATCATTCCTGGTGTTACTGACAGAAACTACATCACAAATAGTTATCATGTTCACGTAACGGAAGAAATGAATGCGTTTGAAAAACTCGCATTTGAAAGTGAATTCCAAGCCCTCAGCCCTGGTGGAGCAATCAGTTATGTTGAAGTTCCAAACATGCAAAACAACCTCGAAGCAGTGCTTGAAGTCATGAAATTTATTTATGACAATATTATGTATGCTGAACTCAACACAAAGAGTGACTTCTGTATGGAATGCGGTTTTGATGGCGAAATTCAAATCACAGAAAATGAAGACGGCAAACTCATTTGGAAATGTCCAAATTGCGGAAACACAGAACAAACAAAAATGAACGTTGCAAGACGAACTTGTGGCTACATCGGTTCACAGTTCTGGAATCAAGGCCGAACACAAGAAATCAGAGACAGAGTTTTGCATCTATAAAAAGGAAATTATGTATTACGGAAATATCAAATCAGCAGATATTGCAAATGGTCCAGGTGTGAGGGTCACACTCTTTGTATCTGGTTGTACACACCATTGCAAAAACTGCTTCAACCCAGAAACATGGGACTTTGAATACGGAAAGATTTTTACCACTGAAACCGAAAATGAAATCATCAAACTTTGCACACCTGCATATATTGAAGGATTGACACTACTTGGCGGCGAGCCAATGGATCCAAGAAATCAAGAAGGATTGCTTCCATTTGTGAAAAAATTCAAGGAACACTTCCCAAATAAAACAATTTGGTGCTATACCGGTTATGTATTTGACAAAGATTTGGTTCCTGGCGGGCGAGCACACACAAAAGACACAGACGAGTTGTTGTCGTGCATTGATGTCATGGTTGATGGCCCATTTGTGGATTCCCTCAAAAATTTGATGCTCAAATTCAGAGGTTCATCAAACCAGAGACTGATCGAAGTCGGAGGCCAAGCGGTCTTAGGAAGACAACTCCATGGAACATCTCCTTGGCTCACAGAACGACATGGCTACGATC
>JAZRDJ010000075.1:0-2393 GCA_045660245.1 Clostridia bacterium | reverse complement strand
ACTTGCCATGCGATCATTCACAAGATTGCTTTTGAGCCTCGAAAAAATCAGAGATTTTTCATTCATGATTACGTCTTACATACCTCCCATCTTGATCATTTTTCTTCTCACAAACCCCAAAATCCCCTTGTACTTTTTTTTGTAGTCAAACAACCTCACCGAGCCTTGAATGCTTTTTGCGAGCATCAAAAAACTCTCTTCGACATCACCTCTGGTTGCTTTCACAAAATCAATTGATGAGAGAACAAGGATATCCTTGCTTTCAGGAACAACCCCAACGAGCCTTGCATTTAGCACCGCCGAAATTTCTCTTTCCGAAATCATTTTGCCAGCCACCACCAAATCAGCCCTGATGCGGTTCACAACGCACATGACATTTTGAGTCCCAGAAGCCGAGATGACTGAGAGCACCTTGTCAGCGTCACGCACGGACACAATGTGCGGAGTGACGACAACCAAGACTTCATTTGCTGCCGCAATGCAAGATCTGAACCCCACACTTGCGCCAGCGGGAGCATCAATCAAACAAAAATCAAAAACCTCTGTGAGCCGGCTCACAATCTCCGAAAATCGCACTGGATCATCGATTTCAGTTCGAGCGTCAACTCTGCCACTCAAGAGGACATAAAGATTTCTTGCACTTTCAACCTCAATGAGAGCCTGCTTGATCCTGCACTTTCTCGAGAGCACGTCCGAAAGCGTGAACACGACTTTTGAATCGAGTGAAAGGAGCGTGTCAACGTTCGAAAGCCCCATGTCCGCATCAATCAAACACACACTCTTGCCGAGTTTCGCGAGCGCGAGCGCGAGCCCAACAGAAACCGTTGTTTTTCCAACCCCACCTTTGCCTGACACCACAGCAATCGACCTGCCCATCACAACTCCTCCTTCCAATTCTGAATTTTCAAAAGAATCATAACACACCATGACTAGTATGTGTACCAAAGAATATTTGCTATTTTTGGCGAGACACATCGAGAAAATCGTGTTTTATGACAACAAAAAATGAATTTACCGCCCCAAAACAATTGCATGACACACAAAAATATGTGTATAATATTCTTGAAAAAAAACAAAAGTGGAGAAAAATCATGGCAACAACACTCTTGGCCCTCAAACTCGGGAGCACAACCACAACAATTTACAAAGATGGCGAAGGCCTGGTACTCAAAGAGCCAAGCCTAATTGCTGTTACTGGCTCAATCAGATCGAGAGAAGTCAGGGCTGTTGGATCAGAGGCAAAACGCCTTCTTGGCAGAACGAGCGACGGACTTCAAGTGGTTGCCCCAATTTCAGGCGGAACAGTCACTGACAGCGAACTCGCCTCACTCATGCTCAAGAAATTTTTGAAACAGATCGAAATCCGTCAAGGCCTCTTCAAAGACAACGTAAGAGCCATTTTGTGCGTCCCCCTTGGGATCAATCTGGTTGAACGCAAGACACTTGAAAAAGTGTGTTATGACGCCGGAATTTCAGACGTGATCTTGATGCCAGCGATCATCTGCTCTGCTGTTGGTGATGACATCGACATTTCATCACCCGTTGGAAAACTCCTCGTGAACATTGGTGGCGGTGCCACAAACATCGCAGTCTGCGCCAACAATCAAATCATCACCGGCGTGCCAATCGCCCTCGGTGGATCAAACATAACTGTCGCGATCGAAAAGTTTGTTGAAGAAAAGTACAACCTCAAAGTCGGCGCAGGTTCAGCAGAAATCCTCAAAAACAACATCTGCTCACTCTACAGTGACTCATCACTCATGGACGACATCACTGGCGTCAACAAAGACACAAGAGAATCAACAACCGTTGCCGTTTCGTCAAATGAGGTTTACATGATCGTTGATCACTATTACTCAAAGATCGTTGAAGCAATCTCATCTTGCATTTCAGCCTGCCCACCAGACATCGTGAAAGACATTTCAATTGATGGAATTTACCTCTTTGGTGGCGGTGCTTTTGTTCCGGGTCTTGAAAAATATATGCGTGAGAAAACAGGCCTCGCCGTTCATATCTCCGAACATGCAAAAAGCGACATTTTTGGTGCAGGCAAACTCCTTTCTGATCCAAACTTCTTGAGAGATCTTCTCTTGAATGTATAGACGTTTATTTTGAAAGCATCACATTTTTTCTGGCTTCAAAAAAACACAAAAAACTTACCCCCAAACAAAAAAGATGGAAATGATTTTTCCATCTTTTTTGCTTGATTTTTTCAAATTCATTGTCCTCTTTCAATTTTATCACATGAATTTTTCAAGTTCAAAATGCCCGTCTTCAAAAGTCATTTTGCCATTTCTGTGCTCATACCCACATTTTTTATAAAAAGGTATGGCTGGGATCGAAGCCGGAATTTGAATCCTCTTTGCACGCTTTGCCAACTCATCATTTTCGAG
>JAZRDJ010000074.1:0-14686 GCA_045660245.1 Clostridia bacterium | reverse complement strand
GACACACTTGTCATTGTTTCACTTGACTCTCGGCTGACAATCTTGGCTTTTGGCTTCACGAGGTGAACCTTCTTGATTGTCTTGCCGGACTCCTTTTCAACCCTAACCACGACATTGAACTGCTTTTCTTGCTCCGGCTTTTCAGCCATGATGAGCGTTGATTTGTTTTGATATGTATTTGCCATCAAAAACCCCCTTGAAAATGTATCATTGCTTAATTTTACGCAGGTAGATTTTTATTTATGACAAACACAAAGACAATTTTTTATACACCAATCTTCTCAACAACCACATCACCACACAAAACTTCAGAGTACGAACATGAAATACACTCCGAAACATTTCCCGGCTCAAAAAGTTTCACTGTGAAAATGCTTGGATACACACTCTCAATGATCCCTTGATACCGCAACGTTTTGTTTCTCCCCTTTTGCACAGCCATTTGAATGCTCTCACCTTGCATACCCTTGATTTTTTCAATGATATCACGAATATCCGCTTCTACTTTTCTCATACAAAACCCCTTTTTGTGTTTTTACTCATTGTTATTGCCCAAAACAAAAGTTTTTAAAACAAAAAAAAGAGCAAATGCCAAAAGCCATTGCTTCAAACATTTGCTCAAAATTATTATCAAATTAAATTTAATATATAAATAATTATCTTTTCATAGGTGGAATGTCGTCAAAATCGTCATCGTCGTCAGACTCTTCGTCATCGTCGTCGTCAAAATCGTCGTCATCATACTTTGAAAGATCAAAATCGTCGTCATCTTCAAAATGATCAACGCCACTGTCGTCATCGTCGTCGATATAATCGTCGTCTTCGTCATCTTCATCAAGATCAGAAAAGTTCACAACTTCAATGTCGTCATCAAGATCACTTGAAAGTGGTGCACTTTCGATTTCGTTAAGTTCTTTTGATTCAGTATCCCAGTCGTCTTGTGATTTTTTGTCGTCATCAGCATCGTCTGCCTCATCAACGACATCATCAAGACTGCGCTTTTTTGCACAAACATCACACATTACTTGATCAACAGACACAAAGTTTTGCCCACAAACAGGACAAAGTTCCATGTCTTCGTCAAAACTGTCGTCAGCAATCAATTTCATTTCAGCCTTGCAGACATCACAGTAGTCAACTTCTTCTTTGATATAGTTAAGTTCGCATCTTGGACATTTTTTGTATTTTGCCACTTCTGTTATCTCCTTGCATCAACAAATATATTTTTTGTATTATATGAGGTTTTATTCGAAATAGGTGTGAAAATTTGAATCACCTCTATTTCTCACACATTATATACAAGAGCAACAACGTTGTAAACAAAAAAGAGCCAATATTTTCAATTTTTATTGAAAAATATCAGCCACTTTCAAATTCTCAAATCAAAAGCACAAAATTATTAGCCTTCAAGGAGCATTTTGTCTGCAACAAGCGCAATGAATTCACCATTGGTTGGCTTTTCGTTGCTTGAATAAACCTTGAGACCAAACACGGTATTGATGTTTTCAATCTTACCTCTGTTCCACGCAACTTCAATCGCATGCCTGATTGCACGCTCAACCTTACTCGAAGTTGTCTCAAACTTGTCTGCAATGGTCGGATAAAGTTGCTTTGTGATCGAATTGATCACCTCGGGATTGTCGATTGCCATGAGAATCGCCTCACGCAAAAATTGATAACCTTTGATGTGCGCAGGAATTCCAACCGTGATGAAAATATTTGTGATCTTTTCTTCAATATACTTCGACTTGCCCTGCCCTGCTTGAACCTTGAACTTTTCTCCCACGCCAATTTGAGGTGCAGAAAATTCTCGTGCCTCAAATTGATTTTCAAAAGTTTCTGGATTCAATAGTTCCACAATTCTCTTTTCAATTGTTTCAGGAGCACATGGCTTGATCATGTAATAACTCACACCCAAACTCATTGCCTTTGCGACAAAAGTGTCACTTGAGAGCGCTGTTGTGACAATAATTTTTGACTTTACACTTTGCGCTTTCAAATCCTCCAAAACGCAAAAGCCATCTTTATTTGACAAAATGACATCCATGACAATCACGTCAGGATTTTCCTGGATTGCTTTCACAAAAAGATCCGTTCCGTTCTCCGCCTCCAAAATTTCAAATTTGCCTTCCTCATTCAACTTTTGTATCAGTTTCGACTTTGAGTCCACATTTTCATCAGCAATTAAAACCTTTACCTTATTCATAAAAATCTCCATAACGACAATTTTTTGCGTTCACCACAAACCCATTGAATTGACGCCAAATTTGTGTGACGCATGGTTCCAATACTACCATGAATTTGAGACTGCTCAAAAACTATACTTGCATATTTTTTAATGTAATATTGATTTAATTGTTGCAAGTTGTCGAATTTGTAATTTTGATAATTTTCGAACGCTCAAAAAACCAACTTTTGCCCCAAAATCTGCTGTCTGATTTTGGCAAAAAGACAAAAACAACAAGCACATTTGTGATATTTCAAAAGTATTCGAGAATTTTACAAACTTTATGAAAGGATAAGACAATTTTTGGAATTAAACCCAGTTATTTGCCCTAAGTCCTGCCGCGAAAACAACAAAAAAACAAGCCCCGAAAAAAATCGGGACTTGTTTTTTTTTGATTATCTCAATCCTTATGCTTCGACAATGTTTCCAAACTCGATTGCAGTTTCGCCAGCCTTGTATTCAAACTCTTGAATTGATGACACAGCCTTGAGGTCATACTCAACACTCTTCACAAACTCAATGAGTTCCGCTGGAACAGAAATCACAGCCTTGTCGAAAATGGTTTTCAGACTGAGTTTGTTTTCACTCTTGTGCGCGCGAACAATTGCGACGAGATCAACAACTTCATCACCAGCACTCTTCACGTCTGCAACTCCGCCAATATCAATTGGTGAAAGAACACTCAAATGAATACTCTCCTCTCCGTCAAATTGTCTGAAGTAGTCTTGATAGATTTCTTCGGTGATATGAGGCATTGTGATTGCAAAAACTTTCAAAGTGTTCAAAAGCACATTGTAGCATGCCCACTGGGCACTCTTCTTTGCTTCCTCGCCATAAACTTCAGGCTTGTAGAGTCTGTTCTTTGCAATTTCAATGTAGTTGTCACAGAAATTCCAGAAGAATTTTTCCATTTTTTCGAGAGCATAACCCATTTCAACATTCTCATAACACTTCATGGTCTCCGCATATGCTTCGTTGAACTTCTGCATGATGTACAAATCCATTGGGAGAATATTCTCTGGTTTTTCAGGCTTGTATCCATCAAGGAACGAAAGCACAAACTTTGACGCATTCCAAATCTTGTTCACAAGTTTATAACCATCTTTGAGCCCGTCATCATTGAAGAATACATCTCTTCCATATGCGCCGTTTGCACATGAATAACGGATTACGTCAGCACCATAAGACGCCAAGATATCTTTGAGACTCATTTTTGCGTTTGCAAGGTGCTTTGAAATCTTGATGCCCTTGTCAGCCATGAGCCAACCATTGACCAAAAGATCTTTCCAAGGAAGTGTGCCTTGATGATAATACGCCTTAATGATTGTCCTCAAACTCCAAGTTGTGATGATGTCACGACCACAGAATCTCATGTCCATTGGCATTTTTTCAGCGCACCCACTCTCGTCCTCTGCCCAATTGCAGTTGATTTGAGGAGTAACAGAAGATGTTGCCCATGTGTCCATAACGTCAGATTCAGGAACAAACTCAGTGTGACCACATTCACACTTTCCAGAATATGGCGTTGAAAGTGGATTCACTGGGAGATCCTTTTCTTCAGCAAAATGAGGTTTTCCACACTTTGCGCAGTACCAAACTGGGAATGGCACTCCGAAATAACGTTGTCTTGAAATTGACCAGTCTTGGTTGAGATTTTGAACCCAAGCCATATATCTTGCTTTCATGCTTTCTGGGTGCCAAACAAGTTCATTTCCGAGTTCAATCCATTTTTCTTTGAGTTCAGGTGTTGAAGTCTTGATGAACCATTGCTTTTTCGCCAAAAATTCAATTGGTTCTTCACAACGCTCATGCACTTTTACTGCGTGAGTGATTGGATCTTGCTTGTACATATAACCTTGTTCTTGGAGATCTTCAATAATTTGCTTTCTTGCATCAATTGACTTCATTCCGGCATACTTTCCGGCAATTTCGGTCATTCTTCCACCATCATCAATGGCTTGCATCAAATCGAGTTTATATTCTCTCCACCACTCAACGTCAGTTTGGTCACCAAATGTACAACACATAACAACGCCTGTACCTTTGTCAATGCCAACTTTTGCATCAGTGAGGACTTTGACCTCTCTTTCTTCAAAGAGTGGAACCTTGACCATCTTTCCAACAAAAGATGAATATCTCTTGTCTTCAGGGTTGACAAAAATTGCAACACAAGCAGGCAAAAACTCAGGTCTTGTTGTTGCAATTGGGAGCGTTCCTGATCCGTCAGCAAGTTTGAAGTTCAAGTAGTTGAACACACTTGAGAGTTCCTTGTCTTCAAGTTCAGCAGTCGCCACACTTGTTCTGCACTTGCAGCACCATGGAGATGGCTTGTGCTCACGGTATGCAATACCCTTTTTCGCAAGATCGATGAAAGACTTTTGACTTGTCTTTTGACTTTTTTCATCAATTGTGTTGTATCCAAGCGAAAGGTCACAACTCATTCCAGTGTGAACCATCATATCTCTGTAACTTTGGTTGTATGAATCAACGAGTTCAAGCGCAATTTTTGTGAACTCTTCTCTTGGGATTGTGTGGGCTCTGATGTTTTTCTTCTTTTCAACGAGAAGTTCTGTTGGCAGACCATTGTTGTCAAACCCTAATGGATAAAAGAGATTCTTTCCTTGCATTCTTTGGTATCTTGCATACATGTCCGCTTGTGAAAAGCCATAAATATGACCGATGTGAAGTTCACCAGACACTGTTGGTGGTGGTGTATCGATCGAGAATGTTGGTTTGTTTGAATTCTTCTTGAATTCATAAATTTTGTTTTCTTGCCAGTAATTTTGCCACTTTTCTTCTGTGGCTTTTGCATTATATTTTCCTTCTAACATATTTTTTCCCTTTCTTCATGCTTTGAAATTATTTTTTGTTTTGCTTGGTCGCTCCCATCGTTTAGTTTGCAAATGACAGGAGCAAAAGGACGGCAACTGCTGCCCCACAAATGATGTAACCAATGAGTTTCACCTTGACTGCATAATGATCTTCAACCTTTTGATTTCCAAACTTCTTTGCTTTTGCAATCGCCTTTGAAGACATTGAAACAACAAGCCCAGCAACAAACGCCACAAGCAAGATAATTCGAAGTATCAACAAAAAAGTTGCCATGATTACACATTCTCCTTTCTTTCAAATTACAGAGTATTATACAACATAAAATAATGAAAATAAAGTGTTTGGCACAAATTGACACAAAAAAAATGACTTTCTCATAAAATACCACAAGTGCAAACATAGAAAAAGGAGGAAAATTATGAAAAAAATTCTTACAGCACTTTTCGTGTCAATGGCACTCTGCTTTTCATGCATCGGCTTTGTTGGGTGCAAAAAGCACGATCCTGACACAATCAGAATCAACGAAGTTACACACAGCGTTTTTTATGCTCCACTCTACCTCGCAATCAACCTTGGTTTCATGGAAGAAGAGAACATAAAGATCGACCTTGCAGCCGCCGAAGGCTCAAACACAAGCATGGCGACCCTCTTGTCTGGCAATTGCGATGTTGCTCTTGCAGGTCCCGAAACCGCAGTTTATGTTGCAAATGGCGGAGGCACAGATGTTCCTGTTGTCTTCGGACAACTCACAAAACGTGATGGAGCATTCCTCGTTTCAAAAACAAGGATCGACAACTTTTCATGGAACACCCACCTTGCTGGCAAAACTGTGATTGCAGGCCGCGCTGGCGGACTTCCTGCAATGACTTTTGAATGGGTTGTGAATAGTTTTGGTATGTTCAGAAACAACGGCATCACCTTGGACACCGACACATCTTTTGCAATGCAAGTTCCAACGTTCGAGGCAACAAACGCAGAGTTCTGCACAATGTTCGAACCAACAGCATCAGAATTCGAAAAAGCCGGAAAAGGTTATATCGTTGCATCAGTCGGCGAACAATCAGGCGAAATCCCTTACACCTGCTTTATTGCAAAAAAGGATTATTTGTCTTCAAACAGCACAAAGATCGAAGGATTCCTTCGCGCGATCAAAAAGGCATATACATACATTCAAACCGAAGAGGTCACAAAAGTTGCAGAGGGATTGGTTGCATCATTCCCTTCAACCTCAATCGAGTCACTTGAATATGCAATCACATCTTACAAAGCAATTGACGCATGGATGAGCACACCAGCGATGACACAGTCTTCATTCAACCGATTGATCGAAGTTCTCAAAAACTCAAGCGATTATGACGGAGATGTCACCTTTGCAGAAGTCGTCGATAACACATACGCATACAAAGTAGCATAAAATAAAATATGTATGAAAACCGCAAAATTCGGTTTCATACACACAAAAAAAGGAGATACAAATGGAAAAATTGCTAGAAATTTCAGGCGTGAACTTAACATACCAGAGCAAAAAAAGCGAAACCGTAGCATTAGACAACCTAAACCTTGAAATTCTAGAAAACGAGTTTGTGAGCATTGTTGGCCCAAGTGGTTGTGGCAAAACCACAATACTCTCACTCGTGGCTGGGCTCATTTCTCCCACCAGAGGGAGAATAACCTTGGATGGCGAAGTCGTCAAATCCCCAACCACAAAAATCGGCTATATGTTCCAAAAAGATAATCTTTTTGAATGGCTGACCACAAGAAAAAACGTACTTCTGGGACTCTCTCTTCAAAAAAAGAAGACCCCAGAAAATGTCAACTACGCCATGTCACTTTTGGACAAATATGGTCTTTCAGAGTTCAAAAAACATACACCAAGCGAACTTTCTGGCGGAATGCGACAAAGAGTTGCACTCATCCGCACCTTGGCGACAAAACCCGAACTGCTATTACTTGACGAACCATTCTCTGCCCTTGATTATCAAACCAGACTCTTGGTTCAAGATGATGTGTATTCAATCATCAAAAATGAAAAAAAATCTGCAATCCTTGTCACTCATGATATCAGCGAAGCCATTGCAATGAGCGACAAGGTTGTGATCTTGAGCGAACGACCAGGAAAAGTGAAAAAAATTGTTGAATTAGATTTTGATGAAAACCTCACCCCTTTTGAGAGGAGAAGCGACGAAAAATTCTCTTCATACTTTGGTGAAATATGGAAGGATCTGCAGTATGAAAAAACGCAAAAATAGTTCCAATAAGCAACAATTCTCTCCACTTCATTACAAATTCATCAAAAAACTAAAAATTCAAACAATTTTGATTCACTGCGCCCGCATTCTTTTGCTCCTTGCACTGCTCGGTGCATGGGAACTTGCAACCAGCATCGGCGCACTTGATCCATTCATCGCAAGTTCTCCATCAAGAATAGTTCGAACATTTTTGGATCTTGTCACCTCATCAAATCTTGCCTATCACTCATGGGTGACGCTGTATGAAACTCTGCTCGCATTCTTGATCTCAACAGGCGTTGGACTTTTTCTTGCCATTTTGCTTTACATGCTCCCCACCCTGAAACGAGTTTTGGAACCATACCTCGTGGTCTTGAACAGTTTGCCCAAAATCGCACTCGGTCCATTGATCATTGTGTGGATGGGCGCTGGCACAAAAACAATTGTGGCAATGGGTGTTTTGATCTGCGTGATCATCACAACAATCAACATGCTTCTTGGCTTTTCAAGCATTGACAAAGACAAGATCATGCTCATGCGAACCATGGGTGCAAACAAACTTCAAATTTTCACAAGACTTGTTTTCCCAGCAAATATTCCATCTCTTATGTCATCATTGAAAATCAACATTGGCATGGCATGGGTTGGAGTTATTATGGGCGAGTACCTAACGAGCAAAGCCGGTCTTGGCTACCTCATAGTATATGGCGGACAAGTCTTCAAACTCGACCTTGTGATGACATCAATTGTTGTGCTCTGCATTCTTGCAGGACTCATGTATGGAGCCATAGCACTCATCGAATCGTATGTTAATAAAAAACGCTAAACATTCACTCAACAATTCAAAATTGACCTATACTTCGAACTAAAAATTTTGAACAAAAAAAACGCAAAATCTCAAAACCATGTTGAAATTTTGCGTTTTTTTCATGCATTTTTAATGTTCAACTTTGCAGTTTTGCATTTTTTGCCAAAACAATAAAATTAATCTACAATAGCCATTTTCCCCAGAAAAATTCGAACATATGTCACACATAACACATAGTACTCTGTCACACAAAGCACAAGAATTTCCATCAAAAACTGCAAATTGAGAAAATTCTACCACAAAAAAGCCATCAATTGCCACAACATTAAACATTCTTCAGTTTTGAATTTTTCTCAAGCAAAATATTTAACTTACAAAGTCACAAAATTCAGTTTCAAATTTTCTGCAAAAAAACAAAACCCCCTGCACCATTCGTTGCTGGTTGCAGGGGGAAAATTTATTTTCTAGTATTATCTGTTGGTAGTTTCAATGTATGCGTACATATCGCCAAGTGTTTGGAAATTTCTGAGTTCATATTCAGGAATTTCAATTTCAAACTCGTTTTCAATTTCAACGAGCATTGAAATCAAACTGAAAGAGTCAAGACCAATATCGCCTTGCAAACTCATACCCATATCAATGTTATCTTCTGGGATATCAACATATTCACTGATGATGTGTTTCATTTTGTTCATGACACTACTACCTCCTTATAGAATAATACCATTCTTCTCATCATGAGAAGCAAGTATTTTATCTCTCTTGATTTTTCTAGTTGAAGTCTTTTCATATTCTGATCCTGGAAGATTCACATATCCAACTTTTTTATAAACTTCCATAGTCTTGTTGAGCGCTCTGAAATCTGCTTGAATTTGTGTTCTATTTTTTCTCATTTCTTCATCTTCAATGAACACACCAGCAACAATTCCAGTGTTGCCATTATAGTTTGCCTCATAAACAACACATTCTTTTGCATAAGGAATGTTGTTCATGATTTCTGTTTCAATTTCTTCTGGACAAACATTTTTACCATTTGCAAGAACAATCAAGTTCTTTTTTCTTCCAGACAAGAACAATCTACCCTTCTTGTCAACTCTTACAAGGTCGCCAGTATGGAAGAATCCATCTTTGTCAAACACTTCAGCAGTTGCCTTGTCGTCTTTATAGTATCCTTTTGCAACGCTTGGCCCTTTCACACAAAGTTCACCGACATTGTCTTCGTTCTTGTCAGACACTTTGATTTCAAGTGCAGGAGCAGACTTTCCAATTGAATAAGGCTCTTTTGCTGTTTCTGTATTCATAGATACAAGTGGTCCACATTCAGTGATTCCATATCCGTTCACGATATAAACTCCAAGATCTCTGAAACCTTTCACAACTTCTGGATTGAGCATTGCACCACCACAAACGATTTGTTTGAGGTTGCCACCAAATGGTTCATAAACATCTTTGAAAAGTTTGTGTGTAATATCTTTTCCAAATTTCTTTAAAAGTTTGCAAAGTTTGATCCCCTTTTTGAGGAGTTTGTCCTTGCCCGCTTTTGTTGCGTTTGCCCAAATTGTCTTATAGAACACATTTGCGATCATTGGAACGATTGTGATTACATATGGCTTGAAGATCTTGATGTTTACCATCATGTTCTTCATGCTATCGTTGATATATGTGAGTCTTCCTGCTGCAATTCTTGGCAAAATATGAGTGTTGATTTCAGTTGCGTGGTGCATTGGAAGAATACTCATTGATGTATTTGTATCTCCGTCTTCACCTTTTACTGAATCCATGCAGTTGATTACGTTTGCAGCAAGGTTTCTTTGTGTGAGCACAACCCCCTTATTCGCTCCAGTTGTTCCAGAAGTAAACAAGATTTTTGCAGTTGCATCAAGATCAAGTTCTTTGTTTCTGTAATATCCTTTTTCAGCAAGAACTTTACCTTTCTCAATGATTTCACTCATGCATGGGAAACCTTCAACTTTTTTGTCAATAGTGATGATTGTTTTGAGTTTCTTGCAAGACTCTTGAGCCTTCTTTGCTTTTTCAACCATGTGATGAGCAACAATCACTGCCTCAGCGTCACAACGATCAAGAAGAGTCACAAAGAGTTCATCAGTTGCATCACGGTCAATTGGTGTAACCACACCAACCCCACCGGCAATTGCAAGATCAGAAAGAACATACAAGTATGAGTTGTCAGTTGAAATTGCAATGTGCTTTCCTTCAAGCCCAAGATCAATGAGACCTTCACCAATTGCTTCAACAGTTTCAGCGATTTCTTTTGCAGTGTAATACCTAATATTCTTTTTTGAATCAAGATCAGCCAAAATATTTCTTTCTGGAATGATCTTTGCAATTCTTTCAAAAATTTCTTTTGTACTTTGATAATCTCCATCTTTCAAGAGAAAATCTTTGTTCATTTGTCTTTCAGTTTGAATTTTCATTTTATCACCCCTTAAAATTTAACGTCGTTCAAAACAACATTTGGATTTGCAGTGATTTGTTCCAAAACACTTAAGTAATTGTTGTGGAACACCTCAATATCTTTCTCAGTTGAAAGCATGACTTGTGCGTCATATGCCATTTTAATGTTTCCATTTTTCACATCATAAAGTTGAGCAATATAACATGGAAGAGCGCCAGATCCATTGCTATAAACCATAAACTCTGATCCTTCTGGGAAGAGTACTGGAATGAATGAGAATGCAATACCGTAGTATACTTCAAGGAATCCTGATTTGTAGATTTCATGCAAAAGTGCTTGAACCTTCATATCTGGGAAACCAACGTGTTTGTAAAGTTCATTTTGATCAACACAGAATGCATCAAAGTTTTCTTTGAATGATTTCTCATGATCAACAGAAGTATAACAAAGCACACTTTGCGCCTTTGTACCAGCACCCTTTTTGGTTGAAACCGTACCACGACAATTACAAAGTTCCATTGGAAGCATATTCTTGACATTGCCGTTCATCTTTGACGCAGTAATTGAAAGAGCATAGAAAAGGAAGTTTGCAGGAGATTGTTTTGTCTCCGCACAGTACGCCATAACCTTGTCAACAAGTTCCTTTTTGATATCATGAGCATATCCTTTAGTTTGGTTCTTGAAAAGGAACAATTTCATTGCGTGACGTTTTTTCTTGAGTTGCTTTTGCCAGATTGGATGATCTTCACCATGCACACCTGCATAATAAGGATTTTCACGAGTTGCAAAATAATTTCTGTAAAATTCTTCATTCTTCTTTATATATGAATCATCAAATTTCTTCTTGAGATCAGATTGAATCATTTTTTCAAAAGAAGTTGGTGCTTCAGGAAGTTCCTTTCCATCTTTAATCGCATTGTAGCAATCAAAAAGATCTTTATAAATGATGTTAATTCCATAAACGTCCAAAACCAAGTGGCAAACTTTCATCAAGACCATTGATTTTCCATCAAATGTTTTGATGAACCAAGGCTGAGCAACCACACCCTTTTTGAATGCAATTGCAGTTTTTACTTTTCCTTCAATAAATTTGTTTTGTTCTTCTTCTGTTTCGAATTTCAAAACAGGAATATTGCTATAATCCCTCTTGTCTTCGAAAATTTGAACAAGTTTTCCACCTTTTTTGAAAAACTTCATTCTCATGCAGTCATTTCTTTCTGCAACCAAATTAAATGCTTTTTGCAAAACCTCAAAATCAATATCTTCATCAAGAGTAAGTGAAGACATAATGTTGATAACATTTTTGTGAATTGAAAGCATTGCTTGCAAATTCACTACTTCCTGTCCAGAAGTAAGTGGATAAATTTCTTTTTCAATTTTTGCCATAGCGACAAAACCTCCGAATTTTTTCTATTTGTCCATGCTTTTTCAGCATTCATCATACTGCAAGTATATTACAAATTTCGCGCGAGCCAAAGAGAATCCGACAAAATAATTCTCTTTGATAAATCACACCCCTCTGATACAGAGAATTATACAATTTTAACTCCCGCTCAGCGAGAATTTGAAAAAAATAACAAAAATTATTTACATTTTTGAAATTTTTCGTTATAATACTTGTATGAAAAGTATTAGAGAAATTATATCTGAAAATATTATTGCTTTGAGAAAAAAATGGGGGCTCACACAAGTTGAACTTGCAAAAAAACTCAATTATTCTGACAAGGCTGTTTCAAGATGGGAGAAAGGTGAAGTAGTTCCCGAGGTTGAAACCATTGAAAAAATTGCAAATGTGTTCAATGTTCCAATCACATACATGATGCGTGAACACACTGATTACAATGCAAAGCGCCCTATCAAATCATCAGAAATTGTGCTTGCACTTCTTTCAGTTTGTGTCATTTGGTGCATTTCAACCATTCTGTTTGTATATTTGGAACTCATCGACAGCATTTCGTTCTGGCAAGTTTTCGTTTGGTCAGTTCCCGCATCAGCAGCCGCGATTTTGTACTTCAACAAAAAGTGGAACAGACTCTTGCTGAGATTCATCATGCGCACACTCCTCTGCTGGTCACTCATCACTTCAATTTATCTTCAATTCTTGACATACAACCTGTGGCTCATTTATCTCATTGGGATACCAATTCAAATCACAATTTTAGTGTCATATGTAGCAAAAAAATTACCAATCATTTCTGAGCCAAAACCATCAAAAAAACAAAAACAAACCGAAAACGAACCAAACAATGAAATTGAATAAAAACAAAAAAATCAAAGCCACCTAGCAAATGCTGGTGGCTTTTTATATTGATATTTATATATAATTCTATTTATAGTATATATCAGTAATTAACATATTAATAACTCAAGTAATTGATCAGATCATATGTTTCTTTGTCAAACTTCTTTTTCTCTTTGAGTGCTTTGTCAAGAGGCACAGCAATGTATTTCCCATTCCTGATTCCCACAGCAACATTTTTTGCACCACCCACAAGAAGCGACACCGCCATATTTCCCCACACAGCACCGAGATTTCTGTCTTTGTACGATGGCGAACCACCACGCTGAATGTGTCCCAAGACAAGTGGCCTTGCATCAATCTTGTATGAGGCAAGACTGCTTGCAAGCGCAGGCGCAGAACATGCTTTTTCATTCACAATCACAATGCTTGCAGACTTTCCATTCCTGTCATTGTCAATCAACCTTTTTGCAACCGCTTCCACGGTATAAGGAACTTCTGGCACGATCACAATGTCAGCACCAGACGCAAGTCCCGTGTACAAAGCGATGTCCCCACTGAACGCCCCCATGACTTCAATGACACTCACGCGATCGTGTGAAAGTGAAGTGTCACGAATGTTGTTCACCATGCTCACCACTGTCCCGCACGCAGTGTCAAACCCAAGAGTCATGTCAGTAAACCCAAGATCGTTGTCAATAGTTCCAGGAATACAAGTAACACTCACGCCCGCATCTGAAAGTTTTTTTGCGCCAGTCATACTTCCATCACCGCCAATCACAATCAAACCCTCAATCTTGTTTTTCTTGATTGTATCAAGAGCCTTTTTGAACCCTTGATCAGTCATAAATTCCGCACTTCTGCTAGTTTTCAAAAATGTTCCACCATTTTGCAAAATATTTCCAACATGAGATTTGTTCATGACAAACACATCATTTTCAACCAAGCCTGAATATCCACGTCTCACCCCAAGAAGTTCAATTCCCATGTTATTTGCAGTCCTGAACACACTTCTCAAACAAGCGTTCATTCCAGGACTATCTCCACCAGATGTAAGCACTGCAATTCTTTTCATAACACTTCTCCCTTTTATTACAAAATTTTGATATTGATATCTCCAAGCAACGAACCAAGTTCAGCCATCAACGCCTTGCTCGTTTCAACCATTGTATCCATTCGATAAAGTTTCTTTTCGTGTTGAACATAAACCTCGGTTTCTCCTGGATAATACCCCAAAGTTTCAAGAACCTTGCTCTTGAAAGCCGGATTATCCATGTTGAATCTCAAGTACAACTTTGGAATTTTCTTCACTTCTGCTTCTTCATCGCCAAACACGAGTTTTTTTGGTTTTTGATATGTATTATTTTCCTTTTTTTCATCTACAAAGTCAATTTTTTCAGCAATAATAATTGGATTTTGACCTTCACGAATTGAAATTCGACCTTTGATGATTGTCATTGAGTCTTCCACAAGTTCATTCTTGACCTGTTCATACATTTTGTTGAAGATCATTACATCTGTCGTGCCATAAAGGTCTTCAACTTTCACAACAGCCATCGGCATACCTGTCGACTTTGACACACGCTTTTGAACATCTGCCAAAATTCCACCAAACACAACCGTTTGGCCATCAAGTTCCATGAGTGTTGACTCGCCAGCACTTTCAAAATCTTCAACCTCAGAGTCACCACCCTCAGCCTCTTTGAGCATGCTTGAATTAAAATCAAACGAACTCACCAATTCCTTGTACTCATCGAGTGGGTGCGCAGAGATATAAACTCCAAGAGCCTCTTTTTCCTTTTTGAGTTTTGTCTTCAAATCATATTCATTGATGTTTGGATAGTCAATGTGCAATGAGTCGTCAATTGGGAGCAAATCCGTGAACATTGAGAATTGCCCACCTGCTCTGCTCTTCTTGTCTTTTACTGCACAGTTC
>JAZRDJ010000073.1:0-8951 GCA_045660245.1 Clostridia bacterium | reverse complement strand
ATATAATAAACTTATATGGAGGTTTTATTTAATGAATATTTTTCGTAAGGCATATTGCAGAGTATATCAATTTATTTTCAAAGTTGCATTGCCATTTTTACCATACCGTGAACCACAAATATTGGAGAGTGACGACGAGGTTTTGAGAATTCTCAAAAGCAAAGGCAACAAAAAAGTGTTGTTTGTTACAGATAAAAATTTGAGAGGTCTGGGTCTAACGGCGGCACTTGAAAAGACTCTTTCTGATGGTGGACTCGAAGTTTCCTTGTTTGACGAAGTTTTGCCAAATCCAACAATTTCGCAGATTGAAGCAGGGCTGAAAATATATTTGTCAGAAGGATGTGATTCAATTATCGCTCTTGGTGGCGGGTCTGTCATGGACTGTGCAAAAATTATTGGTGCGAGAAGTGTAAAGCCAAAGCAACCGGTTTCAAAAATGAAAGGGCTTCTCAAAATTGGGAAGAAACTCCCAACGCTTGTTGCAATTCCAACAACAGCAGGAACGGGCAGTGAAACGACGCTTGCGGCGGTGATCACTGATGACAAGACTCATCACAAATATCCGATCAACGATTTTAATTTAATTCCACACTATGCTCTTTTGGATTATCACTTGACGCTGGGGCTCAACAAAAAAATAACATCAACAACTGGAATGGATGCACTCACTCATGCGGTTGAGGCTTTTATCGGAAAATCGACAACAAGGAAAACTCGAAAAGCCGCGCTCGAATCAATCAAACTTATTCATGAAAATCTCGAAAAGGTTTATGATGACGGAAGCAATGCTGAAAGCAGGCAAAAAATGCTTAAGGCAAGTTATCTTGCTGGTGTTGCTTTCACAAAGAGTTATGTTGGATATTCTCATGCAATTGCACATTCGCTTGGTGGGAAATATGGTGTACCACATGGGCTCGCAAATGCAATCATTTTGCCAGTGATTTTGAAAGAATATGGCAAATCGGCATATTCAAAATTGTCAGAGATCGCGATCCATATTGGAATTGGTGCAAAAGAAAATTCCGCACAAGAGAATGCTGAAAAGTTCATTGCTTGGATTGAAGAATTAAATGCTCATTTTGAAATTCCATGTGTTGTGGATGCGCTCAAGAGTGAGGATATTGAAGAACTTTCAAAAATTGCGGACAAGGAAGGTAATCCACTTTATCCAGTGCCAAAACTCATGGACGCAAAAGAACTCGCCAGGGTTTATGAAAAACTAATGGCAAGATAGGAGATTGTGATATGGAAATTGAAAAAGAAGTGAGATATGCAGTACCTGACTATGTTTGGAATGCCGTGCTTGAGGAAACAGAAGAGTATAAAGAAAAAGTGAAAATGACAGATATTACATGTGGAGCATATGGCAGAGAGTCATACCAAAAGACTGGCAAAGTTTTCAGAGTTCGTGAAAAGCCAAACAAAACGACACTTGAAATAAAAAGCAGAACAAAGGACGGAAATTGGCTTGAAGAAGCAATTGTGCTTGAGAGCGCCAGACAGGGGTTGAACTTTTTGCACCTTGCGGGCTTGGAACCTTATCTTTATATCGCTCGAAGCCGAGAAGTAAAAAAGTATAAGGGGCTAAAAATATTCTTTGATGATATTGAACTCTTGGGTAAATATATTGAAATTGAGTATCAAGATTCAACTGATGCAGAAGCGGAACTTAAAGAGTTTTTGACAATCTTTGGAATTGAAGGTGATCCCGCACCGCTTTATGGAACAATCATCAATCAGAGATACGAGAAGGACGAAGAATTCAGAATCGCTTTTGATCAAAAACTAAAATCTTTGACCGATAATTAAACATTTGAAGCATCCAGAGAACAAAACTGGGTGCTTTTTTCATGATTATTCTTGATTAATTGGAAAAATTGTACTATACTACTAGCATATTTAAATAAAACAAGGAGGAAAACCATTATGTCAGATAAGTTTTATATCACGACACCTATTTATTACCCAAGCAACAAACTTACTCTTGGAAACTGTTATACAACTGTAGTTTGTGATGCTATTGCGAGGTTCCACAAGATGATGGGTGATGATGTTTATTTCTTGACTGGAACAGATGAACATGGTCAAAAGATCGAAAAAAGAGCAAAGGAAGCCGGAAAGTCTGAAATGGAATTCCTTGATGAAATCATAGCGGACACAAAAGATCTTTGGAAAAATCTCAATATTGAGTATGACAAATTCATCAGAACAACAGATGACTATCATGAAAAGGCTGTGAGCAAAATTTTCAATGTGCTTTATGAAAAGGGTGAAATCTACAAGGCTCACTACCACGGCAAATATTGCACTCCATGTGAGTCTTTCTGGACTGAAGAGCAACTAGTAGATGGCAAATGTCCAGACTGTGGCAGAGATGTCTATGACGCAGATGAAGAGTGTTATAATTTCCGTTTGAGCAAGTATACAGACAAGATTTTGGATCTCTACAAATCACACCCAGAATTTTTGGAGCCACAATCAAGAGTTGCTGAAATGGTTAATAACTTTCTCAAAGGGGGACTCACAGACCTTTGCGTAACAAGAAAATCTGTAAAGTGGGGAATTCCGGTGTCTTTTGATCCAGAACATACAATTTATGTTTGGATTGATGCGCTCACGAACTACTTGACGGCACTCGGATACTTGGGGGAAGATGACAGCAATTTCAAAAAATTCTGGCCAGCAAATGTTCATGTTGTGGGCAAAGAAATTGTTCGTTTTCATGCAATTATTTGGCCAGCGCTTTTGATGGCACTTGAACTTCCTCTTCCAAAGCAAATTTTTGGACATGGTTGGATGCTGATTGGCGGCGGAAAACTCTCAAAGAGCAAAGATGCTGGCAAAAAAGAGGTGTTTGATCCAAGAGTACTCATTGAAAGATATGGCAGTGATTCTGTCAGAAACTTCATTATCGGAAACATTCCATTCGGTCAAGATGGTCCATATAGTCAAGAAATTTTCTTGAATTCATACAACACAAACCTTGCAAATAATGTTGGTAACTTGGTGTCTCGAACTGTTGGAATGATCCAAAAATACAATGGTGGAGTTATTGACAACACTTGTCCTCTTGAACCAGAAGATATTGCATTCAGAGAAAATGTACGTGGACTCAAAGAGATGTGTATAAAGTATCTTGGCGACATGAAACCAACACAAAGTTACAAAACAGCACTTGCAATCATTGAAGCCTGCAATGGTTATACTGATCAAGTTGCACCATGGGCACTTGCAAAAGATGAAAGCAAAAAAGGAAGACTGAATACTTTCCTTTGGACTCTTTCAGAAGCACAACTTGAGGCATATACACTCTTGTTGCCATTCCTTCCAGAAAAAGTTAAACTCACTTTTGACAAATTTAAACTCAAAGTTCCAACAAGATTTAGTGATTACGAATTCTTCGGTCACCTTCAAACTGGCGACACTGTTGAAAAAGGTGAAAATGTGTATAACAGGCTTGATGTTCAAAAAGAAATGGAAATTTTGTATGATATTGCAAACAACTAAAAGTAAAAACAGCAGTGAATTTTCACCGCTGTTTTTTTTTGTGTTATTTTGTTTTTGAGTTAATAATATTGTTGAGTTCGCTCAATGTAACGAGTTTGATGCCTTCACTTTCAATGGCTTTGATCATATCCTTGATTGCCTTTGCCGTGTTTTCTCCTCCATGTGCACCGACGTGACCAATAATGATTGCATGTCCTTTTTGTTTTGCGATGTTTATGCCATTTTGAATGTGTTGTTTGACACCAGCATAACTTTTGTCATGGTGTGGTTCCAAAAACTCATCACGCCCGAGACACAAAAAGTTTTCTTCCTTTGCAGCATTTTCACACTGCGTGTTTTCATGTGTTCTGCTGTCAAGGAAAAAAAGATTATTTTCTTTTGCGTAGCCAATAATTGCCTTCATGAGTTGTTTGTTTTGACTAACTCCTGAACCGATATGAATGTTGAATCCCTTTGCTTTTGGAAGAGATCGCAAGCAGTCTTCAAGTTTTTTCGTTGCTTCTCGTGGAGAGTCTGTGTTTTTGATGAAAACTGGACCATACCAGTCTGATGGCAGATGAACGTGAGATTCCATTGGCATATGCAAAATGACTTCTTTGCCAGACTTGATTATACTTTCCATATCTTCAAGAGAGTAATCCAGGTTTGGCATTATTGCGCAGGTCAAGGGGGCTTCGATCATGAGCATATTCTTGACACCAGACCTATCGTAACTTCCAAAATCGTCAATAACGATGGCGAGCAGAGGTGTTTGATCACTTGGTGGAGATACTTGTGCAGATGTTATGTTCTTGCAATTTGCACAATTCAAAGCGATGATTGTGTTTGCAAGCAATATCGATAGAACAAAACAGTATAATATCTTTTTCATAATTTTAGTTTTTACGATCAATATTGGATTTATGCAACAAAATTTAATTTGACAAAAGATTGTTAATATTCCATAATAATCACATGGAAATATTTGGAACGATTGAAGATGTTATTTATAGAAATAGTGAAACAGGGTTCACGATCATTGACTTGTCTGTGAATGATGAACTGGTGACTGCGACAGGACTTTTCCCTGTTGTTGGTCCTGGTGAAAGCGTGAGACTCACTGGAAAGTTTGAAATGAATCCAAAATACGGCAGGCAATTTTCAACAGAGGCGATTGAAGTTTCTCAACCAAATACATGCTCTGAAATCATGAAGTATCTTGCAAGTGGACTCATTTCTGGCGTTGGCCCTGTGACTGCAGCAAACATTGTCCTCAAATTCAAAGAGGAAACATTGAGCATCATTGAAAAAGAACCGATCAAACTTGCAAGCATCAAGGGTATCAGTCAAAACAAAGCGATTGAAATTGGGCAGGCTTTTGCCGACATCAAAAAGATGCAAGGCGCGGTAATGTTCTTGCAGAAATACGAAATTTCAATCAATCTTGCTGTCAGGATTTATGAGCAGTACAAAGAACTCACAGAGTCAGTTTTGAAACACAATCCTTATCGAATGGTCGAGGATATTTTTGGCATTGGCTTCAAAACTGCAGACAAAATAGCAAAGAAAATGGGCATTGCTGATGACAGCGAATTTCGAATTCGTGCGGGAATAATCTATGTATTGAATCAAATTGCTGAAAGACAAGGAAGTACTGTTGGTTTGCTCAGGGAGGTCAAGTCCTCAACAATTTCAATTCTTGAACTTGATGAAAATTCCATGAACCTAGTTGATAGTGCACTTGTGAGTCTTGAAGTTGATGGAGTCGTTCGAAAATTCAATTATGGAGATACAGAAGGCGTTTGCCTTGCAAAATTTTATACTTATGAAAAGACAGTTGCAGACAAAATTAAACTCTTGCAAAACAGTCTTTCAGAACTTCCTGTGGATTTGGATCGTGAAATCAAGGACTATGAGTCTGCAAACAACATTGAACTTCACGAATCACAAAAAGCAGCAATCATGTCTGCGGTGAAAGATGGATTTGTGATTATCACTGGTGGACCGGGAACTGGAAAAACAACAATCATCAAAGCAATCATAAGGCTTTTCAAAAGCAGAGCGCAAAAGTGTTTGCTTCTTGCTCCCACAGGGAGAGCATCAAAGCGTCTTGAAGAGCAAACTGGTGAACATGCAAGTACAATTCACAGAGGTCTTGAGGCAAACTTTAGAGGAGGATCTCATGGTTTCATGAGAAATGAAAACAATCCACTCGATGCCGATGTCGTGATTGTGGACGAGGTATCAATGGTTGATAGTTTTCTTGCATACAGTTTGCTTCGAGCAATTAGGCTTGGAACAAGAGTGGTGCTTGTTGGGGACAAGGATCAGTTGCCTTCAGTTGGTGCAGGGAATGTTCTTGCTGATCTCATTGCTTGCGGTGAAGTAAAAGTGAATGAACTTTCTCGTATTTACAGACAAAGTGAAGATAGCATGATCATTGAAAACGCACACTTGATCAACAATCAGGAGATGCCAGATCTTGGCAAAAAATCTGATGACTTTTTCTACTCTTCTGGTGGAGATCCAAGAGAGGTTGCTTCTGCAATTGTTGATCTTGTGAGTTCAAGAATTCCAAATTATACAAAAATGAAGCCAGAAGATATTCAGGTAATTGCTCCAATGAAATCAGGAGTTGCAGGTACGCTCAATTTGAATGTGTTGCTTCAGGCAAGACTCAATCCTGAATGTGAGGGAAAGGACGAACTCAAGATCAGAGACGTAATTTACCGAGTGGGAGACAAAGTCATGCAGATTGCCAATAACTATGAACAGGAATGGGTGAAAGAAGGTTTGGGAGAAACGCAAAGCGGATCTGGCGTGTTCAATGGCGACATGGGATATATCACAGCAATTAACAAACAATCAGGTCAAGTAACGGTCATGTTTGAAGATGGAAGGAAAGCAATCTATTCATCAATGGAACTCGATGATTTGCTCCATGCTTATGCGATCACTGTCCACAAAAGTCAGGGTAGTGAATTCCCGATTGTCATTATTCCGATACTTGGTGGTAATCCATTACTTTACAACAAAAACCTTCTTTATACTGCAGTTACTCGTGCAAAAAAGATGGTCATGCTTATTGGTGGCAGAAATTATATTTATAGCATGGTAAAGAATGAATATAGTTTGATCAGAAACACAATGCTAAAACAATTTATGATTTCATCATTGCCATTTTGATCATAATTCAGTTTTTCCATAATATACTTGAAAACAAGAGGAGAATTTTATGGAAAAAGAAAGAATATCAAAACCAGCAGGACATATTTTGACACTTGACAACAACAGAAAAGCAATTGTGACAGGTGTTGTTGAGGTGATCAGCAGTACTGACAAGGCAATTGTTGCAAGAACAGAAACATCGACATTTCAATTGTCTGGTGATGCTCTTCGGGTATCAAAGTTGATCCCTGAAGAAAAGTTGTGTGAAATTGATGGAAACATTCAAAAACTTGAGTATAGAGTAAAGACAAATACAAAAAGTTTGCTCAAAAGGATTTTCAAGTGAGCATGAATGAATTTGTTCTATTTTTGAATTGTGTTTGTATTGGCTTTTTCACTTCACTTGTCCTTGGTTTGTCTTTGATTGTAAAAAAAGCATTAAAAAACAATACTTTTGTCACTTTCGCAATTGATTTTGCAATATTTTTGCTTGGGGCAATGTTTGTGATGGGAGTGTGTTTCAAACATTATAATGGTATTTTTGCATTCTTTGAGATATTTGGATTTTCTTTGGGCGTAATTTCCACAAAAAAATCTTGTGAAAATTTGTTTGCCAAAATTTTTGACATGGTATATAATACATTTACGAAGATTTGGTTATGCATGAAATCAAAACGTTTTTTTAAACGAATTCTGAGATAAAAAGGAGGGAAAGATTATGTCTCCATATATGGTAAAACGAGTTGTTGGTATCGTAACGGTTGTTGCAACAATTGTACTTGTTTGCATGGTTTCTGTTGTGATTGGTCAATGTGTTCAATTGAACAAACTCAACAATCAATCAAAACTCTTGGAAACCAGAATTGAAAAACTCATGGCGACAAAAACTGAACTCGAAAGTGGCATTGAATATAGATCTTCAGATACTTATGTTGAAGAGCAAGCAAGAGAAAATCTCGGAATGATCAAAGATGGTGAGGTTATTTATATCTTTGGGTAATAAAATCATCTGCGATTGTATATAATAAAAATGTGAAAAGGCATTGACAATCAAACTTTTGTGTGTTAGACTAAGTTCGTGCTCAACGAGAAACGCGAAAGAGCACTGGAATGACGCGGGGTAGAGCAGCTCGGAAGCTCGTCGGGCTCATAACCCGAAGGTCGTTGGTTCAAATCCAGCCCCCGCAACCAAACAGAAAAAGAACCAGCAATCGCTGGTTCTTTTCATTTTTTAGGAGAGTTTATGAAACAACCAGAAAAGTGGAAAGAAACAATTGATCCGTTTGATATAAATTTTAATAATTTTGAAATCAAGGAAATTCTCGGGTATCCTTATGCTCAAAATGATGTTTTTTATGTTCGTGGGATACACGAGGGGAAAGAAGTTTTTGCTTTTGTGAAATATGCAAGCAAAATGTCCAGCAACATCAAGCGTGAAGTTAAAACAATTCAGAAGTTGGATTTTGATTTTTTGCCACAGATTTTGGATTTTGACAAAGACGGAAAGTTTGTTGTTTCGCGTGAGGCAGTGGGGGAAAGGTTGTCATATATTCTCAAAAATTCAGAAAGCACCTCAAGTGATTTTATGTTTGAGTATGGCAGAACACTTGCCAAAATTCATGGAGTGAAGTCAGGATTTGAGTCTGTTGTTCACAGGAAATTTTTTGATATTCCAACAAAAGAGTATTTGAAGGAATATGATATTGAATTTGTTTATGATTATTTGATGATCAACAAACCAAAGACAGAAAGCAAGTGTTTTTGTCATGGTGATTTTCACTATGCGAATGTTCTTTTTTCTGATGACAAGAAGGTTTCTGCTGTGCTCGACTGGGAACTTTCAGGAATTGGCGAGAGAGAATTTGACATTGCTTGGGCACTTATCAATAGACCTGGTCAAGAGTTTTTGAAAACTCAAGAAGAAGTTGACCTTTTCATTGAAGGGTACAAAAGTTTTGAGAATTGTGATCCGGATTTGGTGGAATATTATATGATACAAATCTATGCACATTTCTTGTCGGTTGGAAAAAACAACAAGGATTATCAGGAGTTTGTCAAAGGTTGGATAAAAAATAAAATAATAATGTAAAATTATTTTCAAAAAAACTGTTGACAAATTTCGCTATTTATAATAAAATAAATTCGCTGTTGAATTGCAGAGTGGTTGTGGCGGCTTAGCTCAGTTGGCTAGAGCGCCCGGTTCATACCCGGTAGGTCGCAGGTTCAAATCCCGCAGCCGCTACCAAAAAATTCCGGCAGGTCGCAGGTTACGAGCCCTAAATCCCGCAGTCGCTACC
>JAZRDJ010000072.1:0-1811 GCA_045660245.1 Clostridia bacterium | reverse complement strand
AAAAGCCTCAAAGTTGCAATTCTGTGCGCAATTTTTTTCATATTATCAACTGTGTCATCACGCATAACGCCAACAAACACGTTGTACCCAACACCAATTTCACTCACAAGTTCACCATTAACTTCAAGCCTTGATGACTTCACTCTTTGAATAACTATTCTCATATAACTATTATTCCTTTTCTTTTTCTTTCACAAAAATGTAGTAATTTGCGGGCTTTCCACCATAGACATAATTCCCCATTTTCCATTCCAAAAACAAATATTCTTGGTTCGAAAATGTCTTGAAAAAATACTTTGAAGCCACTGATTTCTTTTGATCCAAAAGTTCACCTTTTGTCCATTTGTCAGTCCATGTTTCATCCATATAATGCCTGAGCACCCTGCCATCACTCAAAAACTCAATGCGTTCAAGCCACAAACGATCAGAGGACTCTTCTTTCCCTGAAAAATCATCAAGGGTTTCAGCAAAAAATACAGATTTCCATTCACCAACAACCTTTTCGTCAATTACAAATTCTCGTTCAATATTTTCACGTCTTGCAACATCAGCAATCGTATATTCTTTTGACGAAACTTTTTCAAGAACACAAACATATTCTTCGTCTTCATTCTTAACAAATACAAACAAAAAAAGTTTGTCATTTGTTTCTCTGATTTCATATTTATACTCAAGAAGTGGCTCATCACCACCATAATGCAAAACCATCACACCCTTTGTCCAAGCCTCAAAGATCCAATAACCTTTTCCTTGTGGCAAAAAGTAAATTTCATTAAATCCTGCCCCTGCGCCTGTTCCGAATTTATTGATGCCATCAAAGTCACTCATTGACGCAATATTGTCAAAAAGTTTCCACTTCCCTACAACTAGTGTGTCGTCAACAAATTCCATACCATTAATAATTTTCATAAATTATCTCCATACATAATTCCTTTGTTATTATAGCAAACAAAATTTATTTTGTGCAACAAAAAAGCACCACAAACTAATGGTGCTTTATGATTTATCTTTCACTTTGACTTTCTCCCGTTCTCAAATCTTCAAGAACCTCAGTGCAGTCTCTCAAGAATTTCTCTTTTTTTATCTTTGCCTTTTCTTCGCTCCAATACTCATCTTTCAAATACTCACTTGCAAATAAGACAAGATCTTCACCAGTAACCACTGCCTCATCATCTTCAAGAAAAAACAATTTCCTCTCTTTCCTTGAGAGATGATCTCTTCTTCCATGCAAAAGTGGTTGAGCAAGAATCGGTCCCATATTCATTTTATTGATGATTGGTTCACCATTCTCGTTTGTTTGAGTTTCTTTGAGACAATTCAAAAAATCTCTGTAAGATTGTGGCAAAAACACGAACCTATCATCATAATGCCTTGAATGCTTGACACAAAGAGTATCACCAAAAAGTCTGTGCATCAAATCACTATGTTTTGTTCTTATGAAAACAAACTCAATGTGATACTTGTTCATTGATGGATACTTCTCTTCCGTCTCAGTAAAATCAAAAACCCTAACTCTTTCAAATTTCATAATACTCTCCTAATATGTATTCCATCATAACACTTGTTTTTTAAAAAGTCTATACCATTTTGTTTTTTTATTCATTTTCTTGTTCAAGCACATTTTTCTTCTTTATATACAAAAGCCATTTCACAAAACCATAGACCGTATTTATTAGCATTGCTCCAATAGTGATCAGCATGATATAGTGTCCAGAAATGATCCAAAGTATTGCATCAAAAACAAGATATGCAAACCAAGCAAACCATTGTTCATTATATCGAAGAAGCAAGAGTATTCCATTTGCCATACC
>JAZRDJ010000071.1:0-2738 GCA_045660245.1 Clostridia bacterium | reverse complement strand
GTATTTGGGAAACGATCATGTTTGCGAGTCAACAAAAACTTTCAAATTTCAAACTTATTGTTGACAACAATGGGCTTCAATGTTTGGGTGAATCAAAAGATATTATTGATTTGTCAAATTTGGAAGATAGACTCAAAAGTTTTGGGTTCAAGTGTATGACTGTTGATGGACACAATCACAAAGAACTTGAGAAAGCACTTTCTTGGTTTGACAAAACTGCGCCAACAGCAGTGATTTGCAACACAATCAAGGGCAAAGGTGTGTCGTTCATGGAAAACAACAATGTTTGGCACGGAAAGACTGTTTCTGGAGAACTCTTGACTCAGGCTTTGAGAGAAGTTGAGGAGGCGAAATAATCATGAGAAATAGTTTTGTTGAAGATTTGGTATTGGAAGCAGAAAAAAATCCAAACATTGTGCTTCTCTCTGGTGATCTTGGTAGCAATTGTTTGGAGGCTTTTTGGAATAGATATCCAGATAGGTTTTTCAATTGTGGAATTGCAGAGCAAAATATGATTTTGGTCGCTGCTGGACTTGCGATGCAAGGGAAAAAGGTGTTTATTTATTCAATAGGTAATTTCGATACTTTGAGAGTGCTCGAAATGATTAGAAATGATATTTGTTATATGAACTTGGATGTGAACATTGTTTCTGTTGGTGCTGGGCTTGAATATGGTAAACTAGGGTTTTCTCATCATTCAACCGAAGATATTTCAGCAATGAGAAGTTTGCCAAATATGAGTGTGTTTTCACCAGCCACAACGAGAGAAATGAAGGGTGTTACAAAAAAGATGATGGAAACAAACACTCCATGTTATGTGAGACTGAACAAAAAGAGTGTTGGGTTCTTTGGGTCTCTTGCTTGCAAACCATTTGAACTTTTGAGTGGATCAGATGTTGCACTTGTCGCAACAGGTTCAATCATTGAAGAAGCAATCGGAGCAGCAAAAATTTTGAGCAAAAAGGGTGTGAGTGCCGGTGTGTATTCGTTTCCAATGATCAAACCTCTCGCAAACAAGGCAATACTTGACATTTCAAGCAAATACAAGTATATTGTAACAATGGAAGAACATACTGTAGTTGGTGGCTTTGGCTCGGCAGTTGCTGAAGTTATTGCTGAAAACTCATGTAATTGTAGGTTCAAAATGATCGGAATTCAAGACGAATTTGCGTCACTTGTTGGTGATAGAAAATATCTCAGAAAGCAATATAGAATGGACGCTGATAGTGTTGCAAAAGTTGTTTTGAAGTGGTTTAAATAAAAATTTCAAGGAAGAAAATCAATGGCAAAAGTAAAACAAGCAAAGTTTCTGACTAGTGCAAGCAAAATTTCAAAAGATTTTGCAGGTTTTTCTATGCCAGAAATCGCGATTGTTGGCAGGAGCAATGTTGGAAAATCAAGTTTCATAAATGGTTTTTGCAACAACGGAAAACTTGCAAAAACATCGGCAACACCGGGTAGAACAAGACTTGTAAACTTTTTTGAAATTGATCAAAGGTTTGTGCTTGTGGATTTGCCTGGTTATGGCTTTGCAAAAGCAGGAAAGTCAGAGAAAGATAAATGGGAGAGTATGATTGACAGTTATTTTGAAAATAGTCAAAACTTGGTTGCTGTCATCATGCTTGTGGACATCAGACATGAGCCAAGCAAACTCGACGTTATGATGATGGATTATCTATATCATTACAACATTCCAGTGACTGTCATTGCTACAAAACTCGACAAGATCAAAAAGAGTGAACTTCCACGCAAAATCACAGATATTGCTGCTGGACTCAAGATTGGAAAGAGCAATGTGTTCGTGACAAGCGCTGAAACCAAATTCGGCTATGAAAAGGTTTATGAAAGACTTGAACAATTCTTGACGAGTGGGGGTGAAATACATGAAGATTTGGGCGATTAGTGATCCGCACTTTTCATTCGGTACAGACAAACCAATGGACGTTTTTGGCGGGAATTGGGAAAATCACGTTGAAAATTTTGTGAGCAATTGGAATGCTGTTGTTGGCAAAGATGACATTGTTCTTGTTGCTGGTGACATCAGTTGGGCGATGAAACTTGATGAGGCAGTTGTTGACCTCAAGGAACTTGACAAGTTGAACGGCACAAAAATCATCATCAAGGGAAACCATGAGTATTGGTGGAAATCAATTTCTAGCGTGAGAAGTGTTTTGCCAAAATCAATCAAAGCCCTCCAAAATGATAGTTTGAAAGTAGGGAACTTTATCTTTTGTGGAACAAGAGGTTGGAATGTTCCTGAACCAAACAAGCCATACTCTGATGACGACATGAAGATATATAAAAGAGAGTGTGAAAGACTCAGACTCACTTTGAGGCACATGAACACATCAAGAGCAAATGGGGACAAGGTGATTGCAATGATCCACTTTCCACCATTCAATTCCAAACTTGAAGATAGTGAGTTCACAAAATTATTTGAGGAATTTGATGTTGATGTTGTGGTTTATGGACATATTCACGATACAGCGGGAAGGTCAATTCTCAAGGCAAACAAGAACGGAATAGAGTATTTTTTGACATCATGTGATCAATTGGGAATGAAACCTGTGTTGATTGCAGAAAGTTGATTTTTGTTAGGAATTATGGGGTGTTATGCGAGGCATAACACCTTTTTTTTATTGTAAAATCTAAAGAATTTGTGAAAATGATGTGATGAAAAGAGAATAGAATGCTACAAATTTTGTATATGCAAACAAATAAATATGCGTTTATTATAG
>JAZRDJ010000070.1:0-4837 GCA_045660245.1 Clostridia bacterium | reverse complement strand
GAATTTGATTTTGTTTCCATTCACCACGAGACAGTCGCCTTGAACCTTGACATCAGCATTAAATGTGCCATGAACAGAATCAAACTTGATCATGTATGCAGCATAATCGATGCTTAAAAATGGATCATTGATACCCACAATTTGAATGTTTGTGTTGTTTTGAATGCTGGCACGAAGAAGCAAACTTCCGATTCGTCCAAATCCATTGATACCAACCTTGATTTTTGCCATAATATCCTCCTAGAATTTTATTATTACCATTATTTTACCCCATGATAACAATCAAAAGCAAATATATTCAATAATAATTTGTAAAGTTTATTAATTTTATTATATAATATAAAGAGAAACATAAAATACTCGTGATCACTCATGACAAAAAGGAGATTTTCATATTATGGCACTCGTCAACTCAAACAAAATCCTCAAAAAAGCCCTCAAAGGCGGTTATGCCGTTGGTGCTTTCAATATCTACAACCTCGAAACCGCACAAGCAGTGGTTTCCGCAGCGGAAGAAAAATGCTCAGATGCAATCATTGCAGTGTCCGAAGGCGCAGGAGCATTCGCTGGGTTTGAAAACCTTTTTGCGATCGTGAACGCTCTCACCAAAAAATCAAAACAAGATTTTGCCCTCCACCTTGACCACGGAACGTCATTTGAGGCCTGCAAAACAGCCATTGACGCCGGTTTCACGAGCGTTATGATTGATGCCTCATCACTTTCGTTTGAGGAGAATGTGAAACTCACAAAACGCGTGGTGGATTATGCCCACAAAAAGAATGTTTCAGTTGAGGCAGAACTTGGTCGTCTCATCGGAACTGAAGACATGATCTCAAGCACGGCCGAACACTTCACAAATCCAGAAGAAGCAAGGTTGTTTGTTCAGTCAACCGGCATTGACTCACTCGCAATCTCCATGGGAACCGCTCACGGCATAAACAAGGGCACAACCACTCCATGCATAAGATTTGACGTGATCGAATGTGTGTCAAAGGCAATACCATCAACTCCACTTGTCGCACATGGCTCATCTTCAGTCCCAAAAACATTTGTCGACATGATCAACAAAAACGGTGGAGCGATCACAAAATCTCAAGGCATTTCAACTGACGCCTTGAAACAAATGGCAAAAACCAATATCTGCAAAATCAACACTGACACAGACATCAGACTTGCTTTCACCGCAGGTGTCCGTGAAACTCTGACTTGCGACCAATCAGTTTTTGATCCGAGAAAATATTTGAAAGTTGCACGAGCAAATGCCAAAGCACAAATTATGGACGCAATTGACCTCTTTTCAGGCAAGTAATATCAAACAAAGTGAAAATAACACACAAAAAAAACTCTATTATAAAATAGAGTTTTTTTGTTTATCTTATTGTTTGAAGAGATTTTTCATTGGAATTGGCTTTCCGTCCTTTTCATCTTGCAAAGTTTTTTCCATGCCTTTGAGTGATTTGTCAACGTTGCCAGCCTGTGCACTCATTCTGCCAGTGTCACCAGATCTGATTGACTCTTCAAACTTCTTGATTTCACCCTTTGCATTCTTGTCGGCTTTTGCAAATTCACGATTAGCAAGTGCCTGATGAATTGCAGCGCTTCCCGGAACCATTCCAGCAATATCTTTTCCAATTTCCTTGACACCTTCAACAATGAATTTTCCTGAAACCAGTTTGTATGCAGCCATACCAAACTCTTTTGCACCATCGAGAACTTCTTCACCTCGACCAATAAGGCTTGTTTCACCATCTCTTTTCTTCTTTCCAGTCTTTTTGTCACGCTCGCCATAAATATTCTTAACATCAAATCCAAGAAGTTGCGCGAGCATATTCATGAAGATTTCAACCGAAGCAAACGAAACAAAGATCATGAACCATCTCAAAATGAAATTGACAAAATCCGCTGTCCACCCTGCAAAGAGCCCAACAGCAATGTATTGCTGGATGTCCGCCACTGAAAAGATTTCAATCCTTTCAATGATTGGGAACAGCAGGAGCACAAGATTGATGCCAAGCACCAATGAATAAACACTGAAGAGTTTGCTTGTGAATGTCTTTGTCCACCCCTTGAACCTGCTTCCGCCATCAAGCGACATGGTTGCACACACTGCTGGATATGCAATCCAAAGGAGCACAAGGTCAAACACTCTCGCAGTCACGCCAAATACCGATTTGATCAGCATTCCAAACAATATTATTCCACAGAACACAAGCACAATGATGTTTGTCTTTGTGAAACTGAAAAAGTGATCATATTGAACATCATCATCATTGAATGCATAATTGAGAACAAACCCACCATCATCAATCGATGACACAGTCCTGTTTGTTTTTCCAAACAAGTTCCAGAGATCAAAGTTGTAGTATACATATGGTATATATTTGTCAATGTCGTCGACACCAGCGATATAAGATAAACCATTTTTCAAAATCTTGCTCACTGGATTTTGTGTCGTGCCTTCAGGCAGTTCATATGAGATCTTTGGGAACAAATCTGCAAAGTATGGTGCATTGACTTTGTCGCGATAACATTCAACAACTCCACCAGTCGATCTGATTGCCGTTGGATATTTGCCCTCATCAAACACACCTTTTGCAATCACGACATTTTCACCTTCCGTGATCGAACTGTAAAAATCTGTGTTTGCAAGCACTGGCGCAAAGTAGTCATTCTCGCCATCAGTCGCCCTCACACAAACCAAGAATACACTGCCCTTTGCCTCATCTTGGATTGTGCCGTTGTCAATTGCATTGTATACTGTTCGACCGGCATCTTTTGTGTACTTGATGCTGAACGAAATTGAACCGCCATTGTCAGTGAAAAGAGATCTGTATTTGGCATCAACCAAACACCCACTCCACGACTCAGTAATTTCTTGAGGAGTTTTGAAGAACAACTCTTTGCCATACCTCATTGCGTGATCAATGACTTCACCCATTTGATAGTACTCGTCACGCTTGTAAAAAATCCCCGCGTCATAAGACAAGTGGAAAGCACTTCCGTCAGGCTCACCTCCAGCGATCGCCTGTTTGTCGGCTTCTTCGATATAATCCATGTCCTCAAACAAACCGTTCAAGAATACTGAATAAGTTGCCAGACCTCTCTGCCAAACAGATTGGTTGCGGAACGCAAGATATGCTTCTTCCGTTTCTGAAATCGTGTCACCATCAGCCCACGAGCCGACATTGTCGTCCACCTTGACTTCCGAAAAGTCGTACGTTATCGGTATTCGCTTTCCGCTCGTGGCATAATCCCTGTACACATTCGCCTGATACGCGGAGGACAAGAACACTTCCGTTCCCATACTGACGTTGTTTCCTGCGCTCGTCGCATTGTAGAGCGCGGACAGCACAGCGTTTGACAGGAACACCGAACCGATGATAATCACCGGTATCAAAACAATCATGAAAACAGACTTCAATGCTGAAACCATGATTTGCTTTTTTGAGTTGTTTGCATTTGTTGTTGCTGCGAGGTATTCGTTTTTGAGTATTCCAATGATTGCAAACAAAATGATCATGACAATTGCCATCACAATGATCGCCTTGAGGACGTCCATCACTGCATCAGAGAACATGAACTGGAACAAAATGTCAGATTCTTCGAGTGATCCAATGTCCGAAAAATCAACATTTATTCCAGTGATGTGCCTCACAAACACAAAGATAAAGTCAATGACCAAAAGCAAAAATTGCATAATGAGCCACACAAGTTGTACAAAGAAAGTATAAAGTGTTTCAACAATACCGAGATAAAACGATGCAATCGTTTCAAGTATAGTTACAAGCCCACCAGAGGAAGAACTCATGCTTCCAGCGATCAAACTCATTAACTTTGTCATCAATTCCTCCTCCTTTTGTTAGAATTCTTTTTGTTTTTTATTATCAGTGAACACCCCAGTCACTATTTCTGACTGCGTCACGATTTTTCCTTTCTTCTTTTTGCCATGGTTTTCTTCCAATTGGCCCTTTCTTCTTGTTGTCATTGTTCTTGATTGCCTTTTGTTTTTTGAGAGCATCTTCATATGCCTCGATGGCTTTTTCAACAACAGCAGGATCGCCACCATTTCTGAGAGCTTCTTGCTTCATTGATGCGATCTTTTGTTTGTGTTCTTTCTTTTCTTTTCTTTCCTTCCTCATTTCATGAACTTTGCTAAATGGTGTGGATTTCGCGAGGCTCTTTGCTCCATCTTTGAGATTTGTTGCGGCATCCATCATGCGCTGTCCAGAAACAGTGTCAGAAACTTCTTTGACCACATTTTTGGCTTGACTCTGAATTTGCGCACCATAACCAAAGGCATCTCCCGTACCAACAATTGTTGAGAACATTTTTGGAGCATAAGTCACCAGCGATGACAAAGTTACCAGCATGATGAGCATTCCGAGCATATTCAAAAGAACGAGTGGAATATTGCCAAAAATAGGGATTGACACAAACGCATCAGTGTTTGCAAACATCGTTGTCGACGTCACCATCGGCACGAGCATATAGAAGACGTTGAGGCCAAACACATAACCAAACGCCAAGAGAATTTTTTCAATGAGTGTTGACTTCCACCTGTCATAGATACCGCTGATTCCATCATCTTGCTCTTGATAATTTCCGTCTTTGTCTTTCTTGTCTGACTTGATTGATACTGTTGAAATCGCAAGTGGCCCCAAAATAAAGAGTATTGCAATATCAATGATTCTTCCCACACAGCCATACACCGCTTTCATGATAATCATGAAAATGGCAATCGTTACAAACAACATCAAAAAGAGATTTGATTGATTGTCTTCAAACAAGAACGAGAAGTCAAACGACGATGAACCAAAAGAGAAACTCAAAGACAAAT
>JAZRDJ010000069.1:0-22133 GCA_045660245.1 Clostridia bacterium | reverse complement strand
CTAAGAATTGATTGTAAACGTCTGGTAAAACTTCTGCCATTTTAGAAATAGGCATTGGCGTACGAACACCGGCTACAACGTCTTCACCTTGAGCGTTCAAAAGGAACTCACCCATGAGACCTTTTTCACCAGTTGCAGGGTTACGAGTAAACGCAACACCAGTACCAGAAGTTTCACCCATGTTACCAAACGCCATCATTTGAACGTTAACCGCTGTACCCCAAGAATAAGGGATGTCGTGGTCCATACGATAGATGTTTGCTCTTGGGTTGTCCCAAGATCTGAACACTGCTTTGATTGCCTCAAAGAGTTGCTCTCTTGGATCAGATGGGAAGTCTTTCCCAAGTTGATTTTTGTACTCACCCTTGAATTTTTGAGCGAGTTCTTTCAAATCCTCTGCAGTGAGGTCAACGTCATAAACAACGCCCTTTCCTTCCTTCATTTGGTCAATGAGTTTTTCAAAATACTTTTTGCCCACTACCATAACTACGTCTGAGAACATTTGAATGAATCTTCTGTAGCAGTCATAAGCCCATCTTGGGTTGCCAGATTTCACAGCGAGTGCTTCAACAACATCGTCATTCAAGCCAAGATTGAGGATTGTGTCCATCATTCCAGGCATTGACGCACGTGCGCCTGAACGAACAGAAACAAGAAGAGGATTTTCCTTGTCTCCGAACTTCTTTACAGAAGTTTTCTCGAGATCTGCAAGATGTTCAAAGATTTCTGCTTTGATTTCATCATTGATTTGCTTACCGTCGTTGTAGTAAGCAGTACATGCTTCAGTAGATACAGTGAAGCCTTGAGGAACAGGAAGACCAATTCTTGTCATTTCAGCAAGGTTGGCACCCTTACCACCAAGAGTATTTCTCATGGTAGCGTCGCCCTCAGAAAAATTGTAAACATACTTTTTCTTTGCCATTAAAATTTCTCCTAATTTTTTGTCTAGTATTGTTTGATTCACCACATGATTTTTGTGTTGAACCTTTTGCATTATATCACACATGCGCAGGTTTATCAACTATTTTTTGAAAACAAACCCACGATTTTTCTCAAAGCACCCAGAAAAAGTATAAATAAAGAAAACAATAAAACGAGAAAACCAATCAAATAAAAAAGACAGCGGACAACTGCCCACTGCCTTACTTTCATAAATGATAGATATAATTAATGGAATTACTTTTCGAGAATATCAATATTTTTTTGAGTCATTTGTTCGTTATAGAACATAATAATGGAATCTCTAAGTTTTTCAAGCATATCAAGCCCCACTTGATTGTATCCGTTCAAATTATAAAGAAGCCCTGCCTCTTCAAGTTCATCTTTAACGAAAGTAATTTCATTCTTTAATTCTTTGCTTTCTTGAACATCTTTTGAACAAATATCAAGAGCAACATCAATGAGGACATCAACATCAAGGGCACCTTCTGGTTTTTCTGGAACTTGAACATCATCAAGCACAGGGATACCTTCAGCAAGGGTCACAACATTGCTTGCTTTGCGACCAAACTTGCACTCAATATCAGCAACTTCTCTCAATATAGAAAAAGTTTCTGAAGCAATAAAATTTCTAACTGTAGCATTATAATAAGCCTCATCATCGTCCATTAAAAAGTCATTTCTGTCCATGCCAAGATCAGGATCTACTGAATTATCAACAATGGAATCTCTCACGCTTTTGTACAAATCATCAAAATATTCTTTCATAAAAATTCATCTCCTTGTCATCATTATACAATACAATAAAACCAAAGTAAATACAAAACCTTCAAATCGAGTAATTTTTTTTGGAGTTAAAAAAGTATAGACTTGAACTTCTTTCCGAGAATACCCTGAAACAGATTTTTCAAAAACTCAAAGACCTCGTCACTTGTCACATTTTCATTTTTGATGCGCCTGCCTTTCATGTCTTCAAGTTCAACCCTGTCAAACCCCGAAAGAACCGCGAAAACGCCTGAACTTATGTCCGACACAATACCCTTTTCTGGCCTGTGCACATCACAAGTCACACTGCCACTTTCCATATCAACAAACAACTTCTCAGCCCCGCAAGCACTCTTGCCACAAACCGAACATTTCGACAAATTGAGCAAAAACCCAGCAACCGAGAGCATATCCCACGCCCACTTGCACCAAACAAGACGCAAACAATCATCATCTTCATTGCAAAGAAGATAAAAAAGTTTCAAAAGTTCAACAAAAACCACAGCATTGTTCTGATCCGACCTTGCAATCTCTGACACGATCTCGAGTGCAAGCGACGCAAGCCCATACTTCTCGAGATTGAGCGAAAGATCGAAAAATGGCTCAATCATCTCCGAACTTGTCACCGTGAAAAACCCTTTCTTCTCCGCGAGCACAATTTCGACAAAAGCAAACGAAAAAGTGCAAGAAGTCAGTTTCGCTCCTTGCTTTTTGACACCCCTCACGGTCGCCTCAAAAATGCCCTGATCCACAGAAAAGAATTTGACTTTTTTGTCACTTTCCCCTTTGTCCTGGGCTCCAATCACAATTGCCTTGGTCTTGATTTCCATTTTTCACCCCTATGGTTTCTTTATATTATAACCAATAAAAAAAGACTTGGCAAACAAACCAAGCCTTGAACCAAATTAAAAATTCATCAAATGCAAAAATTTTCTTTGCCCCTCGATTTTCACTGCTTGCGCTCAATCTTTTTTCAAAGTCCAACAGGAATTTCTCTTTCAACCTTTTTCACGAGTTCAAGCGTTGGTCCCCACATTCCCAAGTTCTCGAGTTCCTCAATCGTGCACCATCTAAGAGTTGTGTCTTTGTCAAACTCTCCATCAAGACCCTTTGCTCCAAAATCTCCCTTTTCAACTTCACAAAGATAAGTATACTCAACTCTTTTGTTTGGGAAAACAATCCCCTCAAACTCCCAGTCCACAGAATAATAATCTCTGGCGACAAACTTGAGTTTCGTGACTTTTGCTCCAGTTTCTTCAAACACTTCACGAACAACAGCCTCTCTCGTGGTTTCACCATCGTCAACGCTTCCACCCGCAAACATCGGCCTTTTGCCAGGTATCAAAATGGTGAGATATTTGTTTCCGTCCCTCACAATACTTCCCACCTTTTTTGTGAGTTTACCTGCTTTGTATTTTTCATAATACATTTTTGATTTCTGATAGAAATAATCACTCATGCTTGACTCTCCTCTTTAAAAACAACTTTTGTCAATTTCAAACCCAATTGGCGAACAACTTGGCACCCAAGGGAACGGCAAATTCTCACCAGAAGGAATTTTGAAAGCAAGCCCAATGAACGCTGTGATATTGACTCCACTTGTCACACAAATAACCGTGTCATTGTCGTCATATTTGAAGACAATGTCCCTTATTGCCTCTCTGATTCTGTTTTGACACTCTGTCCAAGTTTCTGACTGGCTCATTTTTCCACCTTCAAGCACCTCAAAAACATTGTTGAATTCGTTCAGACGAGGATCTTCAAAAATTGGTAGATTTACGTACTTGTTGATAATTTCAGCAGTTTTTGCACACCTATAGTATGGCGAAGTATAAATCGCCTTGAAAGTCGATTTCGATTGCTCAGACATAATTTTCAATAATTTTGCTGTGGTTTCAGCATCTTTTATCCCGAGTGGCTCCAACTTATCGTCTTGGCTTGGCGGATTTCCCTTTTGCCTCAATGCATGATGAACATAAATTATTTTCATTGCGCGTCATGATCTCCATTTTGATTTTGTGAAAAAAAACACAAATGTGCATTATTTTGTTGAAACTTCAACGCGGAAATCATATTGTCATCATTCATTTCCACGCTGACTTGTATTCAATATATCATATATTTTAATTTTTGTATCAATTTGAAAGAAAAAAAAGACATTTATCTTCAAAAGATAAACGCCTTTTTATTTGATGATGTATTAATTTCAAAAGTAAATTACTTTTCGAGAGAACCTTGCCTTGTGAGTTCTTGTTCAACAGCAAGTTGCAAAGCACCTTCCATTGCTCCTCGATAAGCAATCTTTCCAGTTCTTTTGAAAAGTTCTTCAGAAATTTGATAAATCTTACTCAATTGTTCATAACTTGCCATACACTTGTCTCCTTATATATCTATTATAGTCACTTTGCATGCGGTTTATGCACTGGTTGACATAATTAATCGTTCAAAATGTCACCAACAAATCCCGCTGACTCCACCCAGTTCTTTTGCACTCGCACAAAAAGTTCCAAAAGCACTTTTTTGTCAGTGAGTTTTTCAATGTCACGCCTTGCAGACATTCCGATCTCTTTGATCTTTGCCCCGTTTGCACCAATCACGATTGACTTGTGGTTTGCTGACGCAACAATGATGGTCGCAGAAATCTTGACAAGTGTCTTCTTTTCTTCAAATTCGTCAACAGACACAGCAATCCCATGAGGGATTTCTTCTTGCAAGAAAAGTAGCGCTTTTTCTCTCACGATTTCCGAAACCATGAACCTCATGGATTTGTCCGTATAAATTTCTCTGTCAAACATTGGTTCACCCTCTGGCAAAAGCGAAAAAATTGTTTCTTTCAAGAAATCAACATTCTTTTTTGTGAGTGCCGACAAACTTATGAACTTGTCAACAAAGGTGAGATTGTTGAGTTTTTCCAAAATCGGAAACACCTTGTCAGGCTTCACCTTGTCTGTCTTGTTGATCACAACAATGATTTTCATGCCCGAATTTTTGTATCTCTCAATGATCTTGAAATCTTGATCACCAACTTTCCCAGCATCCAAGACCACAAGCACCACTTCTGCCTCACCATTTGCGATCGCACTTTGCTTTCTCATTGCTTGCCCCAAGGCATTTGAAGTATTTTGAATTCCAGGCGTGTCCACAAAAACAACTTGCGCATTCTCTTCATTCAAAATGCCCAAAATCTTGTTTCTTGTTGTCTGAGGCTTTGGACTCACGATCGAAACCTTTTCACCCACAAGTGCGTTGATGAGCGTGCTTTTCCCGACATTCGGACGCCCAACAACAGCCACAAACCCAGAAATGAATTTTTCCATAACCTTCTCCTTCTTTGTTTTCCCTTTACATACCAATTATATCAAATCACACACAACAAGAGCAAGAAAAGATACCAAAATTCCACCATGCAGATAACAAATTTGTTCAAAAAATATATATTTCAAAAAAACATCAAATTTTGTTTGCGCGCATAACAAATTTGTGAAAATGCCCACAAAAAAAAACGGAACAACCATTCCATTGTTCCGTTTTTATTCATTGTTTATTTTTCTTTTGTGCCTTGGGTTCATGATGGCATCAGCAATCATGAGCGTTTCAGGCGTGATCACGATTTCTTTGCTCTCCGCACCCGCCTCGCCTTTTGGCTCAAGCCCGAGTTCTCTCCTTCGCCTTTCCATGATCTTTGCAAAAATATCTTCGTCAGACTCTTGCTCCTGAATCTTGATTTCTTCTTCCTTTTTGATCTGCTCTTCAGATGGCGCAAGCCTGTTTGAAATGTCACCCATCGTGATGTTTGCATACCTTCCAGTGATGCGCTCCGTGAACTTCACTTCAGTGTTCAAGACCGGCTTTCTGTTTGGCAAATCATCAAACTTGCTCACAGGCTCTCTCAAGTGAGTTCCCTCAATGGTGAAATGATCAAGCCTGCGCTTGCTGACGCCAATCGGCCTGTTCTCAAGCGACACAAAATTTCCACTCATTGGTGCTTCATCAAAAGTGTTTCCTGATCCGTCAAAATCACTCTCAATTCCAGACATAAACATTTTTCTGAACGTGTCACGATCCATCTCATCTGGATCACCAGCACTCTTCATTTTTTCGAGCATATCATCAAAACTTGAAAACTCTCCATCACCCTTTGTTCCGTTCGGAAACACCTTTTCAACTTTCGCGAGAGTTCTTGAATCCCTGCCATCGAGCGCCTTTTGCTGAATTCTTGCCACACCTTTTTTTGTGATCTTGAATCCTTTTTCATCTTGCACTTGAGGCTCAACCTTTGCCTCATTGGACAGAGTGGCCTCTTTGTGGACTTCTTCAGATTTTTGTTTTTTGCTCTTCTTTGATTTTTTGACCTTTTCTTTTTTGGCCTTCTTTGCCTTTGCTGGCTTTTCTTTTTTCTTTCCAGCGTCACCTTTGCTCTTTGCTTTCAACTTGATAGAAATCGCTCTCAAAAGAGAAACAACCGCAAATCCGCCAATCAAAGAAATGATGGCAATCTCAATTGCATTCACGATAATTGTTCCTCCTTCAAATTTGTTATTATTTTTGATGCTTCCTGCCGGGATTTGAGCAAAATCCAGACAACAAATTATACCTTTACACTTCTTCCCATTGCAACATACTCAAGCACTTTGCTTTCTCGGGGTAATTTGGCTTTAGTTTGTGCGAAGCCCAAAGAAACGAAAAAATATCTGGCGCGATTGTACTACTCGTACATGAGTGTCAGAATTTTTGATGCTTTCTGCCGGGATTTGTGCAAAATCCAGCCAAATTTAGATATCGAGCCTTGGTCTTATACGATTTTTCTGAACACTGGCTTTTTTGTCGTCAGTTGCAGACGTCCCATCAGCATTCTTGCCAGAAATTGCATTTCTCATTGAAGTGTCCGCCTGCACGTTCATCAAGTTGTAGTAGTCCATTGCAGACATTTTGCCTGATGACAACGCTTTTGCGAGTGCCTTTGGAACTTCCGCCTCGGCTTGAATCACCACTGCACGCATCTCTTGAACCTTTGCTTTCATTTCGTTTTCTGCAGCGATGGCCATACACTTTCTCTCTTCTGCCTTGGCTTCAGCAATTCGCTTTTCAGCCTCGGCGTTTGCGATGTCAAGTTCCGCACCAATGTTTCTGCCGACATCAATGTCCGCAATATCGATTGACACAATTTCAAACGCTGTTCCAGAGTCAAGCCCTTTGTTGAGGACTGTTGACGAAATTGAATCAGGGTTCTCGAGCACGATTTTGTGAGAGGCAGCCGAACCAACAGTTGTGACAATACCCTCACCAACACGCGCAATGATTGTTTCTTCGCCCGCACCTTGGATTTGCATGTGCATGTTTGACATAACAGTCACTTTTGCTTTTACTCGGAGTTCAATTCCGTCCTTTGCCATTGCAGAAATTGCAGGTGTTTCAATGATCTTTGGCACAACAGATGTTCGAACCGCCTGATAAACATCTCGCCCCGCAAGATCAATTGCCTTTGCTGTTTGGTTCGAAAGATCCAAACTCGCTGACTTTGCAGATATCAAGGCTTTCACCACTCTTTCAATGTCGCCACCCGCCATCAAATGAGTTTCAAGTTCATCAATTGTGACAGTGAGCCCCGCCTTTTTTGCAGTGATATAAGTGAGGACAATCTTCCTCACATCAACCTTTCTCATTTTCATACCGACGAGTTTGATCATGGTCACGTGAGCCCCAGACACGAGCGCTCTGAACCAAAGTTTAACTGGCACAAAAATAAACATAAGCACCAAAAAAAGCACAAACAAACCGCCCACTACTGAAAGTGTGACGATACCTGCTGTGCTCATGAGTAAAATATTTGAAAAATTTGTCGTAATCATAATTTTTTCCTTGAGTTAAATAAAAATTATGAAAAAGAACTGAACAAATTTCAAAAGTGTTATGGTTGAATTTTTTTGATTAATTGATCAATTATTAATTGAATATAAAGATAATTTTGTTTAGAGTTTAAGATTGCACTTTTTCAACATAGATGATTGCCCCAACAGTCTTTGTGACTCTCACCATGTTGCCGGTGTAAAGATAGCCTTTTTTCGAATGAACGTCAAAGACCTCACCATCAATTTCAACCTTTCCTGCAGGATTGAGATCCGTTTTACAAACCCCAGCCTTGCCCTTGAGATAAGAATAGTCAGGGTTTCCAACCTCGTCAGCCGGAACTTTTTTCCCACCAATGTTGAGAATGTTTGCCTTTTTCTTTGCCCCATTCTTCTTTGCTTTTTTGACAATGGCGTACACCACTTTGAACACGACAACAAAAGCACCAAACAAGATGAGAATGTCCGCAATCATCCACAAGATTTCATGAGTGGTGAGCCAAGGCTTGGTCACACAAAACAGCGTGCCAGCGACCCCGAGAATGATGCCCCCAATGCCCACAAGCCCAAAAGACGGAATGAACACTTCAGCGACAAAACACACAAGACTCACAGCCAGGACAATCAGCCCCACAATGTTTGATTCAGCAAACAAAGCAACAAAACCATCAACCATAACATTTTGCTCCTTCTTTCTTCACGACATTATTATACTATAATAATACCACAAATACAATACCCCTTCCAAATATTTTTGCCCACATTCTTGAAAATAAAAAAACACCCAACACAAAAAAAGGCAACCACCAAATAGTGATTGCCTATCAATAAAAAATTCTATACTTGTTGCTGCCCCTTGTTTTGTTCATTGATCAATTTCTGTGTTTTTTCGATTAGGCTCGATTTAAAATTGTCAACAATGTCATCAATCGTGATATTTTCATCTCCAAAAATTATTTTCGAACTCTCTTCCAAATCAAGAGAAGCATTGTTCTCCAAAAAAACCGCAAAATTATCTATTGTTTCTGCTGGATTTTTTTTGTACATATCGTCAAGTATATGACAATACATTTCACCAACAAAATATCTGAATTTATATGGTTTTAGACCAGGATTAGTGGGATCAAAAGGTTCATTTTTTATGTAGTCTAATGTTTTTACAAACCCAATATCTCTTTCTTTCCTGTACGCATCAACAACATCCATTAAAAATTGTGAATCCAGTGTTTTTGATGCTCCTTCCACATACAATGCTTTTGTTATGTCGTCAGCATTTTTTGTCAGATACGACAAGAACAAATCTTCCATAAACATTGATTCAATTTCAACCGAATAATCATTTTCTACTGGAATATATTGCTCATACATATTACTTTCGGCAATTGAATGAGCAATTTCATGCATATAAGTTATAACCTTGAAAATATCTGTTTTGATTTTGCCATTTCCGAGTTCTTCACCAAGTCTGACCCTCACAAAAACTTTTCCAAGGTCAGAATTTTTGATTATTTTTCCATCTACATCATGTGGTTTTACTCTACCGGTATCAGATTGATCCCATTCTTTCATTTCTTGTTCCGAAGCATTTTTAGGTTTCGGATCAACTTTGATTTTCAAGACCACATTGGGATTTTTTCCGTATAGATTCAAAAGATAACGTTGTTTCATGCTCTCATTGGTAATTGTGTTGTTTACAAATCCAGCAATAAAATCCGTAATTTTTTGTTGTTCTATTTCAAACGATAATATATTTCCGCTTTGACTATTTTGATTATATTTTGCGTCCGTATAATCCTTGATGTCTTTTTCGACATAATTTAGGAGTGGCGAATAAAACTGCATCCACTTGTCATAACGTGCCTTATCTAATTGTGCTTTCGTTTTTTTAATCATGACAACTCTCCTTGATTTTTGTAAGTATATTATAGCATATAGCCCCCAAAAATTCAATATCTCTGAAAAAATCTTATCAACTATGTCATTATATTGCAACTTATGTCGAGTTCAATATTTGTTGTTTCCCAGTCAAATATACCAACCTCAAAAGACTTTGATGTCCAATAAACATAATCGGTTGTCACATAAGTATTAACAATAACCTTATTCCCACATATCTGCAATGAAGATGTGTATGAAAGATTATTACACAACCCTATATCATCAATACTCCAAGTACATAGACCTGGTGGTATATCTGCCCTATCTGAAAAACTAGTATTTATCCATTCTACATCATAGTCCCATATACGAATTGATTTTTGATCATCAAGCGAAATATACAAAGTATGATCCACTGGCCCAGGAACAGAAACAGTGGAATTTACCATATTGTCCGCTCTATATGATCCATTTACCATTACATCAATATATCCACTATTACCAACCGACAAAGTTCTCTCATGGTACACATACCTAGAACCATCAATATAAGCATAAAATTTGTGTCCACTATCCGCAAACTCAAATTTGTCCAGTTGTGAATCATAATTTTCTATACTACTTGATGATTCAAGCAAGTTTTTGGATGCACTTCCTTGAGTTATATCATTTTCATCTTTCCAGTAATAATGTTTTGCATAATGTGTCAGCATAGCGTGCCTGTCGCTCACAATGTTGTCACCATCGAATCCGTAAAAATCAACGACAAATTTTTCATCTTGCGACAATCCAGATAATACCGACAAAACACTTATTCTTCCTGTGCTTTGCGACGTGGCGTTTATCTTGTATTCACTTTTCGTGCCAAGAGCAATCAAATTATCAGTGTTTGCACCACTTCCCATTTTTATTTGTGATTCTGAAGCAATCGAACCTCCGATGCTTGCATAACACATTGAAATATTATTATAAAATTCAAAATTGGTACTGCCAAGAGAATTATACACACCACCGCCTGCATTATCAGCACCGCAATTTACTATTTCTCCACCATTTAATTTTAATGAGCCTTGGTTGTAAATTCCACCACCCAAATTTGATGAATAGCACTCTTCAATCTTACCATCAAAAGTCATAGAATTTTCATTATAAATTGCTCCACCAAAACTTGTCGCCCTGCAACCAAAAATAGTGCTGTTATTAATTGTCAAATTTCCAGTGTTATAAATTCCAGAACCTGACAATGATTGATCATCAGAAAGTTCGCTGTTATTAATCCTGCTATCTTTCTCAAAAACAAGTGATCCTGCGTTAAAAATACAACCACCATTATATTGTTCCACTCGGCAATTATTAATATCTGAAAATGAAATATTCAATACACCACCGCCGTTATAAATTGCTCCACCATAATTTGTAGCCACACAATTAATTATAGAACTTTCAATATATGAAAGAGTGATGTTTTTATCCAGAAAAATTGCGCCGCCCCAATTACCTGCTTCACAATCCGTGATCAGAAACTTCCCAGAACTATCAATTGTTATAGTCGCTCTTGATGAACCGTCAGAAGGCAAATAAATTGCTCCACCATTTAAATCTGCACTACAACCAGTTATTTGACCAGCATAAATACTGAATGATCTTCCATAACCATTACTTATTCCACCACCATGCTGTGAGGCAATACACTCAGAAATCACGCCATCATTCATAGTGAATATTCCATAGTTATTGATTCCACCACCGCTTTGCTCTGACGAACAACTTTGAATTATTGCATCTTGGCCAGAATCATCGTCCATTGTCATTCTTCCACTATTTTGAACGCCACCACCAACCTCTTTCGCTGTACATGAAATAATTTGACCTGAAACAAAATTAAATGTCCCATCATTCTGAACGCCACCACCACGTTTGCTTGATTCACAATTTTGAATAATACCACCATTAATTGTCAAGGTTTTTGTGTTTGCAATGCCTGCACCATTTTCGGAAGATCGGCATTCTTCAATGATGCCACCATCAAAGTCAAATGTGGACTCATTATAAACTCCAGCACCCAATTTTGCTTGTGTTATAAAAATTTCAACGTGATCACCATTTTCATCAAGAATAGTAGTTGATAACCAACTATTATTGATCACTCCACCAGTCATCTCAAGTGTTCCTTTGTTGAAAATTCCACCACCTTTTTCTGATGCTACACATCTCAAAATTTCCCCAGACAAGAAATTAAAAACACCTGACGTATCATTATAAATCCCAGCACCATATTGGGCTTGTGGGGTTGAAGTTACACTTTCTTTGCCATCAACTTCAATGATTGACATCGACATTTCGCCGTTGTCAATCATTCCACCATCTAGTTGAAAAGTTCCTTTGTTGAAAATTCCACCACCATTGTTTGATGAAACACAATTTGCAATCAATCCACCAGTCACCAACAACGTGCCATCGTTATATATCCCTGCACCATCAGTTGAAAAACATTTTTCTATTGACCCATCAGAAATTTCAAAATTGCCTTTGTTATAAATTCCAGCCCCAAGATAAGCAGTTGCCTTTAAATTGCTGTTCCCAACAATTGTTCCACCAGCCATGAAAACAACCCCAGACTCATTATTAAAAATGTTCGCGCCTCTACGATAATCGTTTGCAGGCTCCGCTGGCACCGAATTGTTTTCGAACTTTGCATTGCCCGAAAAGAATAAATTCCCTGTATTGAAAATTCCACCACCATCACGGAGAGAATAACAATTTGTGATCAATCCACCAGAAAAGACAAAGTTGATTGCCGAACCATTGAATACCCCACCACCATAACCAGCCGTTTGACAGGCATTGATCGATCCAGCAGTCATATTAACTTTTCTATAAACTGAAATACCACCACCATACGATTGAGCATAACATTTTTCAATCACAATACCAGAGAGAATGAGTTCACCTGATTGATTGTGTATTCCACCACCAAGATTTCCAGACCTACAATTATTAATTTCTCCGCCTGAAAGTGTGACAACCACGTCAGTATTTTCATTGCAGATTGCACCACCAAGTTGTGAAACTTTTGTGTTTTGGATTATTGCACTTCCTTCCATAGTAATCGATCCATTAAAATTATAGATACCACCACCACGCACAGCATTTTGAATCGATACATCAACAGACCCAATAATCTTTGAATTATTTTTCAAATTGACACTTCCACCATTGTTGTGAAAAGCACCACCATAATTGCTTGCAGTGTTTCCAAACATATAGCCATAAAAGTTTAGTGTCGCACTTGAATTAAATATTGCACCACCATCAGAAGCACTGCAATTTTGAATTTCCACTCCACTTCCCAAAGACAGACTGTTTGAGTTGTAGATCGCACCACCCTTATAACTAGCCTTGCAATTAATAATGGTCAAGTTGTCTACCGCCTGAGTTGCTTCAACTTCATTATATATTCCTGCACCTGAACTTGCTTGCGAAACGCCACAGAGGGAATTGTCAATCAAAACCGAATTTCGTGAATCTTCACCTTTACTTCCAAGGATCGAAAACCCGTTTGCATTTAAATCATTAAAAATTGCTCCGCCATTGTTACGAGCACAGTTGTTGAGCAAGTTTGCATTTTGAATATCAAGTTTTCCAAGGTTGTAGATTCCAGCACCATTATTCGCAAAACACATCGAAATTGTGCCACCATACATATTGATCAATCCGTTTGTTGTGTTATAAATACCTGCACCATTTGAAGATCCAATATTTGTCAAAGTTTCAATTTTTCCTGTTTCCGTTGAATATACAAGCGTTCCTTGTATATCTCCACTGTAAAAATTATATGTTCCATCATTGAAAACAGCGCCACCGTTTCCACTTGATGATTTCACATAACAAGCAACAACACTTCCGCCACATTGCTTTGTTGACGCCGTTGCTTGATTAAAAATTGCTCCACCTTGATTATTTGCATAACAGTTTTGAATATTTCCACCTGAAAATTCAAAATATTTGTTCATTCCATTGAGAATTGCACCACCATTGTTTGAAGAACAATTCGAAATAATTCCACCAGTTATGAAGAGTGTCGCATAATTGCATACCGCACCACCAGATGATTTTGCACCACAACCAGAAATATTTGTACCAGAAAGCGTCAATGTCCCACCGTTATTGTGTATTCCACCACCAAAATATTCAGCCTCACACTCGCTAATAATTCCACCAGTGAGAATCGGATCCATATAACTGTTGTTGAAAATACCACCACCACGCTCGGTAGCATCACACAGCGAGATGAGTGCATTGTTTGAAAATACAAGTGACATTCGGTTGTAAATTCCAGCGCCATATTTTGCTGTACTTGCTTGAATCGTTCCGCCAGTCATAGAAAGTGTTCCGTAGTTATACATACCTCCACCCTCACTAGCCTCACATGAATCAATAGTCGCTGATTTGGAAATATTCATAATTGAAGCATTGTATATTCCACCACCATACTGAGTTGCCTGACAATTTTGAACAACACCTGCATCAAATTCAAAAGTCCCATCATTTTGAATGCCTCCACCATAAAGGCTTGCAAAACAATTCTCAATCACTCCACCAGACAAATTGAAAATGCCTTGGTTCAAAATTCCCCCACCATATCTTGCATTCAGCGTATCACCATCAGAAGAACCACTAATTTTCCCACCATCAAAATCTACAATATGTTTTGCTTCTTCTTTGTTTTTGTAGTTGTAAATGGCTCCACCAACGTCAGCAGTGTTTCCATCAAAGAAACCACCTTCTATTTTTAGATATGCGACCTTGTCTTGTGCAAGCGAAGTGTCACCATTGAATATGGCACCACCCCATTTCCCAGCAGACGAATTGCTGATTGTCCCATCAACAATTGTGAGATTTTTTCTGTTATAAATCGCACCACCAATGTATGGTGTGTGACAATTGTCAATAATTGCATCTTCTTTAATTTCGAGCGTTCCATGGTTGTAAATTCCAGCACCACTTTCAAGCACATAAAAATTTTTGATTTGAGCCTCACCAGAAATCACACACTCACCTTCATTTTGGATTGCACCTGCATAGTTCGCACAGGCAACACTCTCTCCAAGCCCTTCTATTTCTCCACCAGAAAAGTTAAACGTTCCAAAGTAATGAATAGTTTCGATCGTTGTATCTTCATCAATTTCTTCATATGTAGAATATTTTGCATTGAATACACTTGCCCCAGCCCCATCATCGCGGTACAAACTATCTTCTTCATAATATAATTCAGTTGTTACCGCACAATTCTTGATGTCACCACCACTCATGTTGAATGTTCCAAGATTGTAAACGCCTGTTCCACGCCTTGCTTGCGGTGTTCCATTTCCTGAAATTTCCCCATTTTGAAAATTGAATATGGCATCTTTTGCATTGTAAACATTCGCCCCAGATCCATCAAAAGTTCCAACCACATTGTTTGAAATTACTCCACCAGTCATTTGAAAAGTTCCGACATTGAAAACTCCTGCACCTTGCAACGCTTGAATTGTTTGGCCATCTCCCAAAATCTCTCCACCAGAAAAATTGAATGTTGCACCACTTGCATTGTAAACATTCGCACCTTCTCCGTAACCAACGCCATCGCTAGGAACCATAAAATTGTTACGAATGCTTCCGCCAAACATATTTAATGTTCCATCATTGTAAATTCCACCGCCACTACAATTGTATGAAACACCACTTGACTCAATCATTCCATTATTCTCAATCACAACCCCGTCATTAATGGTTAGTATACCTGCGTTATAAATTCCTCCTGCCTGTCCAGAAAAATCGCACGTGCAACCACTAATTGTTGAGTTTTCAATGTTCAGCGTGCCTCTGTTGTAAATCGCACCACCAGCATACGCATCACAGTTGTTGATTGTTGTCCCACTCAAGTTGACCAAACCATTTTTTTGAATATTGATCGCACCACCATACATAGAGAAACAATTTTGAATTGTTGTATTCACCAAATTGAGTTTTCCATTTTCAACAATAATTGCTGACTCAAAAGTATCAGTTCCATCTATTGTGCAGTTTTCAAGAGTAATACTCGCTCCCTTTGAAACAGTCAAAGCGTGATTATTCAAAGAAGAAAAATGGGTGTCTGAAATCACAATATTATCCAATACTTCTTCTGAGTTTGAAAAAACACTGTTGTCATTGCTTTTCAAAACGTCAATGTCTTGATTATTTCTCACACAAAAAAATAGCATCATTGACGCCACCATAAAAATCAAAATACTCATTAAGATAGAAATTCTTTTGCAATTAAATTTCTTCACAGTTTTCTTTTCTCCCCAGTTTGACAAAATAGCCTAAATAATCATGCTATAATATATATAGCACTACCCCCCCCCCCATTGTCAAGCAATTTAATACACTTTTTACAACTTTATTAATTTATTTTTAGTATATAATATTATTGTTATTAATAAACAAATCTTTCAAGAATTGTAAATTTATCCTAAAAATAGCAACAACCGACTCAAAAAAAAAGGCAACCACCAAATAGTGATTGCCTTGTGCTTTCAAAAAAATTTGTTATTCAGCAACAACAGAAACTCTTTTCTTGTCCTTACCAACTCTTTCAAACTTAACAACACCATCTGCTGTTGCAAAGAGTGTGTCATCATCACCGATACCAACGTTTGTACCTGGGTGAACTTTTGTTCCGCGTTGACGAATAATAATATTGCCTGCTTTTACTTTTTCACCAGCAAACTTCTTAACGCCAAGTCTTTGAGCGTTAGAGTCTCTACCGTTCTTTGTTGAACCGCCACCTTTCTTGTGGGCAAACAACTGAGCAATAATAAACATTAGTTTTTTACCTCCAATTCAATAAAATCCGAAAAACCCTCATTCAAGTCAGCAATTCCACAGAACATTGTGTCCAAAATCGCATTTGCTTGAATTAGTCTTTCACCTTCAAGATCCTCAACAATTTCCATTGAGAGGAACCCTCTTTTTTCATCACGTTCGAGATCCACATCAACGCCCACAACCATCATGAGTCCCAAGACTGCGGTTTGAACCACGCTTGAAAGACACGCACAGCAGATGTCCTCACCTGCCACGCCATAACCCGTGTGACCGTCGCAAACAATTTTGTAGATCTGATTGTTTCTTTTGAATACTTCAACGTGTGTCATAAGCATTAACCAATAGAAACAATTTTAAGTTTTGTATAAGGTTGACGATGACCTTGTTTCTTTCTTTCGTTCTTTTTTGGTTTGTATTTGAAAACAACGATTTTGTCTTCTTTTCCATGTTCAAGAACTTCAGCAACGCACTTCACACCTTTAACGTATGGTGCACCAGTCTTCACTTTTCCCTCGTCAGAAACGAAAAGTACTGGGAGTTCAACAGTTGCGCCTACTTCTGCTTCGATTTTTTCGAATTTGTAGAACTTTCCTGCTTCAACTTTGTGTTGCTTTCCACCGGCTTCAACAATAGCGTACATTAATATTTTCCTCCTCTTCTCCAGTCTCACTGCACTGGGTGGCAAATTTCAAAAAAACCCAGCGAAAATTTCGCCAAATTTCGAATGTTGCACTTGCAAAAAAAAATACCCTTCGCATGTGGCACGGGTAAATAATACCACAAGCAAAAGGCATTGTCAAGGCAAAAATCAAAAAATATTATATAATAATATAATCGAAAAAATTCAAAATAACCTCAAATCCATCGGATTATCTTCCAGATTGAATTTCGTCATAAATCTCTTCGAGCGGATCGTACAAAATCTCATCAATTGTGAGGTCCTCAAGCACGTGACCATCAGCGCCTTCAACCTCAACTTCTGCAGTTTTTGCACGCAAACAAGAATGGAAATTCCTTGTCATTTCTTCTTTGAAACCATCGAGCAAAAACTCCAAATATTCCACTTGATCTGTGCGGAGATCATCATACTCTCTGCCAGATAGAATGATGCCTTTCATTTTGTCAATTCGCTCATCAAAGAACTTGCGGTATGCCACCTTGATGTCAGAGAGTGTGTGCTTGTCTGCAAAATATTTTCTGTCCATTTTGAAGATTGATTCGCCACTTGATTTGTTCAAAGATCCAAGAACAGCGTCAAAGAATGACACGTCTTCAACAGTGTTTACTGTTCTGTCAATGAGATAATTGTCATCATCGGCTTTGATGACTGAAATATGCTCAACAGATTTTTGTTTTCCGATTCCTCTTGTGATTTCCACAACCCCAGTCTTGCTTGGTGCAGAAATTGTGTCACCAGTCAAAAGGTTTGACACAAACGGAGATCCGTCTTCGCTCGTATCCACAAAACCAACCATTCCTCTTTGGTCCTTGACTGGCATCATTGCTGTTGGTGCTTTGATCACGCCGTCTTCACCACGCTCAAAAAACACTTTTTTCACAAACTCATTTGCAGTTCTGAAGTCTTTGTTCAAAAGATATCCGTTGTTTCCAAAAGTCGCAACTCTCACACCCTGATCATTTGCTTCGCCAATTTCCTTGAACCAGCCAGAAACACGGTCAAACCTTGTGTTCAATGCAATTGCTGAATGCTCACCATTTTGCATTTCTCTCACAACCATGATGCCATGCTTGTCAAAAGGACGAATGCTCTTGAACGGCCCAGCATATCTCCGTGCACTTCCGTCTGCGAGGATTTCAAGAACATACTCACCCGCCGCTTTCTTTACAATAAAGAACTCTTGCGAGAGATGTCCAGCACATCTCAAATCTTCAGTACCATTCACAATCACATTGACGCCGTTTTTCTTCACAAAACCAAATCTGCCGTCAGCCGTTTCATAGACCATTGTGAGATACTCAGAAATCTCCTTGATTTCTTTCACATTGTCAGCGAGTACATTGTATACTCCGCGGTCTGGATTGTCGACAATCACAAGGCATTCTTCACCCTTTACTCTTGCCACGGCTCTTGTGTTGCAACCGAGTTTGTTGTATTCCGCAAAATCGGCTTTTTTTAAATTTTCTCTTTTCATTTCCAAATTTTTCTCCTTTGAACAAATGTTTTTTTTGTTATATTTTGTTTCTCAAAATGAGGAGTTCAACATCATGAAATCTCTCATCAATTCTCGCAAAAAGATTGGTTTTTGTTATTTTGAAATCCGCACTTTCATGCCCAATAACTTTCAAAAGTTGAAGAACAGTTTGAGTGATCGAAAGGTTGTTTTCTCCAGTAAACCCCAAGATAGTGAGTTTGCCATTTTCAAACGAAAAACTGTGAATGAGCGTGTTCACACCCGTCTGTTTCACTTTTCCGTTCATCTTGAGTTTGACAAAAAACTCAGCACTTGAAAGCACGTCCGAAATGCGCTTTTGCATTCCATCAATCCCGTCAATCTCAACCACATATTTCGCAAGACAAGCAAGCCCCGAAATTCCCATTCTGCCTTTCATGTCATACTCACCCGTGATCTTGATCCCGTTTGGGAGATAAGTCTCGAGCACATCAGCGAGTTTGTGCGCCACGATTTGTGTGTCAATCTCCATGTACTCCACCTCAGATTCAACACCGATCGGCGTTGCAGGCGAAAAATAAATCTTCATTGCTCCACGCTTGTTTTCAGGGATCATTGTTCCCGATCTCCTGATCGCAAGTTTCACAAGTCTCATCATCTCAAGATGCGACAAAAATTTTGCATCGCCTTTTTTTTCAAACTTAAAGATTACCATGCTTGCAACCTCCTTTTTGACTGAGTCCACAAGCCTTGCAACCACCCCTGCAGTCAGGAGTGATGATGCCGGCTTTCGCTTTTTCAAACTCTGCAAGGAGATATGCCTTTTCAACCATCATGTCGACATTTTCCCAAGGCTGAATTGCGCTCACATCACGCTTTTTTGTCTCTGTTTGAATGTCCACACCCATGATCTCAAACGCCTTTTTGTACGCCCCAAAATTGAACAATTTCATGTTTGTGTCAAACACTGCTCCGTGCTTGTACGCGAGGATAATCGCCTCAGACACACGCCTGTCACCACGAGAAAGCACACTTTCAATCACTGAGTATTCAGGTGAAAAAAGTTTAACTCTCACACCCAACCCCTTGAGACCTTTTTTGATGAACCTGAAACGCTTTTCCGCCTCCTGACCAGAAATGCTCTCGCACCACGCAAAAGGAGTGAAAGGCTTTGGAACAAAACACGCAATGTTGGCCGTGATATAAATCGGCTTTTTTGAAGTCTTGTTTTTTCTCGCGATTTGCTTGATTTCCTTCACCGTTTCCACAATTCCCATGAGGTCGGCACCCGTTTCAAAAGGCAGTCCGATCATGAAATTGATCTTGAAGTTTGTATATCCAGATCTCGCCAGTTTTTGCACAGCGCCCAAAATCTCTGCGCTTGAAATATTCTTGTTGATCACCCTTCTCATGTGATCACTGCCCGCCTCGAGCGAAAGCGTGATTGTGTCACGGCTCGACAACGTCACAAAATCCGAAAAACAGAACTGCCCATCAATTTCTGGGAGCAGAACTCTTGCGTTCTTTTCCTTTGCAATTTGACCGAGTTCATTCATGAGCGCATCAAGTTTGGAGTAATCCCCAAAACACCTTGACGAAAACTCAATTTCCTTTGTTCCAGTGCTTGTGACCATGCTCATGACTTCACTTGATAAAATTGAAACACGCCTTTCTCTGACTGGACGCGAAATAAACCCATTCATGCAAAACCTGCACCCTCTCGTGCAACCACGAACAGGCTCAAAACACACCGCACCAGACACAGGCTTTGCGTTTGGAACTTGAATGATTGTTGGGAAATACGCTCTGTCAAGATCGACAGAAAGCGCTTTTTGAACAGCAGGCGCCGAAAACTTTTTGATCGTTCCATTTCCTGAATATTCCGGAAACACGACTTGAGGCACATACACGCCTCTAATCTTTGAAAGACTTTCGAGCGTTTCACGCCTTGAAAACTTGTTGGTCTTTGCACTTCTCATTGTGTCATTGACCTGCAAAATAACTTCGTCAGCGTCCCCAATGATCACAAAATCCAAAAACGCTGAAACAACTTCAGGGTTGGAGCACGCGTCCCCAAACCCAAACACAAAAGGCTCACTCTCTGCCCTTTTCCCTGCGTGAAGCGTCACGCCAGAGAGATCGAGCATAAACAAAGCCGTTGTGAAATCAGCAGGAATTTTGAGTGAAATGCCGAGCGCGTCAAAACAAACAAGTGCTTTTTTGCTCTCGAGTGAAAACAACTTGATGCCCGCTTTTTTGATCATGCTTGCGATGTCAAGCCAAGGCGCAAAACACCTTTCTGCACTGTTGCCCTTGCGGTCATTGAGTTTGTGATAAAGAGTCTTTGCACGCATATCGAGCATTCCAGCCTCATAAAGTTCCGGAACGAGCACGCAAAACTTGACCCTTGCATTCTCGTCAATAGTCGGAGTGTTTGTTTCCCCGCCAATATATCTCGAAGGGCTCTGAACAGACAACAAAATTTTTTCTAAATTCTTTTCCATTGGAGTTTAATTATATAACCACCACGCGCACATTGTCAATACCCAAATTTGGCAAAACGCCATCAAAAAATGCCCAGACAAGACTTGATGCTCGCCCCAGCACCAAATTGATACAACGCGTCAAAAAACTTGAACTCATCAAAACTGCAAACCTTCTTCCCGCCATCGCCAATCACCACAAAAACACAAAAGACGTTGTCTTTGATCAAACGAAAAAGTTCAATGAGCCTCATGTTCTCATGCACCACAAAAGTTCTGACCAAAACCGCTCGTTTTGCTTGACGAATTCTTTCAAGTTTGTCACTTGGGTTTGGCTTTTTATAGTCGCCACCACCTTCAAGCAAAGTGCTTGATATCAAAAACAAAGCAACAGCCAAAAGCGAAATGTTGAACACACCTTGCACCCATGACAGCAAAAAGATCACAAAGACAAACCCCGCAAACAATCCACCAATCCACCTGACGATTTTTGTCGCTTTTTTTCGCGTCCAAAACCGCTCAAACACACACACAAAGATCCGCCCACCATCAAACGAGAACACAGGAAGCATATTGAAGAGAAAAATGAAAAGATTGATATAAGCAAAGTCAGCGGTGAAATTGAACCATGACGGAAAAACCCACCAACTGCCAGCAAGCACACAAAAAATGAGCAGATTGAACACGGGCGCAGACAACGCAACCTTGAGTTCATCAGATCCAAAAAACTCGTCGTTTTCGAGTTTCATGCTCGCCCCACTGATCGAAAGTTTCATGTATGAAAGTTTGTACCCCAGCCTCCGCGCAACAAGAAAATGAACACACTCATGCAAGACGATTGAAATGGTGTACAAACAAAAAAAATACAAGTTTCCACACAAAAAAGAGTAGACAAGGTAAACCATGAACATTGGGTGAAAAATGAACTTGCGATGCTTTTTTTGTGGTTTCACTTTTGCTTGATTTCTCCTTATTTTTCTTTTTCTTGTCCACCATCATGAGACAAAGACAAAAAAGACACACCACACACGTTTTCGCCAGATTTTGTGGGGTGTTATGCCAAACATAACACCTTTCAAAACCTCACGAAAAACTCAGTTGTCCATCAACAATTTCAAGTCCCTTGATGACCTTGTTTTTGTACATCACCACAAACCCGATCTCTCCCTTTTTTGAGATCCCAAGAATGGTGTTTTGCTTGACCCTGTCACCCATCTTCACCGATGCTGTGTCAATCA
>JAZRDJ010000068.1:0-1848 GCA_045660245.1 Clostridia bacterium | reverse complement strand
ATCGATGGTCTGCGCGGGCATATTGACAAAAACGGTTTTGTTCACACGTCATTCAAGCAGACTTTGACCACGACTGGCAGGCTGTCATCTGTGGATCCAAATCTCCAGAACATTCCAGTGAGAAGTGACGAGAGTCGTGAGATCAGGAGCATGTACACCGCGAGCCGTGAGGGCAACATTTTGATTGATGCGGACTACTCTCAAATTGAACTCAGGCTTCTTGCGCATTTGTCTGGTGATGAATTTTTTGTGGAATCTTTTCAGAAAGGATTGGACATTCACACGCAAACTGCATCATCAGTGTTTGCAGTGCGTGAGGCGGACGTCACTCCGATCATGAGAAGAATCGCAAAGGTTGTGAACTTTGGAATAATTTATGGCATTTCAGAATTTGGCCTTGCGAGTGATCTCAAGTGCTCAAACAAGCAGGCACGTGAGTTCATTGAAAACTTTTATGGCATGCACCCAAAAATTCGCGAGTATCTCGATGGGCTCGTGATTCAAGCAAAGGACACTGGCAGAGTGTCAACCATTCTCGGCAGAACAAGAGCTATGGCGGAAATCAATTCGACAAACTTCATGGTGAGGTCAAGAGCCGAGAGGGCGAGTCAGAACATGCCACTCCAGGGTTCGGCATCTGACATCATCAAGATTGCAATGATTGCTGTTACTCGTGAGTTCGAAAAGCGCGCTCTCAAGGCAAAACTCATCATGCAAGTTCATGACGAACTCATTGTCGATTGTCCAAAAGAAGAAGAACAGATTGTTCGTGAAATTTTGAAGGACAAGATGGAAAACGCTGTTTCATTGAATGTTCCGCTTGAAATTGAAATTCAGTCGGCATTCAGATGGAGTGAAGCACACTAATATTTTTTTGAAAAATTGATTTTGATTTGAAGTCAGAAAATTTTGATTGTCAAGTGGAAAACTGGCGATCCAAATTTTCTGGCTTTTTTTGTTGCTTTGCTATTTGTTCGAAAGGAACTTTTTGTGCTTTTCTTTGTGGTGCATATGGTTGTGCACAAAATCATATATTTGAATAAAAAAGCATGGACGAAAAAAGTGCTTTGGCGAAGCGAGGAAGATTATGTTTGATGAACTTTTGAGTGCAATTGGAGCAAAGGACATTGCAGAGATTGGTGAGACGATGGTTGCGATTGTTGGGTCAAGGCTTGTGGCTGTGAGCAATATGCAGGGGCTTTTGTTTTTGTCTGATGAGGAGATCAGGTTCAAGGGTGAAAAAGGCAAAGTGATTGCGGTTTTGGGAGAATTTTTGGTGGTCAAGGAATTCAACAAAAATGACCTTGTGATTTCTGGGCGAATTTCTTGTGTCAAGTTTGGTGGTGGCGAAAGATGAAAGGTTTTTTCACAAAGTACAGAGTCACCGGGCTCAACTTTTCGAGGCTCATTGATGACGCGCTTGTGCATGGTGTTGAGATTTTTGATCTGAGGCAAAAAAGTGCAAAAATCCATGAATTCAAGGTGAAAAATAATCAAAAAAGTATATTTTTGTCGCTTTTTGAACTTAAAAATTTTTCCGTGAAGGTGATCAAAAGTTTTGGTTTGCGGGAATTATGCATGAAAATTGTCGCTTGTCTTGGTGGTATTTTTGGGGCAAGTTTTGGGTTTTTGTCGTTTTTTCTCGTTTCTTTGAATGTTCTGAGCATTGAGATCATTGTGCCCAAAAAACATCATTGCGCAAATGGTGAGTACTGCATTTTTGAAAAGCAGAACTTGGCAGAAGCAAAGAGGTATCTTGAAAGTCTTGGGTTGTTTGTTGGAGCAAAAAAGAGTGATGTAAACTCGCGAGAAATTGAGCGGTTGATGCTCGCAAAGTTTGAGGGGCTT
>JAZRDJ010000067.1:0-2060 GCA_045660245.1 Clostridia bacterium | reverse complement strand
ATGGCTACGATCCGACTTATCTTTTGTAAGACAATTTAACGGGGTTTAACTCGTAACTTTATTTTATAATATCTTTTCGCCACCTGTCCACCATTTTGGAGCCCTCAAAATTTGACACCCGCAAACTCAATTTCATGACATCAAATCCATATACCATATGCCCAAAACCAACCAAAAATGACAAATTTTGACACTTCTTACACTTTTTGTAAGTTTTTTTGTTGTGAAAAACAAAACACTTTTCACATTTTTTATTAACACCCATCAAAAGTTTTTACGTTTTAAACTGAAATTCTCACTTTTCAACACCACTTTTTATGTTTGTTATGGAAAAACAAGTGTTGAAAATATATTTTTTGCGTGCATCACGCAAAAACTTTTGACAATTGTTGATAATTTGTGTTAAAATACACTCAAGAGATCAATTTACAATTTTTTTTGAACAACCAAGGAGCAAAATCATGCAAACCACAAAACGCAAAACCATCTTGAAACAAATTTTCAAACACAAAAATGTTCCCGTTGTGAAAGTCCTCACTGGAACCAGACGTGCTGGCAAAACCACCCTGCTTGAGAGCATAAAAACCGAACTTGAAAAGTCCGGAGTGGACACCACCAACATCATCACAAAAACCTTTTCAATTTTCAAAACCGAAGACCCAATTTCAGCCAGCGATGTTGCAAAAGAACTCTCTTCTTTTCTCGAAAACAAGACAAAGTGTTATGTCCTCTTGGACGAGATCCAAGCCCTGCCTGATTGGCAAGACATGGTGCTCGATTTGATCGACGCCTTTGATGCAGACATTTATGTCACGTCATCATACGCCCTTTCAAATGACACCCTTGCAAAACTCAAAGGCAGATACTCAATCATCAATATTTATACCCTTTCATTTGAGGAATACCTCGAATTCAAGAACATCGACAAGATCGATCCAAAAAAAGACGAACTCGTGATGGATTACATCAAGTTCGGAGGATTCCCATTGATCACAAAACTCTGCGCTAAAGATAACTTTGGCGAAGCCATGCAAATCGCTGAAGGCATTTATTCAAGCATAATTTCCCTCACACTCAATCCTCTTCACACCATCACATCTGAGGAATCTTTCGGCAGAGTTTTCAAATACATTTCAAACAACCTCGGCAAAAACTTTTCCGTGAACAAAATTGCCGAAACCATGAAGTCAGAAAAACGAAGCATCGCGATCGAAACGATTTATAGTTACATGGATTGGCTTGAGGAAGTTTATCTCACCAAAAGATGCTATCGCTATGACCTAAAGACCCACACAGAACTCAAAACCCAGAGCAAATGCTACCTCGCCGATAACTCATTTTTCCACGAAGATCCACAAAACAAAAACCCAAAAGCACGCATTGAAAACACTGTATTTTTGGAACTCTTGCGCCGTGGCTTCAAAGTCCATACCGGAAAACTCGGCAAGGACGAAATCTCATTTGTCGGCTCAAAACGCAATGACAAGATCTATGTCCAAATCCTTGACGACACAGACACAACAAAAAACACCGGACTCGTGCTCACAAAGATCAATGACCATTACCCAAAATTCATCATCACCACCGACAAAAACCGCACAGGCAACTTATCCGGCATCCCAATCATCCACCTTTCCGACTTCCTTTTAGACAACACCTAACTCTCACCCCAAACCAGCCCAAATCACACCCCATTTTATCCAAAAACAAGCATTCAATAAATCAATCTCAATCCTCAAACAAAAAAGCCCTTGTGCACATGCACAAAGGCTTTCTTATTTTATCAAATTTTATCAAAAAACACTAGACTACGCTCGCAATGTTTTAGTTTCGGCTAACTGAACCTCTCAAATATGAAACAGTGATCCAAAACTGCCCCGTACTTTCAAACATTAATGAACTAAGTTCCAGTGACTGACCAGGTGACAAATAAGTAAACTTCTCTTGATTTGTCACATCATACCAATACCTCAACATCACTTGATTTTGATAATCCTCTCTATGATCAGACTCAACAATATTCAAAACCATTGTTTCTCCCCAGTTAGACTCAACAGTCA
>JAZRDJ010000066.1:0-10812 GCA_045660245.1 Clostridia bacterium | reverse complement strand
CACAGCAACAAAGCAAAGAAAACCGCTCACTTTTGAAAAACTCAATGAGGCTTATGGTGATCTCCAAAAGAAGTATTTTGGTGATGATATTGTCTTGCTTGAAAACGCAAATGTTGAATGGAGCAGAATACCGCATTTTTATCGTCCATTTTATGTCTTTAAGTATGCAACAGGTTTTATTTCTGCTTGTTCAATCGTTTCAAACATTTTGAACCAAGGTGAGGATTATGTGAAGAATTACTACTTGAAATTCTTGAGTGCGGGAGGGGCAATGGATCCTCTTGATATCTTGAAACTTGCAAATGTTGATATTTCTGATCCTGAAACATACAGAAAAGCCTTTGAACTTTATGACCATTACATCAATGTTTTTGAGGTATTGAAATAAGAGAAATTTAAATGTCACTTTCCTTTTTTTGAGGAAAGTGATTTTTTGTTTAAAAATATTTTTTCAAACACTTGTTCGAAAAAATATTTAATGTTATAATTATTGTTGTTATGAGATATATTTTGCATTGTGATTTGAACAATTTTTATGCATCGGTTGAGTGTCTTTTGGACGAGACACTTGTTGGTGTGCCTGTTTGTGTGTGTGGTAGGGTGGAAGACCGGCATGGGGTGGTTCTCGCAAAAAACATGATCGCAAAAAAACTGGGAATAAAGACGGGCATGACGCTTTTTGAGGCAAGGCGAATTGTGCCTGATTTGGTCATAAGGGAAGCAAGGCATGATGTATACCTCAAGTATTCAAAAGCGGTGAAAGATATTTACCGTGAGTACACAGATTGTGTTGAATCGTTTGGAATTGATGAGGCGTGGCTTGATATTTCTGCGATTTCAAGGTCATGGGCAGAAGCCGAAGAGATTTCTCATCAGATCAGAGAGAGGGTGAAAAAAGAAATTGGGCTCACGATTTCTGTTGGAGTGAGTTTCAACAAGGTTTTTGCAAAACTTGGCAGTGATATGAAAAAGCCTGATGCTGTGACGGTGATTGATGACCAAAATTTCAGGCGGAAAATATGGGCGCTTCCCGTCGAAGAGTTGTTGTATGTTGGGAGAGCGACCAAAAGAAAACTCAACGATCTCACAATCAAAACCATTGGGGATCTTGCGACTTTTGACAAAAAATTGCTCAAATGGCATCTTGGCAAATGGGGCGAAGTTTTGCATTCATATGCAGTTGGTGAAGATTCGTCGGAGGTCAAGCGTCATCAGGACTTGGACGAAATCAAGTCTGTTGGGAACAGTATTACGTATTACCGCGACATAAAAGATGATGAAGACATTTATGCATTGCTCATTCTGCTTGCTGAAAGTGTGGTGTCGCGCATGATTGACTATGGATATTCATATGCACGGACGATTACTCTCACAATCATTACCAACGAACTTATGCATATTACGCGCATGGAAACATTGACATCGCCCACAAATTTGTCGTGTGTGATTGCAGAAAAATCAATGGGACTTTTCAAAAAGAATTTTTGTTGGAGCATGGGGCTTGTGCGCGGGCTTGGAGTGAGTATATCGAACTTCACAAATGCTGATCAAGTGTGTTTGTTTGATGACTATTCAAAAAACAAGAAACTCGAAAAACTTGAGCGAGCGGTTGAAAACTTGAGAATGAGGTTTGGGCGTCACGCTCTTTCTCGAGGAATTGTATTAAAAGAAAAAAAGATGGAAGAATTGAATATAAGAGACGAGCACACGGTATTCCCTAAAATGTAAAAGTTTCTTAGTTTATTTACAGGAGATTTGTCTTTTTTGAGAAAAAACGTCACAGTTCTTGCACGTATGCTTTCAACCGGAAATGTTGTTCCGGTTGAGATCGTTTGGGACGATGGCAGGAGGTTCAAGATTGACAGAATTCTCTCAAAAGAAAAATGTGCGGGGCTCAAAGGTGGGGGAAAAGGTATCAGATACACCATTCGAGTGGGTGAAAATGAGAGGTATCTTTTTTTGGACGAGTACACATGGTTTGTGGAAATTTGACGGAAAAAACTCAATTTGTTCAAACAAAAAGCACCAAGGATTTTTGCTTGGTGCTTTTTATTATTATATTGATTAAATTTTATCTCTTTGTTCCGCATTCTTGGCAGAATTTTGCTGTCTTTGGAAGTTCGGCTCCACATTTTGTGCAAGTGTTTGATTTTGTTTCAAATTGTTTGCCACATTCAGAGCAGAATTTTGCATTTTTGCGATTTTTTGCTCCACATTCTGGACAGAATTTGCCAGTTTCTGCAGTTTGAGCAGATTTTGCTTTTCTCGTTGCCATGGTGTCTGCAAGTTGATCAGCCAAAATGAAAGATGTTGCCATGCCTGCGCCCAAGCCTGCGGTTCCTTGGTTTTTCGCTGAGTCTTTCAATGCTTGGACTGAATGGTATGTCATGTAGTCGTCCATCTTGTTACCAAGAACAGAAAGGGTTGAGTTTGTGTCAATTGCTTTTTCCACTTCTTCAGGGAAAGAGAAACTTTCAACAATGAGTTTTGTGAGACGGAGACCGACTTCTTCAAAATGTGTTTTTGCAACGTCCGAAGCCATTTTTGAGAACTCAATCAAGTTGCTCGCAAGATCGAGTGCTTTGATCTTTGATTCAGCGATTGTGTCTGTGATTGATGAAACAACAAGGCTCCTCAAATAATCATTTATGTCATCAGTTGAAAAACTTGAGCATGTTCCAAAAACTTCTTTCAAAAAGAGTTTTGAATCGTCAACTTTGAATGCGTATTTTCCATAACCTTTGACTCTGATTGTTCCAAACTCTGCGTCACGCATAGTGATTGGTGTGCTGGTTCCCCATTTTTGGTTTGTGAATTGTTTTGTGTTCACAAAATATACGTCACTATAGAATGGTGATTTGAAACCATAAGGGAGGGCAAGGAGTTGAGTCAAGATTGGAATGTTGCTCGCTTTCAAGGTGTGCATTCCTGGTTCAAAAATATCTGCAATTTGTCCTTTGTTCACGAAAATTGCAACTTGTCCCTCACGAACGGTGATCTTTGATCCGTACATGATGCTTCTGCCGTCCATTGGATATTTATAGACGATTGTTTTTTTGTCGTCTTCTGTCCACTCAATGACTTTGAGTAAGTTGTTTGAAATAAATCCCATTGATTTTCTCCTTTTGGAAACTTGATATTAATTTTATTATAATAGTTTTGACACTGTTTGGCAAACTTATTTGAGGTGGTATTCTTTATTTTTGGGGAAATGATTTACTTTTTTGTTTTTATGTGCTACAATAGCATCATTAAATTTTTAAAAAGGAGATAGAAAACATGGAACTACATGGAATGGACTTGTATGATTTTTTGGAGACTCGTGGTCTTTTGTATCAAACAACGTCTGAAGAACAACTGAAAAATTTACTTAATGGCGAGCCAATGACTTTCTATCTTGGAATAGATCCAACTGCAAACAGTTTGCATATCGGTCATTTGTGCTCACTTCGCACATTTAGGTATTTGCAAGAAGCAGGACACAGAGGAATTTTGGTTGTGGGTGGTGCGACAGCGCAAGTTGGTGACCCATCAGGCAGACAAGACATGAGAACAATGCTCGACAAAAAGAGCGTTGAAGACAATGTGAATGCAGTCATCAATTTTGCAAAGAAATTCATCAAAACAGATGGTGAAAACCCTGCAATCATTGTCAGCAACAATGATTGGATGAAGGACTATGCTTATGTCGATTTCCTTCGTGATGTTGGAACATATTTTTCAATCAATGTGATGCTTGCGGCTGAAGCGTACAAAAAGAGACTTTCAAGCGGTGGACTCACATTCCTTGAAATGGGATATATGCCAATTCAAGCACATGACTTTGAACACCTCAATAATGAATATGGTTGCGTGCTTCAGGTCGGTGGATCTGATCAATGGGGCAACATGGTCGCTGGTGTTGAACTTGTGAGAAGAAAATCTGGCAAGTCATTGAATGTGATGACAACACCTCTTCTTTTGAACGCTCAAGGCGAAAAAATGGGCAAGACTTCTGGTGGAGCGCTTTGGGTTGATGAAGGAAAGGTTGGAGTGTACGATTTCTATCAATACTTCATGAATGTTGATGACAGAGATGTTGAAAAACTCTTGTGTTGGTTCTCAGATTTTCCAATTTCTCAAATCAAGAATTTGGTTGCTGGTGACATCAGGCAAGCAAAGCGTGTGATGGCGTTTGAAGTTGCAAAACTTGTGCATGGTGAAGAAGCTGCAAAACTTGCGCAAAAGACAGCAGATGAAATCTTTTCAGGTAAAGGCACAAGCGAAAACATGAATACTATTGAACTTGGTGAGGGAGTTCTTTCAAGTGGTATCAACATTTGTGATCTTTTGGTTCAAGTTGGACTCACAAAATCAAAAGGTGAAGGCAGAAGACTCATTGAACAGGGTGGAATTTTTGTTGATGACAAAAAGGTTGAGACTCATGAACACATTGTCAAGAGTTGTGACGCTGTTGTTGTCAGAAAAGGCAAAAAAGTTTACCTCAAAGTTGTATAAAAAATTATGGATCCCACAATTAGGTTGTGGGATTTTTTAATTTCAACAATTTTTGTAAAAGTGTATCAATTTATTTGATTTTTTCAAAAAACTTATTATATAATGAATATGCCTAAGAAATGTGGGCAAAATTAAACAAAACAAAGAGGAGTAGAACATGAAAATTTCAGACGTAAGAGTTCGTATTGTTAAAAACGATACAAGCAAAATTAAGGCTAGTGCATCTATCACTATTGATGAATGCTTTGTCGTTCATGACATCAAGATCATCGAAGGTAACGAAGGATTCTTCATCGCTATGCCAAGCAGAAAGACTCCAGACGGCGAATTCAAGGATATCGTTCATCCACTCAACACTGAGACAAGAGAGCAAATCCGTGATATCGTTCTCAAGGCTTTCGAAGAAGCAAAGAACAGCGCAGAATAATGATTTTTCTGTTCCGACTCTTTTCGGAATATAAAAAAACTACTGACGTATGTTGCCCCCAGACAAACTAGTCTGGGGTTTTTTATTGTCAAAAGAAACTATTGAAACATAAAATATGTTATGAAAAGTTTCAAAAACAAGCGTATTCATTTTGTTGGGATTGGTGGGATCAGTTTGTCTGCTCTTGCATGTTTTGTGAAAAATCAAGGGGCAATTGTGTCTGGATCAGATCTCAAAAAAACAAAGGTGACTGATGATCTTGAGGCAAGGGGGATCAAAATTTTTGTTGGGCACAGATCGCAAAATGTTTGTGGTGTTGATGTGGTTTTTTTCAGTGGAGCGATCGGTGATGACAATCCAGAAATAGAGCAAGCCATGGCATTGGGTATACCCACTTTTTCACGTGCATGGTTGTTGGGAAAGATTGCAGAAGGATACAAAAATGTCATTGCCGTTTCTGGCTCACACGGGAAAACAACAACAACAGGAATGATTGCATCATGTTTGTTGGGGGCAAAAAAAGATCCAACGATCCATATTGGTGGAGTGATGAAAAGCCTGAACTCAAATTTCAAAATTGGAGGGGAAAACTATTTCGTGACAGAGGCTTGTGAGTATAAAGATAGTTTTCTCTCAATCAAAAATCAGGCAATTTCATGTGTGTTGAATGTGCAAGAAGATCACATGGATTACTTCAAAACGAAAAACAATTTGCAAAAATCATTTCAAATTTTTATAAAAAATACAAACAAAAATGGAATTTGTGTGATTAATGCTGATGATGAGTATCTGGAAAATTTTTTGGAAAATGACAAAATGCTGGCTTTTGGCATCAAAAACAGGCATGCATTTGTGCGGGCAAAATCCATCAGAGAATGCAAGTGGTCGAGGTTTTCGTTTGATCTTTTTGTGGGAGAGAAAAAGACGGTTCGAATTAAGTTGCCGGTGGTTGGCAGACATCAAATTTACAATGCGCTTGCATGTGTCGCTGTGTGTTTGCATCTTGGGCTTTCGGTTGAGGAAATCAAGTGTGGGCTTGAAAATTTTTCTGGGATCAAGCGTCGGTTTGAAAGAGTTGGAGATGTGAATGGTGCAACTATTTTTCATGATTATGCGCATCACCCGACGGAAATTCAAGCAAACATCAAGGCAACAAAAAAGTTCACAAAAGGCAAAGTTTTTGTGGTTTTTCAGCCACATACATTTTCAAGGACAAGGGATTTGTGGAAAGAATTTGTGACGTGTTTTGATGGGGCTGATGAGGTCTGCATTTTCAAGATTTATCCCGCACGCGAGTATCCGATTGATGGTATTGACGAAAAATCCTTGTCTGAAGCAATCGGGTTTTGTGGTGTGAAGAGCACGTCGTTGTCCAGTTTCGGGGAATTGAAAGAGTATTTGAATGCAAGATGCAGAGAAAAAGATGTGGTTCTCATTTTGGGAGCAGGAGATATTGAGGATTTTTGCGAGGAAATTAGTATTGACAACAACACGGGCAAATGATATACTCTTTTTGTAAAAGGAGTGATTGCGAGATGTTTAATTTTTTCAAGAAAAAAGATCGAGTTTTGCATGTGAAAGAACTTGTCGCTCGTGAAGAATGCAAATCAGAGTTGGTTTTAAAAGCGGTCTATGAGTATGGTGATAAAGAAATAGAAAATATACCGGCCGAAATGTTTGAAGATGCAGAATTTTTGGGGAATATTTTGGAATATCATCCTGAATGTGCAAACTTGATTCCTCCAAGTTTGGTCTATTGGTACAAAGCAGATGTTGGATGTGGAGCAATTGAGTGGCATTCACAAAAGGTCACAGGAGAAGAATTTGCACTTGAAAAATATTTTGAAAATCCATCAATTTTTCATTACCTGCCTGTTGAGTATGCTTTTGCAGTTATGAAATTTGAATCAGGTGATAAAAAAATCACTGTTCCATATTTTGGATCAGAAACAGAACTTTATCCAACTCATATGCAATCAAAACTCAAAAAAGAAACTCTTTTGGGCTTTCTTGGGAATCAGCGTCCAGATGCTGTTGAAATGTTGATCAAGAAAACCAGTGGGAAATTGCAGAATTCTGAATTGGAGTCAGAAAAATAATATTAAATCGAGAGTATGTCATACTCTCTTTTTATTTTGCAAAAAACATTGACAAACTTTGAAAATGGGATTATTATATATCCATATAATAAATGCGTTTGAGGCAAGACACGCTGAGAGCAAAACGAGCGAAAGAGAGAAGGTTCCCATGGCTGGAAGGTACCCGCAGACGATTGCTTTTTGTATCACTTGACCGAGCAGGGGAGTTGAAAAGATGTTTTTCTGACTAGGCTCTCACGGACGCCCCCGTGACCATGGGCTCAAGCATCACTGCCAAAAATATGTTTGGCAAGTGCAGATGATATAAGTGGTAACCAAGTTTGAATTTATACAAAAATAATGGAAGTATAGATTGTGGTTCTTATATCACGTCTATACTTTTTTTGTTGGAGGAAAATTATGAAAAAAGAATTAGAGCGTATGCCAAACCTTCCTGAAATGCAGAAAGAAGTTCTCTCATTTTGGAAGGAAAACAAAACTTTTGAAAAATCTCTTGTGAAAGATCCAGGAAAAGAAATTGTATTTTATGACGGCCCACCATTCCCAACAGGAAAGCCTCACCATGGAACAGTTCTTGTGTCTTTCATCAAGGATATGGTGTCAAGATACCAAACAATGCAAGGCTATTCAGTGCCTCGTCAGTGGGGTTGGGATTGTCATGGACTCCCAATTGAGGTTCAAGCAGAAACAGCGCTTGGAATTACAAACAAAACAGAAATTGAAAAGCAACTCGGTGTTGGTGCGTTCAATGACAAATGTCATGAAATCGTTTCTCAAAACAATGATTCATGGAGAGAGTATGTCGAGGAAATGGCTCGTTGGGTCGACTATGACAATGCATACAAGACCATGGATAAAGATTTCATGGAGTCTGTGATCTGGGCTTTCAAAGAACTCTATAACAAGGGACTTATTTACAAAGATTACAGAGTTACTCCATACTGTCACAGATGTGAAACAGCGCTTTCAATTTCAGAAACTCGTGAGTCTGACTCAACAAGACCAAAGCAAGACAGATGGACAATGGCGAAATTTAGAACAAATGAAGAGTTGAATGGTCTTCCTGTGTTCTTTATGGCATGGACAACAACTCCATGGACTCTTCCATCAAACATGGCGTTGGCTGTTGGTGAGAAGATTGAATATGCTTTTACTGAAGTTAATGGAGAGGTGTTGATTTCTGCAAAGAGTGCACTTTCATCTTTCAAAAACGTGTTTGGTGAAGAACCAAAAGTTCTCAAGACTGTTGCGGGGGTTGAACTTGTTGGGAAAACATATGTTCCGCTTTTTGACTTTTTTGCAAGCAAGGCACAAGATGGTGCTTTCAGAGTGATTCCTGCTGACTTTGTTGAAGAGGGTGAGGGTATCGCCATCGTTCACATTGCGCCTGCGTTTGGTGAAGATGACTACTGGGTTTGCAAAAAGCATGGTGTGCCACTCGTGTGTCCAGTGAACGAAAAAGGTGCGTTCACTGCTGATGTTCCAATGTTTGAGGGCATGAATGTGTTTGACACAAACAGTGATGTGATCAGATACTTGAAAGAAAACAACTTGTATGTTGCTGATGGATCACTTGTTCACAACTATCCACACTGTTGGAGATGCAACAAGCCACTGATATACAAGGCGATGGATGCTTGGTATTTCAACATTGACAAGATCAAAGAAAAACTCATTGAGAAAAATGAAGAAGTAAACTGGGTGCCTGATTTCATCAAGACTGGAAGATTTGGAAACTGGCTTGACAACGCTCGTGACTGGAACATTTCAAGAAACAGATACTGGAGCACTCCAATCCCTGTTTGGGAATGCAAAAAGTGTGGAAAGCGTCATGTTGTTGGATCAATTGCTGAAATTGAAGCATTGTCAGGAAAGAAAGTAGACAATCTCCACAAGCAATATTTGGACGAAATCACGTTCAAGTGTGAATGTGGTCATGAAATGACCAGAGTTTCAGAAGTTCTTGACTGTTGGTTTGAGTCAGGAAGTGTGCCTTTTGCAAGACTTCACTATCCATTTGACAACAAAGAATGGTTTGATGCTCATTCGCCATCAGATTTTGTTGTTGAATATACTGGACAAATTAGATGTTGGTTCTATTACTTGCATGTATTGTCTGTTGCGCTTTTCGATAAGCCTGCATACAAGAATTGTGTGGTTCACGGGACCGTGCTCGCAAAAGACGGAAAGAAACTTTCAAAGAAATCAAAGAACTATACAGATCCAATGGATCTCATGAAAACATTTGGTACTGATGCGTTCAGACTTTATATGTATGATTCAAACGCAATGCTCGTGAACGATATGCAGTTTGACGAAAATGGAATCAAAGAAAGTTTGCAACAAATTGTACTTCCTTTCTGGAACTGTGCATATTTCTATCAAAGTTATGCGAGCATTGACGGATTTGTTGGCGACGAGGCAAAAGTTCCTGTGTCTGAAAACAAACTTGATATGTGGATGCTTTCAAAACTTTATGAAACTGAAAAGAAAATCAAAAAGAGCATGGATGCGTATCTCGTGGACGAATATGTCACTCCAATCAAAGATTTGATCGATGGTCTCACAAACTGGTATATCAGACGTTCAAGACGCAGATTCTGGGGCAGTGGAATGACTGAAGATAAGAAAAATGCTTATGAGACACTCTACTATGTGCTCACAAACATTGCAAAACTCTTGGCACCGGTTGCTCCGATTGTGGCAGAGCGTGTGTTTACTAGTTTGACAACAAAAGAAAGTGTGCATCTTGAAAACTGGCCAAACATTCCAGAAAAATTCAAGAATACAGAACTTATTCGTGAGATTGATCTCGTTCAAGATGTAATTCATCTTGCTCGTGGTATCAGAAACAAGAACAATGTGAAGAACAGACAACCACTAAGTCTTTTGGAAGTCGCTTTTGCAGACAAGAATGACAGAATGTCTGCTGAGCAATACAAGGATATCATTGCGGAAGAACTCAATGTGAAAGTTGTTGATATCATTGAAAATGTTTCAGACATTGCAACAATTGACTACAAAGTCAATTTTGCGACAGTGGGCAAGACCATGGGCAGCAAGATTCCGGTGATTACTCGTGCGATCAAGTCAGGCGCTTTGAAGCATGAAAATGGCAAGTACATTGTGATGGCGGAAGAAGAAATTGTTCTTGATGAAGCCGACATTTTGGTTTCATATATCGCAAAAGGCGGAAAGCCAGTTTTGGCTGATGACAAGGTGGTTGTGTCACTTGACCTCACCATCACCGAAGAACTCAAGAATGAAGGTATCGCAAGGGAAATTGTGAGAAACATTCAAGACGCAAGAAAACAACTTGATCTCGCGATTACTGACAGAATCGACATTTGCTTTGAAGGTAATGTGCCTGCGGAGTTTGTTGATTATGTTGCAAATGAAACATTAGGTACCGTGTCAAGTTTTGACAAAAACGCTGCGTCAATTTCTGTTGAGGCTGAAGGTGTGAAAATTTATATTAAAAAGTCAGTTTAATTGCAAAATTAAAATTTGCAAAACCACTTGACAATAATTTTGATATATAATATAATTTGTAGCGTACGAAATTTTACGATGCGAAACATAAGGAGAGAAGATCATGCAACAGAATATTCATCCAGATTATCATGAAGTTACAGTTACATGTGCTTGTGGTGAAACTTTCACAACAGGAACAACAAAAAAAGGCGACACAATGAAAATTGATATTTGCAACAAGTGTCACCCATTCTTTACTGGTGCTCAAAAAATCGTTGACGCCGGCGGAAGAGTTGAAAGATTCAACAAGCGTTA